>JALOOH010000269.1 GCA_025454515.1 Chloroflexota bacterium
GGACCTCGGGATCCGGCGCTTCCGGGCCGGCGTCCGGCTCCGGGCGGGCCTCGTCCGGCTCGACGACGGGAGCGAGGTGGCCGTGCCGCTGGCCGACCTCGAGCGATACGCGTAGCGTGGAGGGTGGGCCGGTCACGTCGGCCGCCGGGGACGTGTACGCTCCGGCCGTGCCGGCCATGCCTGACGATGTCGTCGTCGAGACGCACGACCCGTCCGAGACCCGCGCCCTCGGGGCGCGCCTCGCGGCCGTCGCGCGCGCCGGTGACGTGCTCGCGGTGACCGGCGACCTCGGCGCCGGGAAGACCGAGCTCGCGAAGGGGTTCGGCCGTGGTCTCGGCGTGACGGGGATGGTCTCGTCACCGAGCTTCGTCCTCATGGCGGAGCACGCGGGCAGGCTCCCGTTCTTCCACCTGGACCTCTATCGGCTCGACGGCCCCGAGGCCGCGATCGCCGCGGGGCTCCTCGACGAGCGAGAGGAGACGGGGGTCACGCTCATCGAGTGGGCGGAGCGGCTGGGCGGCGAGATCGCGCCCGGGCGCCTCGAGGTCCGGATCGAGACCCTCGCCGACGACCGGCGCCGCATCCACCTGCGCGCGACCGACGCCGGCCATCGCCGCTATCTGGAGGCCGCGAGGTGAGCACGGCCGCGCGACCCGTGCTCGCGATCGACACGGCGACCTCCGTCGCCTGCGTGGTCCTCGCGGCGGCCGACGGGGCGATGCTCGCCGCCGACGCGTGGACGGCCGGGCATCGTCACGGCGAGGAGCTGCTCGCCCGGATCGACGCGCTCCTCGCGCGCACGGCCATCGCCCGGTCGGCGCTCGGTGGTGTCGCGGTCGGCATCGGCCCGGGCGCCTTCACCGGGCTGCGCGTGGGCATCGCGACGGCCAAGGGGCTCGCTGCCGGCCTCGGCGTGCCCATCGCGGGCGTCGGATCCGGCGTGGTCCTCGCGGCCGCCGCCGTGGCAGCGGGCGCGGTGCCGCCCGACCGCCCCGTCGCGGTGATCCTGCCGGCGGGCCCGTCCGAGCGCACGCTCGACGTGGCGGGCGTGGCGATCCGGCTGCCCGCAGGCCTGGAGCCGGACCTCCCGCCGGGCGCCGTGCTCGTGGCGGTCGACCTCGACGGCCGCGCGCCCGCCGATGCGCTCGCCCGCGGGGCCGCGGCACGAGCCGCGCTTGCCGTCGAGCTCGCGCGCGCGGGCGCCGCCCGGCTGCGCGCAGGCGGCGACGACCTCGCCCGCCTCGTCCCCGAGTACGTCACGCCGCCGCGCGGGATCGCGGCGCCCACCGGGGAGGTCGCATGGTCGCGCACCCGGGGCTGAGGCTGCGGGTCCTCCCGATGCACGTGGACGACCTCGACGCGGTCCACGCGATCGAGAAGCAGAGCTTCCGGACGCCATGGCCGCCGCACGCGTACCGGTCCGAGCTCGAGTCCAACGACCTCGCCCACTACGTCTGCGCGTGGCTCGGGGGCCGCATCGTCGCGTACGCGGGGATGTGGATCGTGGTGGACGAGGCGCACATCACGACGTTCGCGGTCGATCCGGCGTGGCGGCGGCGAGGGATCGGCGACCGGCTCCTGATGGCGTTGCTCGA
Organism: Chloroflexota bacterium; assembly: GCA_025454515.1. Lineage (GTDB taxonomy): Bacteria > Chloroflexota > Limnocylindria > Limnocylindrales > CSP1-4 > CAIYQJ01. Next base: position 1,596 of record JALOOH010000269.1, read on the forward strand.
CCTCGCGATCGCCCGCGGGGCGCGTGATGCGACCCTGGAGGTGCGCGTCTCGAACGTCGCCGCGCGCCGCCTGTACGAGAACTTCGGGTTCCGCCCGATCGGGATCCGGCCGCGCTACTACACCGACGACGGCGAGGACGCGCTCGTCATGACGACGCCGCCGTTCACAGACGGCGCGATGGCCGACCGACTCGATCGCCTCCGCGCGTGGGTGGCGACCCTGCCGGAGCCGGGCGAGGCGCCCCGCGCGGGCGGCCCCGTCACCGCAGAGGGGAACGGACGATGAGCCGGGGCCTCGTGCTCGCGGTCGAGTCGAGCTGCGACGAGACCGGCGTCGCCCTCGTGGCGGACGGGCGCCGCGTGCTCTCGTCGGTCGTCGCGAGCCAGGTCGCGCTGCACGCGCCGACCGGCGGGATCGTGCCCGAGGTCGCGGCACGCGCCCACCTGCGGTGGATCGTCCCCACGCTCGAGGAGGCGTGGGCCGGCGCCGACGTCGGATGGGGAGACCTCGACGCGGTCGCCGTCACGTCCGGCCCCGGCCTCGCGGGCTCCCTCCTCGTCGGCATCAACTTCGCGAAGGCGCTCGCGTACGTCCACGACCTCCCCCTCGTCGGCGTGAACCACCTCGAGGGCCACCTCTACGCGGCGTGGCTCGAGGACCCGTCGGCGCCGGACCGCCCCGAACCGCCGCTGCCGGCGCTGGCCCTCATCGTCTCCGGCGGGCACACGTTCCTCTCGGTCACCCGCGGCAGCCTTCGCCACGAGCACCTGGGCGGGACGGTCGACGATGCCGCGGGCGAGGCGTTCGACAAGGTCGGCCGCCTGCTCGGGCTCCCGTACCCGGGCGGGCCGGCGATCTCGCGGGCCGCCGAGCGGGCCCGCCGCCGCGACCTCCGGTTCCCGCGAGCCTGGCTCCCCGGCACCGACGACTTCAGCTTCTCCGGACTCAAGACCGCCGCCCTCCGCGCCGTCGCGGAGGCGCGGGCCGCGGCCGGGATGGATCCGGGCGACCGGGAGTCGGCGCTCCCCGACGACGTCGTCGGGTAGCTGGCGTGGGCGTTCCAGGACTCCGTCGTGGACGTGCTGGCGACGAA
>JALOOH010000270.1 GCA_025454515.1 Chloroflexota bacterium
CGCGTTCCGCATGGCGCGCGCGACGCTGTCGGGCTCCGACTCGACGCCGACCAGGCGGGTCTCCGGGAAGCGCTTCGCCATCGCCACGAGCCACCGCCCGCCGCCGCAGTGCAGGTCCAGGATGTCCCCGCCGCGCATGAGCTCCGGGACGAGGTCCGGCAGGTACCCGAGCGCCTCCTCGAAGAACACCCCGATGTCCTGGCGCGTCAGTCGCTCGATCGCGCGGTGGTACCGGGGCGGCCGCTCCGCCGCGAACGCGCCCGACCGGATGGCCCCCGGCAGCGCGTCGTGGTCCATCGACGCGGTCACGGAGTAGATGAACTGGCCGCCCAGGTAGTCGGGCTTCTGCTCGTCGAGCAGGACGGTCGCCATGTCGGGATCGATCCGGACGACCGACCCGTCGAGGTCGACGATCTCCGACGCGTGCGCGGCGAGCGCCCACGCGCGCACGGCCGGGAGGCTGCACTCCGCGTCCGCGGCGAGCGCCGACAGGTCGATCCCGCCCCCTCCGGCCCGCCGGATGCGCTCGAAGAGGCCCAGCTCGAGGCCGAGGTACACGACCCAGGTCCGGTGGAAGCCGACGAGCGAGCCGGCCAGCGTGTCGAATGCGTCGTCGATGGACATGGTCCGAGGATTCTCGCACGCGCGGGAAGGCCCGGTCGGGCCGTCCGGCGCGACCGGGGGCGCTCGGGACCGCGCCACGGGTCCCGGTCACGCGCGCGCGCCCGGCCCGTCACACTCTCCGTCATGCCCGCCGCCCCCGCGCAGCACCGCATGAGCCCTCGCGCCTGGGCCGCCCTGCTCACGCTCTACGTCGTCTGGGGCTCCACGTATCTCGGCATCCGGGTCGCGGTCGAGTCGATCCCGCCGTTCTCCATGGGCGCCGTGCGGTTCCTCGTCGCGGGGGCGATCCTCTTCGCGATCACCATCCGGCGCGGCGACCGCGTCGGCGACAGGCCGGGACCCGCCCAGTGGCGCGCCGCCGCGATCGCCGGCACGGCACTCCTGCTCGGCGGGATGGGGATGGTCGCGGTCGGCGAGCAGACCGTCGCGTCCGGGATCGCCGCGCTCTTCATCGCCACGCTGCCGCTGTGGATCGCGCTCCTCGGCCGGGTCTTCCTGGGCGAGCGCCTGACCCGCCCGGTCGTCGCGGGGATCGTCCTCGGCTTCGTCGGCGTCGCCCTGCTCGTCGCCCCGGTCGGCGGTGGCGCCGCCCTCGATCCGGTCGGGCTCGTGGCGCTCGTCGTCTCGCCGATCGCGTGGGCGTCGGGGACCCTCTACTCGCGTCGCGCCCCACTGCCCCGCCGCCCGCTCGTCTCGACGGCCATGCAGATGCTCATGGGCGGACTCGCGCTCGGCGCCGTCGCGATCGTCACCGGCGAGCCGGGGCGCGTGCGCCCGGACGCGGTCTCGCCCGCCTCCGTCGCCGCCCTGGTCTACCTCATCGGCATCGGCAGCCTCGTCGGGTTCACCTGCTACGTCTGGCTGCTCCAGAACGCACCCGTGACGACGATCGCCACGTACGCCTACGTCAACCCGGTCGTCGCGGTCGCCCTGGGAGCGGTGATCCTGGGCGAGCCCGTGGGCCCGCGCACGCTCGTCGCGGGCGCGGTCATCGTGGCGGCGGTGGCGCTCATCATCGCCGCGCAGGGGCGCCATCGCGACGCGGAGCCCCCGCCGCCAGAGGGCTGACGGGGACGATCGGCGCGGCCGGGTCAGGCGGCGCGCGCGCCCAGCCGGCGGAGAACGATCGCGTCGATCCAGAGCATCACGCCCGCCGCCGACGCCAGCGCGATGCCGAACCCGCCGGCGCGCCAGTTCCCGTTCACGAGGCCGCCGGCGAGGACGTGCCAGAAGCCGAACGCGAACGCCCCGAGGAGCGCGAGGGCGGCGATCGAGGCCACGGCGAGCCCGGCGCGACCCGCGGGCCCGGAGCGACGCCACGCCTCGGCGATCCGCCGGGGGCCGGGAAGGTCGATCACGCGCGAGAGCCGGGCGAGTCGATCACCGGTGGGACCCGGGCGGGAGTCGGTCGAAGCCCTCCGCCGGCAGGGGCTCGCACCGGATCGGCCGATCCGCCCGGTAGCCCATGAGGTAGTCGGCCTGGATGAGCTGGTGGAGCTGGCTCGTCCCCTCGTAGATGACCGCCGCCTTGCTGTTGCGCAGGTAGCGCTCGACCGGGAACTCGTTGCTGTAGCCGTTCGCCCCGTGCACCTGGATCGCGTCGAGGGCGCACTGGACCGCATGCTCGGTGGCGAACCACTTCGCGAGGCTCGTCTCCCGCGTGGTGCGCGCGCCGTGGTTCTTGAGCCACCCGGCCTTCCAGACGAGGAGCCGACCCGCCTGGATCCCCGATTCCATCTTCGCGAGCATCTGGGCGACGAGCTGGTGGCGCCCGATCTCCTGGCCGAAGGTCTCACGCTCGTGTGCGTACTTCACGCTCGCGTCCAGGCAGGCCTGTGCCAGCCCGACCGCCCCGGCGGCGACCGTGTACCGACCCTGGTCGATCGCGCTCATCGCGACGAGGAAGCCCTCGCCCTCCTCCCCGACCCGGTTCGCCACGGGGACCCGAAGGTCGGTGAAGGCGAGCGTGCCGGTGTTCCCGGCGTGGATGCCGAGCTTGCCGTGGAGCGTGCCCGTCTCGAGCCCCGGCATAGTCGTCGCCGTCCCGGCGCGCGGTCGTCCGCAGGGCCGCGGCGTCCGTCCCCGAGCCGGGCTCCGTGAGGGCGAACGTCGCGAGCTTGCGGCCCTGGGCCTGCGGGACGAGGAACCGCTGCTTCTGGTCCTCGTTCGCCCACTGGTACAGGGCGAGGCTGTTGAGGCCGACATGGACCGACATGATCACGCGGAACGCGGAGTCGGCCCGCTCGAGCTCTTCGCAGAGGATCGCGAGGCTGATGTAGTCCATCCCCGCGCCGCCGTAGCGCTCGGGGATCGGAGCGCCGAGGTATCCGAGCTCCCCCATCTTCCGGAAGACCTCGACGTGGACCTCGTGGTTCGCGTCCCACTCGCGGATGTGCGGGGCGATCTCCGCGTCCGCGAACTCGCGCACGCTCTCGGCGACGAGGCGGTTCTCGTCGGTCAGCGACAGGTCGATCACGGCGGGTCTCCGGTGACGGGGCGGCGGCAGGTGGGTCGGCGCGGGGACGCCGCCGATTCTACGAGTGGGCGGGC
>JALOOH010000271.1 GCA_025454515.1 Chloroflexota bacterium
CCCGCGGAGGTGGCGCGCGAGATCGTCGACCTGCTCGACGAGCGGAGGCTCCTCTGATGCCGGGCGCGGTGTGGGCGATCGGCGAGGTCGCGGACGGCTCGGTCACGCGCCTGTCCACCGAGGTCGCCACGGTCGCCCGTCGCCTGGCCGCGGACGCCGGCCGCGAGGCCGTCGGCGTCGTCGTCGCCGCGGACGCCACGGGCCCCGCGGCCGCCCTGGCCGCGTTCGTCGGGCGCGTGGTCGCGATCGGGGTGCCCATCGCGGAGGAGCGACCGGCCGCGGCGGTCGCCGCGGCGCGGATCGCGGCGCTCGCGCGCGTCGAGCAGCCCGCGTGGCTCATCGTGGGCGCGACCCCCGACGGCCGCGACGTGGCGGGGATGCTCGCCGCCTCCCTGGATCTCGGGGTCCTCGCGAACGCCGTCGACGTCCGGTGGGATGCGGGGAACGGTCCGGTCGTCGATGCGGCCGTGCTCGGTGGACGCGTGCTCACGACGAGCGACTTCACGGCGGGCCGCGGGATCATCCTCCTCGCCCCGAACGTCGTCACCGCGGAGCCCGCGGACGCTCCGGGCCGCGTGGAGGCAGCGCAGGAGATGGACGTCGCCGACCTGCCCGCCGTCACGGTGGTCGAGCACGTCTCCGCCGCCGCGCAGGCGCTGTCCATCGAGGAGGCGAGCGTGATCGTCGCCGGCGGGCGCGGCGTCGGCGGACCGGAGGGCTTCCGGGTGGTCGAGGAGCTCGCCGAGCTTCTCGGCGGCGCGGTCGGAGCGACGCGCGCCGCCGTGGACGCGGGCTGGATCGACTACGCGCAGCAGGTCGGCCAGACGGGCAAGACCGTGAGGCCGGCCCTCTACCTCGCGCTGGGGATCTCCGGGGCGATCCAGCACCGGGTGGGAATGCAGGCCGCGGAGACGATCATCGCGGTGAACCGCGACCCCGATGCCCCGCTCGCCGAGTACGCGGACCTGTTCGGCGTCGGCGACCTGTTCGAGGTGGGTCCCGCGCTCGCCGCCGAGATCCGGGCGCGGCGGGGCTGAGGAGGGCGAGGCCGATGGACACGATCCGCGTCGCCGCGCTCCTCGGCTTCATCGCCCTCGCCGGGCTCGTCGTGTACGTGATCCTCCGGAGCCGCACCGCCGGCCGCGAGAGCAGGGACTCGCGCGCCTTCGCGGACGGCGTCGCCCGGGTCGCCGAGCAGGTCCTGGGCACGCTCGGCGGCGCGCTCGCGCTCCTCGACGACGTGAGGCGCCACCGGATGGACGCCGCGGTGGCGCTGCCGGCGGTCGAGGCCGCCCTCGCGTCGACCGAGAGGTTCGTCGCGGACGTGCAGGCGCTCCCCGCGTCCCCCCAGTCGCACGCCGTCCGCGCCGACCTGGAGGCGGACCTGCGCCGGGCCGAGCGGGCGCTCGACCGCACCCGTCACGGATGCCGGATCCTCGCGGATGGCCGGGGGCGCGGCCGGGACCTCGAGGGCCAAGCGTCCGTGAAGCGGGGATACCTCGAGCTGCAGCACGCCCGCGACGCGTTCGCGCACCACGTGGCGGACGTGGCACGCGCCGCGCCGCCACCCCCCAAGGCGCGCTGAGAACGTCACATCTGGTGGTATCCTTCCGCTCGACCACGACATCTTGTGGTCGGACGCCGGGGACGAGGTGAGCGATGCACTGTCCGCAGTGCGGCGAGCGCGAGACGCGGGTCGTGGACTCGCGCGACCTCGAGGACCAGGCCACGATCCGCCGACGGCGCGAGTGCGCGGGGTGCGGAGCGCGGTTCACCACGTACGAGCGCATCGAGGCCGCGCGGCTCGTCGTGCTCAAGCGGGACGGACGTCGTGAGGAGTTCGATCGGGCGAAGCTGCTCTCCGGCCTCCGGAAGGCGCTGACGCGTCGGCCGGTCCCGGACGACGCGGCCGACCGGGCCACCGACGCGATCGAGACGGCGCTCCGCGGCGCGGGCGTGAGCGAGATCCCCTCGTCCCGCATCGGCGAGCTCGCGATGGAGCGGCTCCGGGCGCTCGACCAGATCGCGTACATCCGGTACGCGAGCGTCTACCAGAGCTTCGAGGACCTCGAGACGCTGAAGCGCGAAGTGGACAGTCTCTACGCAGATCGCGACGGGAGCCGCCGATGACCGTCCTCGCCGACCGAGACATCCGCGCCCGGATCGAGGCGCGCAGCATCGTCATCGACCCGTACGACCCGGGGGACCTCCAGCCGTCGTCGGTGGACCTCCATCTCGACCGCAGCTTCCGCGTGTTCCGGAACAACAGGTACCCGTACATCGACGTGCGCCAGGCGCAGCCCGACCTGACCGAGATGGTCACCGTGGGGGAGGACGAGGGGTTCATCCTCCATCCGGGCGAGTTCGTCCTCGGCCAGACGCTCGAGTGGGTGGAGCTGCCCGACGACCTCGTCGCGCGACTGGAGGGCAAGAGCTCGCTCGGCCGCCTGGGCCTCCTCATCCACTCCACCGCGGGCTACGTGGACCCCGGCTGGCGCGGGAACCTGACGCTCGAGCTCTCCAACGTCTCCAACCTGCCGATCGCCCTGTACCCGGGGATGCGGGTCGGCCAGATCAGCTTCCTCGTCCTCTCGTCCTCCGTGGACCGGCCGTACGGCTCGCCCGGCCTGGGCTCCAAGTACCAGGGGCAGTCGG
>JALOOH010000272.1 GCA_025454515.1 Chloroflexota bacterium
CCCGACGAGCGACCCGTCGCGCCCGCGGCGATGGTCGACCGCTCGACGACGGCGACGCTGGCGCCCCGGCGGGCGAGATGGAACGCGAGGCTCGCGCCCTGCACGCCCGCCCCGATGACGACGACATCTGCCGTCCCGATCACATCACAGCCCTCCCGTCTCCTGCGCTGCCGGCGCCGCGCCCCTGCTCCCGGTCGCGACTCCGGCCGCCGCTCCGGTCTCCGCTGTCGTCCCCGCGCGATCACCGGGGCGCTCGTGATGCGCCGGAAGTCGCTCGTCCAGCCGGTCGCCGAAGTCCACGAGCAGCGCGAGGAGCACGAGCTGCTGCAGCGTGGCCGCCATCGCGCCGAACTGCTCGACGTAGAACGTGAGCAATCCGCCGGCCACGAGGCCGACGAGGACCGCCGCGGTGGCCAGGCGAGCGCCCGTCCGGTCACGGCCGAGCATGATCGTGATCGCCGCGACCCCGTTGGCGGTGCCGACGCCGGCCACGACGAGGAGCGCGAGCACCGCCCAGATCGACTGTTCGGGCACCTCGATCGGGCCGACGGGGATCGGCAGATCCAGCGGGTCGCCGATCCAGAGGACGTCGAGCAGGAGGATCGCGGCGAAGGACGCCTCCAGCGCGGACCACAGGAGGCCCAGGACGATGAGCACGCGCTCGACGCGCATGGGCAGCCACCGCTCCAGCGTCTCCCGCGCCCGGCCGCTCGCGATCCAGCCCGGCGGCACGAGGAGGCCTTCCATCTCGACCGACGTGAGGATCGCGGCCTGGCGCTCCGCGATCGCCGCGACGACCGGCTCCCGTGACCGCCGGGCGCGCGAGAGGCGCGCCACGACCCGGTCGCGGTCGGCGCGGTTCAGGCGGCCGTCCAGCCCCGCCCCCACGGCCTCGGCCGCCGACTGCATCGCGTCGAACGACGAGGTCGATCGCCGGCGGCGGACGACGAGCCAGAGGCCGACGAACAGCAGCAGCGAGCCGTAGATGATCGGTGCGGCCGGCGCGAAGAAGTAGTCGTTCTCCTCCGTGATGAACTTGCCGATCTCGTCGATGAACAGGCCGACGCCCACGCCCGCGGCGACGGCGGACAGCAGCAGCACCCGACGGCCCACGAAGAGCAGGGGCAGGACGACCGCGACCATGAGCAGGAGCCCGCCCCAGAGCATGTGCGCGAAGTGCAGCCCGCCCCCGCCCACCTTCGGGTAGCCGGTGGCGTCGAGGAACCAGCGGATGCCCGCCACGGTCATGGCGAACGCCGCGATCGTCACGAGGAGATACCGCTCGGCCTGGTCCCGCCGGGCTCCCAGCCAGGGTCTTCGCACTCGCCGCCTCCGACGCCTCCGACGCCTCGGTCGCCGGCTTCTCCGGCCTCTCCGGCCTCTCCGGCCGCGCGATGGTAGCGCGTCGGCTGGGGGCGGGTCGGGTCCCGGCCGGCCCGGGGCCGGGGCAGGGCTCGGGTCGCCGGCGTCGTGCTACGCTTCGCCGGTCCCTTTCAGGCCGGTCCCGTGAGGCCGGCGGTCCGGTCCCGTGAGGCCGGGAAGGAGGCGTCCGCATCGTGTCGTGCCACCAGCGTCCGCCGCGCGCGCGGCCGTCGCGCCCGCCGACGACCCCGGTCCCGCCCGACCGCCTCGCATGACCGTGCCTCCGCTCCCCGATCCCGCCTCCATCGTGGACGCGCGCGTTGGCGATGCCGGGCCGGCGCTCCTCGCGCTCGCCGACGGGACCGTCTTCGCCGGGCGTGCGTTCGGGGCGCCCGCGGCGGCCGGCGGCGACCTCGTGGTGAACACGAGCCAGACGGGATACCAGGAGGTGTGCACGGACCCGTCCTACGCGGGCCAGGTCGTCGTGATGACGTACCCGCTGATCGGGAACCACGGTCGGCTCGTCGCGGACGACCAGTCGGAGCGCCCCTGGCTTCGGGCCCTCGTCGTCGCGAACGCGACCGCGGCGGTGGCGGACGACGCGGCACAGATCGCCTCTCTCCTGCGCGGCCACGGGATCCCGGCGATCGCCGGCGTGGACACCCGCGCCCTCGCGCGCCACCTGCGCACCCACGGCTCGGTCCGCGCCGTCGTCACCGCCCCCGGCGAGACGGACTCGCGCGCGGCCGTCGCGGCCGCCCGCGCGCTCCCGCGGTGGGAGGACGAGGACTTCGTGCGCCTGGTCTCGCCGGGGGCGCCTCGGGATGTGGGCGATCCGGCCGAGCCCGGCCCGCTCGTCGCGATCGTGGACCTGGGCCTGAAGTCGAGCATCGTCCGCAGCCTCCGCGCCCGCGGCGCGCGCGTCCGGATCCTGCCGCACACGGCGACGCCGGAAGACGTCCTCGCCCCGGAGGTCCACGGCGTCGTCCTCTCGCCCGGACCCGGCGACCCGGCACGCCTCGATCCGCAGGTCGCCCTCGCGCGCGCCGCCATCGATGACGGCCGGCCGCTCCTGGGGATCTGCCTGGGTCATCAGATCGTCGGGCGCGCCGCGGGCGCGGAGACGCGGCGGCTGCGGTTCGGGCACCACGGCGCGAACCACCCGGTCCGCGACGAGTCGCGCGGCACGGTGCAGGTCACCGCGCAGAACCACGAGGTGACCGTGGACGCGGCGACGCTGCCCGCGGGCAGCGGGTTCGTCGTGAGCCAGGTGAACCTCAACGACGGGTC
>JALOOH010000273.1 GCA_025454515.1 Chloroflexota bacterium
AGCGGCAGCTCGGCGTGGCGGGCGAGGCCGGCCAGCCGGTCGTCCACGAGCCACGCGGGCTCGGAGGCGGCCGCGGCGCGCGCGCGGATCGTGGCCTCTGTGGCGTACGCCAGCGGCAGGTCGGCAGGCCCGCGCCGAGCGGCGCGGGCCTCGGCGGCCAGCTTGCGCGCGGCCGCGCGCGCTGCGCGGTCGGCGGCCGTCCCGGCCGGTCCGGCCGCAGCCGCGCTGAAGGGCTCGGCCGCCGTCGGTGCGGCGGCGGGATCAGTCGGGCGCGCCTCCTCGGTCCCCGTGGTCATCCGAGCGAGCCCTCCATCTCGAGCTTCACGAGCCGGTTGAACTCGATCGCGTACTCCATCGGGAGCTCCTTGGTGAAGACCTCGAGGAACCCCTGGACGACCATGTTCGTCGCCTCGTTCTCGGTGAGGCCGCGGCTCATCAGGTAGAAGATCTGCTCCGCGGACACCTTCCCCACGACAGCCTCGTGCGACATCGTCGTGTCGTCCTCGCCGATATCGATGTACGGGTACGTGTCGCTCCGGCTGTGGTCGTCGAGGAGCAGGGCGTCGCACCGCACGGAGGCCGTCACGTTGGTCGCGCCGGGAGCGACGCGGACGGTGCCCCGGTACGTGGCGCGGCCGCCGTCCTTGCTCACCGACTTGCTGACGATCCGGCTGGTGGTGTCCGGCGCGAGGTGGACGGCCTTCGCGCCGGTGTCCTGGTGCTGGTCGTGCCCCGCGAACGCGACGCTCACCACCTCGGCCCTGGCCCCCTTGCCGAGCAGGTAGATGGCCGGGTACTTCATCGTGAGGCGGGAGCCGGTATTCGCGTCCACCCACTCGACCGTGGCGCCCGCGTGTGCGTGCGCCCGCTTGGTCACGAGGTTGTAGACGTCGCGGCTCCAGTTCTGGATCGTCGTGTAGCGGACCTTGGAGCCCGGCAGGGCGACGACCTCGACCACCGCGGCGTGCAGCGAGTCGGTCGAGTAGATCGGGGCGGTGCAGCCCTCGATGTAGTGGACCTTGGCGCCCTCGTCCACGACGATGAGGGTCCGCTCGAACTGGCCGGTGTTCTCGCCGTTGATCCGGAAGTAGGCCTGGAGCGGGAGCGGGACCTCGACGCCCTTCGGGACGTACACGAACGACCCGCCGGACCAGACCGCGCTGTTGAGCGCCGCGAACTTGTTGTCCTCGGGCGGGACGACCGTCCCGAAGTGCCGGCGGAAGATCTCCGGGTACTCCTTCAGCGCCTGGTCCGTCCCCATGAAGACCACGCCGATCTTCGACAGCTCCTCGCGGACCGAGTGGTACACGACCTCGCTGTCGTACTGCGCGCCGACGCCGGCGAGGAACTTGCGCTCCGCCTCGGGGATCCCGAGCTTCTCGAACGTCTGCTTGATCTGCTCCGGGACGTCGTCCCAGGACTTCTCCTCGCGCTCGGACGGCTTGCGGTAGTAGACGATCTTGTCGAAGTCGGCGAGGAAGTGCTCGTACGCCCGCAGGCGGAACTCGAGCATCCAGTCGGGCTCGCCCTTGATCGCGCTGATCTCCTCGACCGTCGCGCGGGTGAGGCCGCGCTTCGTCTCCCGCAGGTAGTCCACCTGGTCGTGGAAGCCGTACTGGTACTCGGTCGACACGATCTCGCGCTGGACGGTCATGGGTCGAGGGCTCCTGGGGGCTGGGGGTGCGGGCCGGGACGCCGGCGTCGATCTAATCCCGAGTTGGATTATCGGATTTAGACCCCTCGTCGTCAACGACGGCCGAGCCGCGCTCGAGCACGGACGGCCCGACCTCCAGGTACCGGGTGACGAACCCGAGGGAGAGGATCACGACGCCGATCCCGAGCCCGAGGGCGACGATCGCCGTGCTCTGCCCGTCCCACTCGACCGCCTGCCCCAGGAAGGCGACGACGAGCGCCACGATCACGACCCCGGTCAGCTTCGCCTTGAGGTCTGCGAGCGACTCGACCTTCAGGGAGCGCGGGACGTTCGGGACCTCTTCGATGAACAGCTGGAAGAAGCCGATGGAGAAGACGAAGAGGATCGTTCCGAGGAGGAAGAGGTCGATCGTGCTGACCGCGTCGACGAGCACCTCCTTGGCCGCCTCGTCCGAGAAGTCGCGGACCACGAAGGCGTCCCACGCGTTCGCGACCGCGCGGATCAGGCCGTAGACCTGGACCGTGATCGAGGCGAGGAAGGATCCGACGACCGCCGCGATCGTCAGGTAGCGGCTCCCCGCGACGACGCGGTCGGCGAGCGGGTCGCGCTTCACTGGTCGGGTGGGATCGGCCATGGCGGGAGTCTAGCGAGTCCGGGCGCGGGCGCGGAGCGTATCCTCGACCGCCGGAGGAGCCGATGCAGGGAGAGGCGGCATGATCCACGCTGACGCGGCGCGCGGCGCCGACGACGACGCCGGGGGACGGGTCGTCCCCGGCGAGCGCGAGCCCGGGACGGACGACCGGACGGCCCCGTCCGGCATCGCCGGCTACCTGACGGTCGCCGAGCGGATCGCCCTCGGCCGCGCCCGCCGCGACAGGCTGAGTCGGCCGAAGCAGGGCGACTGGTCGCCGGCGACGGACCGGACCGACCCGGTCACCATCCTCCAGCACCAGGCGAAGCACCGCATCCCCGACCTTGTCCCCCTGCGATACGGACGGATGGCCGCGTCGCCCTTCGCCTTCTTCCGTGGCGCCGCCGCGATCATGGCCGCCGACCTCGCGGCGACCCCGGACACGGGGATCCGGGTCCAGCTGTGCGGCGACGCGCACCTCATGAACTTCGGCGGGTACGCTGCGGCCGACCGCCATCTCGTCTTCGACGTGAACGACTTCGACGAGACCCTGCGGGGGCCGTGGGAGTGGGACGTCAAGCGTCTCGCCGCGAGCGTCGCGATCGCGACCCGCGAGGTCGGCGGGAAGGCCGGCGACGCGCGCCGGGCGACGGCCGCGGCCGCGCGAGGCTATCGCGAGAAGATCCGCGAGCTCGCGGAGGTGACCGACCTCGACGTCTGGTACTCGCGGATCGACGTGGAGAACCTCGCGGCGAGCATCCCGCCGGGTGCGATCCACGACACCGTCGAGGCGGTGATCGAGGAGGCTCGCACCCGCGACCACTTCCGGTCGCTCGACCGCCTGACGGCGGTCATCGACGGCCGCCGTCGCTTCGTGGACGAGCCGCCCGTGATCGTCCACGTGCCTGACGTCACGACCCCCGCCTGGATCGAGTACGTGGACGCACGGTATCGGCGCTCGCTCCGCGACGACCGCCGCGAGCTCTTCGATCGTTACCGGCTCGTCGACATCGCGCACAAGGTGGTCGGCGTCGGCAGCGTGGGACTCGCAGCGTTCGTCGCGCTGTACGAGGGGCGCGACGAGAACGACCCGCTCTTCCTGCAGGTCAAGGAGGCGCGCGAGTCCGCCCTCGAGCAGCACCTGCCGAAGAGCCGGCATCAGAACCATGCCCACCGCGTCGTGGCCGGGCAGCGGCTCATGCAGGCGACGAGCGACATCTTCCTCGGCTGGGCGATCGGCCGCAGCGGACGGCACTACTACGTCCGCCAGCTCGCCGACATGAAGTGGTCGTACGACCTCGGGAACGCGACCCCGGACGGGCTCTCGCTGTACGTGCGGCTGTGCGGCGGCGCCCTCGCCCGTGCGCACGCCCGCTCGGGCGACCGGATCGCGATCGCCGCGTACCTGGGCGGCAGCGGTCGCTTCGTCGAGGCGATGGCGGACTTCGGCGAGGCCTACGCGGAGCAGAACCTCGCGGACTACCGGGCGTTCCTCGACGCGATCGAGAAGGGCCGGATCCCCTCGCGATCGGTCTGACCGACCCACTGCGCGGGGGTCGACGGACCGCGGCCCCGGACCGCGAGGTCCGGGGCCGCAGGGGATGGTGCGGTGGTCGGCGGGCGCGCCGCGAGCGGCGCGCCGCCTCGCGCGTTCAGGCGCCGGCGGGCGCCGGCGGGGCCGAGACCTCGGCCG
>JALOOH010000089.1 GCA_025454515.1 Chloroflexota bacterium
AGCGTAGCGTCGCGTTGCGTTGCGTTGCGTCGCGATGCCTGCGGTGCTGCATCCCGGGATGCGCGCCCGGGATGCGCGCACGGGCGCGTGCCCGCGCGCGAGGGGTCGATGGTCACGGCGCGGGGCTGGTACTCGGCCCAGTCGTGGACGATGTACGCCTCCCCGTCGTCCGGGTCCGGGTCGAGCAGGCCGGCGTAGAGCATCGCTCCGATGTCGTGGTCATCCACCCGGGAGGCGAGCAGTTGCCGGCGGGTCAGCCGTGGGGTGTTCATCCGTCCGGCGAGCAGCACGGTCACGAGCCACCGCCAGCGCGTGCCGTCGTCGGGGAGGGCGAGCACCTTGTCGTGCATCGGGGCGGCGTGGTCGATACGCGACCAGTCGTACTTGTTCCCCATCGGGGCCTCCGTGTCGGGTTCGTCGTCGGGTTGGCCCGGGCGGCCGGTGCGTTCATGCATGGGCCGGCCCGGACCGTTCACTCTACGCCGGCGCCGGGGCGCCGGAGCGACAGGTTCGCGAGGTAGGCGACGAGCAGCCGCCGGCAGACGGCAGCGTGCTCGGTCTTGTAGCGGTGGTGCCACCGGCACAACGCCACGAGGTTCTCCGGGGTCGAGGGCCCGCGCAGCGACAGGCCGCCGTTGAGGATGTGGTCGAGTTCGGTCGGGCCCTCGCAGGGCCTCCCGTCCGGGAGCCCGGCACGGGCTGCCGCGCAGCGTCCGTCACGGGCGCGAACGGCGGCCCATACGGCCTCGGTGACCGGGTCGCGTCGTCCGGATAGTCTCCGGGCCCTGCCGGCCGTCTGGGGCCGTCTGTGGCGCCAGCAGCGGGACTCCCCGGCCGTGTTGACCGGGGAGCCACAGACCGCGCAGGCCGGGCGGGTCATCCGTCCGCGGCCTGCGCCTGCTCGATGTCCATGTGGGGGCCCTCGTGCTCGGCCGGCAGCACGCACGCCGGGAACGGGCAGTCGCCCATCGGCCCGATGGCCCACGTCATCTGCCCGTCCACCTCGTCCGCGTCGGGCAGCAGCGGCATCTGACCGCACAGGTGAACGGCCGAGCCGGCGTCCACCTTCGCGGCGATGACGCCCTTCTTGTCGTCCACCGTCGTCTTGGACTCCAGCCCGACGATGACGCGGGCCTTCTCGCCGCAGATGTGACACCGGGCGTCCAGATAGACCGACGCCGGGGTCGCCAACTCCGCGCTGTGCCCGTCGGCCGGCGGGACCGGCACCTCGGTGAACACGTCCGCGACCTCTTTCGCGGTGACCATGAGCGTCCCGTCGTCCGGGCCGCCCTCGATGGCCATGAGCCGGGCCTCCAGCGCCTCCCGGAGCGCCCGGGCGTACGCCTCCAGCCGGGTCACAGGACGGACCCTGCCGGCTCGGCCGTGAGGCGCGGTGCCTTGCGTCGGTTGGAGGTAGGCTTCGGCACGAGCCGGGCGCGCTCGATGGCGTGCGAGAGAGTGCCCGGCTCCCCGTTCCACGTGGCGGCCAACTCCGGCGAGATGCGGTAGACGGCCTCGGCGTGCCCGTGCCGGCCCTTGGTGACCACCGGGCGGACGATGAGCCCCTCCCGGAACATGGTGGTGAACGCTGCCGAGACGGACGAGGGCGGGCGCTCGATGCCCTTCTCGTCCTCCCATCGGGCCATCGCGCCGGCCGACCACGTGTCGGGCTCGGCGTAGACCATCGCGAGGATGCGCCGGCGTCGGGCCTCCACGGCGTCCCGGACGCCGGGCTCGTCGCGAACGGCCTGAGAGAGCACGTTGTTGCTCTGGGCGGGCATGGCCCGGAGCGCCTCCCGCGGCTTGCGGTGGACCGCGGCGGACGGGCACGTCGCGAAGTGCGAGATGCCGTCACGGTTCAGCGGCGAGCGGTTGCCCTTGTTCGTGAAGTACCAGCCAATCTCGGCGCCGCACGAGGCGCACGTGGACAGGTTCTCGAACTCGTAGCCCCTCGGCAGCGACCAGCCGAAGGGCGGCGTCTTACTCATGCGGGTTCCTCCTGAGTGAACGCGGCGCGTGCCTCGGAGCAGGCGACCGCGAGCGCGTCGGCCTGCTCCGGGGACTCGATGAACAGCGACAGCCCGGTGCTCGCGGTCCGCACGCTTATCCAGACGAGCGGGCGGGTGCCGGGCGGGCCCGAGCGCGGGCCGGGGGCAGTGGACACCTTGATGGCGGCCTCCCGCAGGGTCATGGTGATGGAGGTCGGGACGGGGGCGCTCATCGTCACCGCTCCTGTGACTGCTGCCACGACTTCGACGGACGGGACCGGCAGTAGCCGCGTTCCTCGTCGGCGTCCTTGCTCGGGCAGTACCAGCCGTACTGACCGTTCCGCCACGCCTTGCCGTGCTTCGGGCACACGCCCGGGTCGTACTCGCCATCGCCCTGCGGGGGCGGGGCCTCGTCGTCGTCGTGGCGCGTGCGCTGCGCGGAGCGGGGGCGGGGCGCGTGCGCCGGTACGTCCTGTCCCTCCGCGTCCGGGTCATCGCCGGTCGGGATGACGAACGCGTTGAGCAGGCCGTACTTGACCGCGGACGTGGTCGCCTTGGAGAGCGCCTTGTCCTGCGTGTCGAGCCCCTGCCCGTGGATGCCGACCGACACGACCTGAGCCGGGTCGTCCACGTTCACGAACGCGATGGACCCCACGACGGTCGCGAGGATGGACGCCCGGGGCCGGCCGTCGCGGTCGGCGCCCTGCAGCACCTCGATGGTCCGGTCATCCATCGACACGTGGATGGCGACGCCGGCGGCGACGCACTCGTCCCGGACGCGGTCCTTGATGTCGCGGTCCCGGGCGAACGCGTAGCCGCCCTGCGACTGCGGACCCTCGCCCAGTTTCGGGATGAAGCCGATGCGGTGAGTGACGAGCATCATGCGCTGATGGATGTTCAGCGCGGGGTCGTGTCCCGGGAGCGCGGCCGGGTCCGGGGCGGGGGGCGGGGCGGGGGCCATCGGGTTCCTCCTGCTATGGGGCCTGAGACGGGGCGGTCGGCTCGGAGCCGGTGGCCGCCCCGTGCCGGGTATCGTCGCACGCCGGCGGGCGAGATGTCAACTATCAGACTCGTCCGGGGCGGGTGAGATGTCTAGTGAGGCGCCGCCGATGGGGCAGCCCGGGTGCAGCCCCTCGATGGGCTCGCGGTACTCGCACCGCGCGCACGCCTTGGGGTTGAACGACAGGGCGTCCGGGTCGTCCCCGTCCAGCGCCCGCTCCCAGCGCGTGAAGTACGCCTCCGCGAGCCGGACGGACGCCGGCAGCACGGGGGCCCGCTCCATCGCCCAGTAGGGCTTGGCGACGCGCCGGTACTCGATGTAGGCGTGCCAGTCGGGCACGACGCCGCCGTTCTCGTACGTGCTCATGTAGTCGTACGCCACGGCCTCGCCGGCGGTCCACTTCGCCGGGTACGAGCCGGCCCGGGAGAGCGCCTTCACGTCGGCCCAGCCGACGATGGAGCCGTCCGCCGCCGACATGACGGCGTAGTCGGGCCGGCCGCTGATGCCGCGCCCGCCCACGACGCCCGGGGCCGACATCCGGTGCTGCGAGCGGAGCACGGTGCCGGGCTCCGGGTCGAGCCACGTGACAGGCGGGCCGGCTCCCTCGGGGTCGGGGATGCGGTCGCCGTTGGCCTTGACCCGGTTGGGCCAGAGCCCGAGCAGTTTCTCGCCGGCGAGCAGGACTGACTCCGCGAACGCGAGCCACTCGTCGTCGGTCAGGGGTCGCACGAGGTCGCGCCCGCGGGCGACGCCCACGGCCCGGGTGGCGGCGTCCTGCAGCCACTCCCGCAGCCCGTCCTCGTCGGTCGGCCCGGCCGTCATGTGCAGCATGGTCAGTCGCTCGTGGAGTGAGTCGATGGCGACGCCGAAGACGATGTCCGCGGTGGCCGGGAAGCGGAGGCGCCAGCCCTGCTCGTCCCGGACCGTCTCGCGGTAGAACGTCTCGCGCTCGCAGCCGAACGACCCGGTCGCCCCGATGACCGACTTCCAGATGGCGTCCGCGGGTCGCGACGCTGTAGCATCGCCTGAGTCCCCGCGGTTGGGTTCGTCGGGTTCTCCGGCCGCGGGGACGAGCGCGCTCACGACTCGCCCTTCGCGGCCTGCGCCTTCGCCGCCGCGAGCATGTCCACGGCAGCGCGGTACGTGCCGGCCGAGCGGACGACAGCCCCTTCCGTCTCCAGACGGCTGACGTACTGCTTCGACACGTTCAGGTGGCCGGCGACCTCGGAGCCGGTGACGCCTGACGCGACGCGGTAGAGCGCGAGCGTCAGCCCGTCCACCCGGGCGGTCGTCGGTGGTAGGTCGCGCTGCGCGAAGCGGAGCGCGGTGCGGAGGGCAGCGGCGGCTTCCTTCATGGGACCTCCTGTGGGCTCGTGGAACGGCCCGTGGTGCCACGCACGGGGCGCGGCGGGTATCCGGGCCCGGACGCGGGGCCGCCCGGGCGTAGTGGTGCCGCCAGCGCCCGACCCAGACGGACGCCGGCGGCGGTCCCGATGTGCGCGGCCGACGTTCCCCAGCCGGTCGCGCCTTGGTCGGGCGATGAGACGCCGACAGCCCGGGGCTTCGGGCCCCGGGCCGGTCGGCGGACAGAAGGGAGGCTAGAACGGGAGGTCATCGCTGTGGGCCGCGCCGACCGACGCGCCGGCGAGGACCGCGAGGGCTTCCTGAGCGTCGTCCGCGCCGACCGCGGCGATGTACTCGCTGCCGGCGAGCGTCTCGGTCGCCTCGATGACGGCCTTCGCCTTGCGGACCCGGGCGACCTTCTCGGGGGCCGGGAGAGCCGGCGCGCCCTTCGCGGACTCGCGGACCTCGTGCGCCTTCCGGGCGGCCTCGCGGGGCTTGCGCCCGTCCGGGTTCGCCCACGACCACGAGGGCTCGACCGGGACCGTCGTGACGCGCTCGGCCTGCTTGTCGGTGAGGCTGACCGCGAGCCGCCAGCGGGCGTAGCCCTTGCCGGACCCGATGGACAGGCCGGAGGTCCGGCCGGGGGCCTTGCCATTCGGGCGGACGTACGTGCCGGCCTCGACCCGGGCGATGAGGGCCTTGTCGCTGCCCGCGAGGATGCGGTCGCGCTCTTCCATGCTGATGAGCACCCGGCCGGCGAGCGGGTCGGCCTTCGGCTCGGGGGCGACGGTCGCGATGACGACACCGGCGTCGTCCTTGACGGCCTTGCGGGCCTTGCGGGCCTTCGGCTCAGGGGCGCCGTTCACGATGACCGTGGCGGCCTCCCAGTCGTGGGCCTTGGCGGCAGCGTTCAGCGTGCCGAGCGTCTCGGCGCGGGCCTCGGGCGTCGCCTCGGGCACGACGGCCGCGACCTCCGCGAGCACCGCGTCAGCGGTGGTGGTGCCGGCGAGGATGGCCTCGATGCCGGCCTTGACGGGCTTGCGGCCGGAGCGGATGGCCTCGCTGCGGGTCATCGGCTTGGTCGCGGTAGCGGTGGAGGTCATGTCGGGTTCTCCCTTCTTCTCGATGGTCGGTCGCACGCCGCGGCCGACCTTGATGCCGGCCGCCTTCACGGCGTCCGCGAAGCACGGCGCCCAGTCCACGCCCTCGGTGGACCAGCAGTGCTCACCGATTTCCTCGTCGCGGCCGTCGTACGGCTGCCGGCAGAACCAACTGGCCATGTCGGTGTCGGCCACCACGATGGCGTCCAGCAGCGACTCGCCGGCGTAGACGGCCGGGCCGGTGGACTCATAGGCGTAGTCGTGGGACCGCCGGATGTCGCTGCAGCCGGTCAGGTGCATCTGGAAGTCGCCGCGCCGGTCGCGGATGAGGGTGATGCTGGTGGTGCCTGCTGCTGCGGTCATCTCGGGTTCCTTTCGTCCGGCTGGCGGCCGGGGCGCTTGCTTGATGAGAGGACACTACGCCCTCCCGATGGACTTGTCAACCCCCTAGTTCGGGACTTCTCCACGCGGCGTCGCGTTCGCGCACCACCCCCTCAGGGCAGCGGGCTCGGGCCGTAGGACCGGGCGATGGCGTACGCCTCGCGGGCGAGCGCGATGTAGGCGGCGCGCCCGAGCCGTCGGGACGCCGGGTCGAGCCGGCTCCAGTCCCGCCCGGTCAGCGGGTCGCGGGCGCCCGGGGGGAAGCCCTTCCGGGCGCACCACGCGTAGTACGCGGCGAGGAAGTGGTACCGCTCCCGGGAGGCGACCATCGGGACGGTGTAGAGGTCGGCGCGCTTGCGCGGGAAGGTCAGCGGGTAGTCGTTCATCGGATGTACCCCAGCCGCCCGGCGACGGACAGGAAGGTCTTGCCGGCAGCCCAGCGCGGGTCGCGCCGCGAGCCCTCCGCGATGGCGCACAGGTGCGCGACTCCCGGGGTCGGCTGCTTCATGTACGGCACGAGCGCGTACACCGCGCCGCGCGGTCCGGTGAGCAGGAACCACTCCTTGCCGGATGTCGTCGCGTTGCGCTGCACGGCGTACCAGACGCCGTCGATGGCGAGGCGGCCGGTGCGCTGCTCGCTCAGGTCCGTCTCGGAGGTCATCGGGGGGACGAAGTCCGAGATGCACGCCCGGCAAGCGTCGTCGCTCATCGGGTCGAGCCCCCGGAGCACGCGCCCCGCGAGCGCGCACGCGCGCCCGGACGGGTCGTGGCCGGCGTACTGGAGGTGGTCCTCGTACGTGCCCGGGCCGTACACGGGCCCCTCGCTCGCGAGGACGCACACGCCGTCGTGGTCGGTGCCGGCGTAGACACACCGCTGGTCAGTGCGCGGCTCGGGGGCCTCGGGCTCCGGCTCCGGGGTTCCACCGGGGCGGCACTCGTCGCAGCCGCACAGGTCGCGGCTGTCGGCCGGCGGGGTCGGCTCGGGCGGGGCGACGTACGCGTGTCCGGCGATGTCGTACGCGGTCCGCTCCATGCGGTAGCCGGCCTGATGGCGCGGGGAGTCCGGCGCCTCGCTGCAGTCGAGGCACAGCCGCCACGTCTGGTAGACGGGGTCGGCCGCGCGCTCGGCGCGGAGTTCGTCGCGGACCCGGAGCGCCAGCGCGCGGGCCCGCTCGTCGGCCTCGGCGCGGATGGTCCGGAACTGCTCGTCGGTCAGGGTCATCGGGTTCGTCCTTCCTCCGGCGGTGCGGCCGGGTCGCTTCATGTGCCCACCATACGCCTGCCCGCGTAGACTTGTCAACCCCTATCTTGCGGCGGGCGGTGCGTCTCGCCACCGCTTCGGCATCCCGGTCCGCCGCTCCGGGTTCGACGCCCCGACCGATGGCGACAGGGTCGGCTTCACGCACGGCGGGCAGGCCCGCATGGACGCCTCCCAGCGGGCGTGCTTCGCGGCCGCGCCTCCCCGGAGCGCCTCGGTCCAGCGCTCCCCGGTCCGGTCGAGCCAGCGCCGCACCAGCCGGTCCCTGCGGGCCAGCACGCGGCCGGCGTGCCCGGGACGCGAGCCCCGGGGGGACCGGGGCTCTGGGGCCGGCGTTGGGGCCCACACGGGCTCCTGCGCGGGCACGAGCGGGTCGGCCTCGGGCGGCACGATGCACGGGCCGGGGTGCCGCCGGTCTACGAGTAGACAGTCGTGATGGTGCCAGCGCCCCAGCGTCTCCATCGCGCTCATGCCTCGATGACCTCACGGACGAGCCGCATCCGGGCGTCGGCCGGCAGCGGGGTGTCCTCGCCGTCGCGGTCGGGCCCGCCGATGAGGACGAGCGGGCCGGCGACGATGTCCCCGGTCATCCGGATGAACGCGGTGCCCGGGAGGTTCAGCGGCAGCCCGTCCAGTTTGCCTTCCTCGTTGCAGTAGGCGGTGATGTCCTCCGGGCAGTAGACCGGGGCCGCCTCCAAGTAGCCGCCCACGGCCTTCTGGAGGTCGCGGAGGGTCGGCTTGCCGTGGATGAACGACACGCGCCCGGACGGGTACACGATGGCCCACCACGGGGCCTCGGTCATCCCGACGCGGATGGCCTCGACGGGGTCGGGCGTGACGCTCGCGGCGGTCGTGGCGGTGGTCACGGCCGGCCGGGTCGCGGTCGTCCCGAGGTGCTCGTAGTCGTGTCGGCTGCACATGGTCCCTTCACCTCCGGTTCATGCTGGAGCCCCACACCGGGGAGCGCTGAGGCTCGCGCGATGGGGTGCGCGGCTCCACGAGCAGGGCCTTCTGCCCCAGCCGCGAGGCGACCTTGCCGGCCCAGTCCTCGGCCGCGCCGATGACGGTCCGGTGCATCCCGGCGACCTTGCCGTTGCCGCCCACGACCGCGAGCAGGATGCGCTTGGTGTAGACGGAGCGCTCGATGGTGACGGGGGCGGACTCGATGACGGTGCTCCGGGCGCCGTCCGGGCTGGTCACGTAGAACCGGCCCTCGGCGCTAGCACCGTCCAGCCACACCTCCACGATGACCTTGGCCTCGCGGCGGTCGGCGTCTACGGCGGTGAACGTCCACATGGAGTACCTGTTCGACTTGCGGCTCATCGGGTTCCCCTTTCCTCGTCCAGCAGCCGGGTCAGCGTCCGGACGCTGGCGTCGCGGTCGGCCTTGGTGCCGTCATAGCACGCGGTCGCGACCTGATAGTCACGCTCGTCCACGAGCATCGTCCTATAGGACCGGACGGAGCGGTCATAGACCGAGTCCACGCGGAGGGTGTGTCCCTCGTCCAGCGCGTCCCGGATGTCTGCTCGCTCTCGATACCACGGGTCCATGTGCTGACACTACGCCTGCCCGGTAGACTTGTCAACCCCCTATGTGCGAGGGCGGTGCGCGCCGGCACCTACTCCCTGCGGGCCTCCCGGGCGCGTCGCATCCGGAGCCGGGCGGCGTCTCCGGGCTTCGCGTACTCGGAGATGCCCGACAGGTTGCGGGGCGGCAGCATCTCTTCCCCGGTCCGGATGGCCCGGACGGCCGCGTACGCGGAGCGGGCGAAGCCGCAGGGCCCGCCGCCGTGGTCCACGCTGCGGTCGATGACGCCGGCGCCGTACGGGACCGGCCAGACGCGCCGGGACCTCACCTCCGCTTCCTCGCCAGCACGACGCGGAGCAGCGCGAGGTGCGCCTTCCAGCACGGCCGGCAGCGGTAGTGGCCATCCGCCGTGAACACGCGGGCGGGGCGGGCGCCGCAGTCG
>JALOOH010000004.1 GCA_025454515.1 Chloroflexota bacterium
CCAGCCGGCCGACGCCGCGAAGCCGCCCTCGGCCAGCTCGATCGCCGGCCCGAGGACGTCGCGGCGCGAGAGGCGGCCCCAGCGCGCGTGCGCGGCGCCCCAGCTCGCGACCGCACCCGGGACCGTGATCGCGAGCGGGCCGTGGAGCGGCATCCGTTCGAGGCCCGCGGCCCGGATGGCATCCACGTGCCCGGCGGCGCTCCGGCCCGATCCGTTCAGTGCGACGAGCGAGGTGGTCGCCTCGTCCCAGGCGAGCCAGAAAGCGTCCCCGCCGATCCCGCACGCACCGCCCATGACGACCGCGAGGACGGCGTTCGTCGCGATCGCCGCGTCCACCGCCGAGCCGCCCGCGCGCAGGATCCCGAGACCCGCGGCCGTCGCGAGGTGGTGGGGGGCGACGACCGCGCCCGACGCGCCGCGCGCGACCTGCGCGGGCACGAGCGGCCGGCCGTCGGGCAGGGCCGCCGGTGCGTCGCCGTCCCCGGCGGACGTGGCGGCCGCGGCGCGCGGCGGCGGCGTGGATCCGGTGTGCATCCGCCGATCGTACGCGGGCGCGGTCGCCGCCGCCCGCCCCCGGCGTGCGGCCGCTAGGCTCTGGGGGTGCAGCGCTCGCTCTGGGCCGTCATCGTCGGGACCTTCACGCTCCGGTTCAGCACGGGCCTGACGGGAACGCTGCTCGTCTACTACCTCGCCGATCTCCCGGCCCACGGCGGGGAGGTCGTGAGCCCCCTCGTCGTCGGCGTCTTCGGCGCGGTCTTCTTCGCGGCCGAGCTCCTCCTCTCGCCCGCGTTCGGCAGCCTCGGCGACCGCGTCGGATACCACCGGGTCATGGAGCTGGGGCCCTTCTTCGGGTTCGTCGCGGTCATCCTCACGGGCCTCACGACGAACACGTTCCTCCTCGGCATCACACGCGCCCTCGAGGGCGCGTCGTCCGCGGCGAGCATCCCGTCGATCCTCGGCTACATCGCGCTCGTGACTGCGGGGGACGTCGCGCTCCGCGGCAAGGCGTCGGCACGGTTCGAGGCGGCGACCCTCGCGGGGCTCGGCGCGGGCATGGTCGTCGCCGGCCCGCTGTGGACGCTCGTCGGTCCGGTCTCGTTCTTCCTCAACGCCGGGGTGTACGTGGGCTCGTGGGCGATCTACCGCTTCGGCGTCCGCGACGCCCGCGCCGACCACGCGGTCCATCACGAGCACCGGCCGGGGAGCCCGCGCCGGTACGTGGCCATCCTCCGCGCGTCGCACGTCTGGCTGCTCGCGCCGACGTGGATCGCCGTGAACGCGGCGATCGGCCTGTGGACCGGGCAGTCGATCTTCCAGCTCGTGCGCGAGCCGCCTCCCGAGTTCGCCGACCAGGCGCTCATGGGCGGGTTCTCGCCGATCGCGATCAGCGCCGGGTTCGTCGTGGCGGGCGTGGTCTTCTTCGCCGGGCTCATCTGGTGGGGGAACCGGTTCCGGAAGTTCCGACGGACGACGATCATCGGCCTCGGCGTGGCAGGCGGCGCGGCGCTCGCCGTCGCCGGCCTCGTGGTGAACCACGGCGCCGACGCCTCGTGGCTGGTCCTCGCCGCCGCGCTCGCGGCCGCCGCCGCCG
The DNA here is from genome assembly GCA_025454515.1 of Chloroflexota bacterium. Taxonomy (GTDB): domain Bacteria; phylum Chloroflexota; class Limnocylindria; order Limnocylindrales; family CSP1-4; genus CAIYQJ01. Next base: position 1,592 of record JALOOH010000004.1, read on the forward strand.
GGCTCTTCGTCCTCGCGGGCGCCACCCCCGCGGCGCTCGGCCTCCTCGCCGACATGTCCGAGGCGTACCCGCACGACCGCGGCGCGATCATGGGCCTCTACTCCGTCTTCCTCGCGCTCGGCCAGATCGGCGGGAGCCTCCTCGGCGGGGTGGCGGCTGACCTCCGCGGCATCGACGGCCTCCTCGTGGCGACGCTCGTGCTCCTCGCCATCGCCGTCCTCCCGCTCTGGCGGCTCCGCGCGTACGAGCACCGGATCGAGCCGACGCCGGACACGCCGCCGGTGACCGCCGCCGACTGACCGCCGCCGCGTATCATCCCCGCCACCGACGCAGTCGGATCCGGGGCATGCGCCGCGCTGCGGCCCGACCACCGCCTGGAGGGGACAGTGGCCACGGTCTCGATCGTCACCGATTCCGCATCGGACCTCTCGCCGGCATCGGCCGCCGCCGCCGGCATCACGGTCGTCCCGCTGCTCGTCCGCTTCGGCGACGACGAGTACGAGGCCGGCGTCGAGCTCTCCGCCGATGCCTTCTGGGAGAAGATGCTCGCCCCCGGGGCGCCCTTCCCGACGACGGCCGCCGCGAGCGCGGGCACCTTCAAGGAGGCGTTCGAGGGGCTGTTCGCTGCCGGGACCGACGAGATCGTCTGCGTCACGGTCGGCAGCAAGCTCTCGGCGACGAACAAGAGCGCGACGATCGCGCGCGAGATGCTCCCCGAGCGGACGATCGAGGTCGTGGACTCGGCGAACGCCTCGATGGGGATCGGGATCCTCGCGCTCATGGGCGCAGAGATGGCGGCCGCCGGGTCGAACGCGGCGACGATCGCGGCCACGCTCCGGAGCCGCGTGCCGGACCTGGACCTCTACGTCGCTCTCGACACGCTCGAGTACCTCAGGCGCGGCGGGCGCATCTCGGGCGCCCGTGCCGCCGTCGGCACGATCCTCTCGGTCAAGCCGATCATCGCGATCCGCGACGGCGAGGTCGTGCAGGCGGAGCGCGTGAGGACGAGGTCGAAGGCGCGCGCACGCGTCGCCGAGCTCTTCGCCGAGCGCCCGGTGGAGCGCGTCGCCCTGCTGTCGGGGCCGGGCTCCGATGTGGAGGACCTCCGTGCCGACCTGATGCGGCGGCTGCCGGATCTCGACCCGTCGGCGATCGTCATCGAGACCGTCGGATCGTCCATCGGGCCCCACGTGGGACCGGGCTTCGCCGGCGGCATCGTGCTCCGGCGTCACTGACCGCCGCGGCGCTCCCCGGCCCTGACGCCCGGCACGGGGGCGACATGCCGGTCGGCCCCGGCGCCCCGCCCGGACGGCCCTGCCGCCGCGCCCATCCTGCCCCCATATACTCGGCCGCATAAGGAGACGCGCGGGCCTCCCGGCGGACACGTGGAGGTCGGCGTGGGTGTCGGCCGTCCCCCCGACGGCCCGTAGCCACGTGCCCCGGCAGGGGCGCGTGACGGGAGGTTCCCCTCTCCATGACCACGGAAAAGGGCGCCGCGACGCTGAACGCGTGGGCCGTCGCCCAGCACCAGTTCGACCTCGCGGCCGAGAAGCTCGGCCTCGATCCGGGCATGCGCAAGGTCCTCCGTGAGCCCCGGCGCGAGCTCACCGTGCACTTCCCGGTGCACATGGATGACGGCTCGGTCCAGGTCTACACGGGCTACCGCGTCCAGCACAACCTCAGCCGCGGCCCGGCCAAGGGCGGGATCCGGTACCACCAGGACGTCAGCCTCGACGAGGTCAAGGCCCTCGCGATGTGGATGACCTGGAAGTGCGCCGTCGTGGGCATCCCGTACGGCGGCGGCAAGGGCGGCGTCGTCGTCGACCCGAAGAAGCTCTCGGCCAAGGAAGTGGAGGCCCTGAGCCGCCGCTACTTCACCGAGATCTCGATCCTCATCGGCCCCGAGCGCGACATCCCGGCACCCGACGTGAACACGACGCCGCAGATCATGTCGTGGTTCATGGACACGTACTCGATGCACGTCGGGTACACGGTCCCGGCCGTCGTGACCGGCAAGCCCATCAGCCTCGGCGGCTCCGAGGGCCGCAACGAGGCGACCGCCCGCGGCTGCGTCTACACGATCGTTGACGCGGCGCCGCGGCTCGGCATCGACCTCAAGAAGGCCACCGTGGCGGTCCAGGGGTTCGGCAACGCCGGCCGCATCGCCGCCGAGCTCATGGTGGACGAGGGGTCCACGGTCATCGCCGTGAGCGACTCGACCGGCGGGATCTTCAAGGCGGACGGCCTGGACGTCGCGAAGGTCGGGGCCTGGAAGAGGGAGCACGGGACCGTCGTCGGCTTCCCCGGCGCTCGCGAGATCTCGAACGCCGAGGTGCTCGAGGTCGAGTGCGACATCCTCATCCCGGCAGCCCTCGAGAACCAGATCACCGGCGAGAACGCCGGCCGGATCAAGGCCAGGATCGTCGCCGAGGCCGCCAACGGCCCCACGACGCCGGACGCCGACGCGATCCTATACGAGAAGAGCATCTTCCTCATCCCGGACATCCTCTGCAACGCCGGCGGCGTCACCGTCAGCTACTTCGAGTGGGTCCAGGACCTCAACCGGGACCACTGGAGCGAGGCGGTCGTCAACGCGAAGCTCAGGGAGATCATGGACCGCGCCTTCTACGAGACGGTCGCCGTCTCGGAGCGCGAGAAGGTGAACATGCGGACCGCCGCGTACCTCCTCGCCGTCAAGCGCGTCGCCGACGCCACCGGGATGCGCGGCCTCTACCCGTAGGCCGTCGCTCCGATCGCTGCCCATCGCGGCGGCCGGGCCCTCCGGGGCCCGGCCGCCGCCGCGTCTCCCCCCGGCGCCCGCCAGCGCCCGGCGCGGGACGTCACGAGGCCGTACGATCGGACGGCCCCATGACGGACCGACGCCCGCTCCCTCGCCGTGCCTTCCTGCGCCTCGCGACCGGCGCGGGCCTCGCGATCGGGGCCTCGGCACTCGCGGCGTGCGAGGCCGTCCGGCCGACCGCGCCGCCGACCACGCCCGGATCGCACGAGACGCCCGCGTCGCCGCCCGCGTCCGCGCCCGCGACCCCCGCCGCCGTCTCGTCCTCGGCCGTGCCGGGGCCGGTCGGGACGCCGTCGCCCGCCGTCGTCGCCGAGAACCGGCGGGACGGCGCCCCCGGGTGGGAGGCCGGGATCGGCCGGCCGTCGTCGATCGAGGGGTTCGCCGTCCCCGCCTCCGTCGAGCCCGGCGAGCGGATCGCGCTTCACGTCAGCTCGCCCGCCGCGTACGACGTGGACTGGTACCGCCTCGGCTGGTACGGAGGCGCGGGTGCGCGCCGCGTCCACCGGGACGCCGCCGTCCCCGCGTCACCCGTGCGGAGCGTCCGCGTCGACCCCTCGACGGGGCTCGTGGAGGCCGCCTGGCCGGAGGGCCCGGCGACGGTCGTCCCCGACGACTGGCCGAGCGGGATGTACGTCGCGGTCCTGCGTCCCCGCGACGGCACGGCGCCGCGCGGCGTCCCGTTCGTCGTGCGGGCCCCGCTCCGCTCGATGGCGCCCACCCTGTTCCTCTCCGCAGCGGCCACGTGGCAGGCGTACAACGCGTGGGGCGGGAGGAGCCTCTACTCGTACAACTCGCGCGGCGCCCGGACGGCCACCGGCACGGCGGCCGCGGCGGTCGTCGGCTTCGACCGCCCCTACGACATGGACGGCGGGCTGGGTCACCTGCGCAGGTGGGAGGCGCAGTTCGTCCGCTGGATGGAGCGGACGGGGCGGGAGGTCGACTACGCGACGGACGTCGACCTCCAGGCTCGCCCCGAGGTGCTCGCCGGACGGCGGCTGGCGGTCTGCGCCGGCCACCCGGAGTACTGGTCGCGACCGATGCGCGGCGCGATGGAGGCCGCCGTCGCATCCGGGATGAACGCGGCGTTCTTCTCCGGCAACGAGATGTACTGGCAGGTCCGGATCGACGCGTCGCCGCTCGGTGCCGACCGGCGGGTCACGTGCTACAAGTCGGCCCTGCGCGACCCGATGACGGCCGGCCGGCCCGAGCTGGCGACCTGCCGCTGGCGGGAGGCGCCGGTCCTCGCGCCGGAGGCCACCTTCCTCGGTGTCATGTACGGTCACGTCGTGACCCGGCCGGCCGACTGGATCGTCGCGGGAGCGGACCACTGGGCGTACGCGGGCACCGGCCTGCGCGACGGCGACGCGCTGACGGCGCTCGTGGGCCAGGAGTACGACGCCCACTTCCCCGAGCTGGCGCCCGAGGGGACGGTGGTCCTCGCCCGCTCGCCGGTCCGCTTCCGCGGCCGCGACCCCGACGGCGAGGGGAACGTCACCAGCCCGCCCGTCCACTCGGCCGCCGTCCGCGACCCGGCCGGCGGCCGCGGCGGGGTCTTCGCCGCCGGCACCTTCCAGTGGTCGTGGGCGCTCGACGCGTACGGCCTCCATGCGTTCAACGGCCGCCGCACGCCCCTCGACGCGCGCGTGGCGCGCATCACGGCGAACGTCCTCGACCGGTTCTCGGCCTGACGGACGGCGCAGGGGGGCGGGGGAGACGGGGCCGCGGTGTACCATCGCGGCCATGCTCGACCACGAAGAGAAGTTCCTGTTCAAGGAGGAGATCCTCCACCTCGGCGACGCGCTCGCCGACGGCGCCGTCCTGGACAACGTCGAGGACCTCCTCACGGACGTGATCACGAGCCCGCGGTTCGACTCGGAGGTCTTCACGCTCGAGCGCTCGCTCCAGGTCATGCTCGGCGCGCGGGCCGGCACGACGCTCGTCGGGCTCCTCACGGTCGCGCCGGAGATCTTCGACGAGGTCGCCGAGGTCCGGATCGCGCCCGAGGTCCACGAGCGCCTGGTCGCGTGGCGGGCCCGGTTCGGGCTCGCGATCGACAACGCCCTGAACTTCCTCAACAACCCCGACGGGATCCAGGGCCACTCCTTCGCGACGCAGGTGGCGCACGTCGAGGAGCGGCGCGTCCTCCAGGGCCGGCTCACGCTGGTCCGGTACAACAACGAGCCGCAGTTCTTCGTCGCGGATGCGGGCGTCTTCGTCGCCCTCGCCGCGGACATCCTCGAGCGGCTCGGGCCGTACCTCGAGCCGGAGACGGTCGAGCCCGAGGCCGTCACCCGCCTCCACGAGGCGGTCGCCCTCATCGATCGCAAGACGGCTCGCCGCGACTGACCGGACCGTCGCCGATGCGCCAGATCTATCTCGCCGCCACAGGCCAGAACCGCGGCAAGACGACCGTCAGCTTGGGCCTCCTCGCGGCCCTGCTGGACCGCGACCTCGCGACGGGGTTCATCAAGCCCGTCGGCCAGCGCTACGCGTACCTCGACGGCATCCCGGCGGACGAGGATGCGATCCTCATGAAGCACGTCTTCGGCCTGCCCGACCCGCCGTCGTCCCTGAGCCCGGTCCACATCCCGCGCGGCTTCACGAAGGCGTTCATCAATGGCGAGGTCGTCGAGGACCTGGGCGCCCGGATCCTCGCCGGGTACGAGGCCGTCTCGCGCGGCCGCGACGTGGTGCTCGTCGAGGGGACGGGGCACGCCGGCGTCGGCTCGGTGGTCGACCTGTCGAACGCGGCGGTCGCCCGGATGCTCGGGGCGCGGGCGCTCATCGTCAGCGAGGCCGGCGTCGGCCGCCCGATCGACGAGATCGTCCTCAACCGCGCGCTGTTCGCCCGCCACGGCGTGGACGTCGTGGGCGCGGTCATCAACAAGGTGGACGCCGAGGCGCACCCGACGCTCCAGGGGATCCTCGAGAAGGGCCTCGCGCTCCACGGGATCGAGCTGCTCGGCGTCCTGCCGTACGTCCCGCTGCTGTCCAACCCGACGCTCGCGATCCTGACCGAGCAGATGCAGGGCGAGCTCATCCATGCGGGCATCGACCTCGACCGGCCGGTCGAGGACGTGACGATCGCGGCGATGCGCGCCGAGCACGCGATGCAGAACACGGAGGAGGGCGGCCTGATCATCGTCCCCGGCGACCGTGAGGACGTCATCGGGGCCGCTGCGGCGCACGCGGCCGCGAGCCGCGCCCGCGCCGCCGAGGAGGGGCGCGACCCCCGCCGCGTGGGACCCGCCGGGCTCGTGCTCACCGGCGGCTATCGACCGAACCTGTTCATCCTCGACGAGGTGCGCCGCGCCGACCTCTTCTGCTTCCTCGTCGAGCACGAGACCTACCGCGCCGCGTCCCGCGTCCACGACCTCCTCGTGAAGACGCACCCCGCCGACACGGACAAGATCGACGCGATCAAGGCGCTCGTCGCGCAGCACCTCGACGTCGACCGGATCCTCGAGCGCTTCGCCGAGCCCGCGGCGCACTGACGGGGGCGCGGGCGTCGTCAGGTCAGGGAGACCGTCTCCGCGTCGATGAGCCGGACACCCCCCAGGACGGCCGCGAGGGAGAGCAGGATCGGGCCGGCCTGTGGTCCGCGCGCCTCCTCGAGCGTCGTGGGGTCCGCGGCGCTCACGTAGTCCAGCGCCGCGCGCGGCTCCGCCGCCACCACGTCCCGCATGACGGCGCGGAGCGCGTCGGCGTCCGTGGTGCCCGCCGCGTGCGCGTCGCGTGCCGCGAGGAGCGCCCGATGGAGGACGGCTGCCGCGGAGCGGTCGTCCGGCCCGAGCCGCGCGTTCCGCGAGCTCATCGCGAGGCCATCCGGCTCGCGCACGGTGCGGCAGCCCGCGACGGACCCGGGCAGGGCGAGGTCGCGGACGATCCGCCTGACGATCACGAGCTGCTGCGCGTCCTTCTCGCCGAAGTACGACACGTCGGGCGCCACGATTCCCAGGAGGATCGCCACGACCGTCGCGACGCCGGCGAAGTGGCCCGGCCGGGCGGCCCCCTCGAGGACCCGCGCGATGGGGCCGGGGTCCACGGTCGTCGATGCGCCGGCCGGGTAGACCGTCTCGACCGACGGGACGAAGGCGACATCCGCGCCGGCGTCGCGCGCGACTGCCAGGTCGGCCGCGAGGTCGCGCGGGTACGCGTCGAGGTCGGCACGGTCCTCGAACTGCGTGGGGTTCACGAACACCGACATGACGACCGACGCGCTCTCGTCACGCGCGCGCCGGAGGAGCGAGACGTGGCCGGCGTGCAGGGCGCCCATCGTGGGCACGAAGCCGCGCGGGCGCGGCGTCGCCGCGAGCGCGTCGCGCAGCTCCTCGCGCGTCCGGGCGACGACCGGGCGCGCCCCCAGGACGCCCGGCGTCACAGGTCGCGGTCGAGCGGGAGCGCGTCGTACAGGCCGGCGTCGGCGTCCGCCCGGTCGAGCGGCGAGCGCCCGAGGACCTCCTCGAAGACCGCGTCGTCCATGCGGACGGTCTCCGCGACGCCGGGGAACGAGCCGTCGGTCACATCGGTCGCGTACGCGTGGAGCGCCTCGGCGATCGATTCGCGGAGGTGCAGGTACCGCCGCGCATGGCGCGGGAGGTGATCGACCGACAGCCCCATGATGTCCGTGAAGAGCTGGATCTGGCCGGAGCACAGGGGGCCCGAGCCGATGCCGATCGTGGGGATGCGCAGGCGCTCCGTGATCGCGCCGGCGAGCTGCTCGGGGATCAGCTCGAGCACGATCGCGAAGGCGCCGGCCTCGGCGACGGCGAGCGCGTCCGCCATGAGCGCGCGCGCCTGGTCCCGGGTCTTGCCCTGGACCCGCACCTTCCCGATCGCATGGATCGCCTGCGGGGTGAGGCCGATGTGCCCCATCACGGGGACCCCGTTGCGCACGAGCGTCTCGATGACGGGGGCGGTCCGCCGGCCGCCCTCGACCTTCACGGCCTGTGCCCCGCCCTCCTGGAGGAAGCGGGCGGCCGCGCCGAGCGCGTCGTCCGCGGTGGGGTAGGTGAGGAACGGCATGTCGCCGACCACGAGGGCCCGGCGGGCGCCGCGGACGACCGCCCGCGTGTGGTGGACCATCTCGTCGAGCGAGACGCGCACCGTCGTCTCGTACCCGAGGATGACCTGGCCGAGGGAGTCGCCGACGAGGATGAGGGGGATGCCCGCCTCGTCGGCGAGGCGTGCGCTCGGGTAGTCGTAGGCCGTCACGGTCGGGATGCGCTGCCCGTCCGCGTGCATCCGGGCGATGTCCGCCACCGTGGTCCGGACGATCCGCTCGGCGCCCCCCGGCGTTCCCGTCGCGCTCATGACCCGTCACCGCCCTCATGCTCCCCGGCGTCCGCCGGCCGCTCACCAGTCTGCCCGGTGCCGTCGCGCGCGTCGAGCAGCGCCAGGACCTCGTCGAGGATCCTCTCGGCCACCGCCCGCTTGGGCAGCAGCGGGAGGTCGTCGCGCGACCCGTCCGCCGCGAGGATCGACACCCGGTTCGTCTCCGTGCCGAAGCCGGAGCCCGGCTCCGCGACGTCGTTCGCCACGAGGAGGTCCACGCCCTTGCGCCGGAGCTTCGCGGGCGCGCGGTCGAGCGACCCGGTCTCCGCGGCGAACCCGACGAGCACGGGCCGCCGGGCATCCTCGCCCGCGCTCGCGTCCCCGCCCGCCGCCCGTCCGCCGGCGCGCGCCGGGGGCCGCCCGCTCGCACGCGCCCGCCCGCTCGCACGCGCCCGGGCGGCCACCTCCGCGAGGACGTCCGGCGTCGGCTCCAGCTCGAGGGTCATGCCCGCCGCTCGCTCCATCTTGCCCGTGGCGACGACCCGCGGCCGGAAGTCGGCGACCGCGGCGGCCATGACGAGCGCGTCGAACCCCGGCGCGGCCCCGGCCGTGACCTCGTTGACGCCGCCCTCCCCGGCGACCGCGGCCCCTTCCGGGTCGAGCAGCCCGAGGATCGCGTCGCGCATCGCCGCGGCCGTCTCCGCTCGCACGATCCGGACCCCGTCGGGCGGCCTGACCGACGTCATCCCGACGACGACGGTCACGTCGGCCCCGCGGTCTCGCGCCGCCTCGGCGACCGCGAACCCCATCCGGCCGGTGGACCTGTTGCCGATGTACCGCACCGGGTCGATCGGCTCCGCCGTGCCACCGGCGCTCACGACCACCCGACGGCCCAGCAGGTCCGCGTCGCGGACCTCCCCGACCACGGGCGGCAGCGCGGAGGGGTCCGGTGCGCGGACGGGGCGGTCCCCGATCGCCGCCACGATCGCGTCGACGATCTCGGGGAGTGGTGCGAGCCGTCCGGGTCCGACCTGGCCGGATGCGAGCGGCCCCTCGTCGGGTCCCACGATCGCGTACCCGAACGCGCGCAGCCGCGCGGCGTTCGCCCGCGTCGCCGGGTGCGCCCACATGTCCCCGTCCATCGCCGGCGCGACGACGATCGGCGCCGAGGTGGCGATGCACGTGGCCGTCACGGTGTCGCTCGCGAGCCCGTTCGCCATCGCCGCCATCCACGCGGCGGTCGCCGGGGCGACGACGATCGCGTCGGCCGCGTCGGCGACGATGATGTGGCCGATGCGGCCGTCCGGGAGCAGCGCGAGGACGTCGTCGTCCACCCGCCGGCGGGAGAGGGCCTCCAGGGCGAGCGGCGCGACGAACCTCGAGGCGCCGTTCGACAGGATGCACTGCACCTCGGCGCCCTCGGATCGCAGCAGGCGGAGCAGGTCCACCGCCTTGTACGCGGCGATGGACCCGGTGATCCCGAGGCCGATGAACCGGCCGGAGAGGCGGCCGCCGGGGGCGGGCTCCGGCCCGCGGGTCCCGGGAGCATGCGGCGCCGTCGGCACGGGCTCGTCGGACCTGCGGCCCGTCATGACCCCGCCTCGTCCGCGAGCAGGAGGAGTCCACGGAGCGTCAGGTCGGGGTCGATCGCGTCGACGCCTTCGATCCCACGCGCCCACGGCGCAGCGGACAGCCCGCCGGTGAGGATCGCCGTGATCGACGCGACGTCCGCCCCGGTCCCGGACGCCAGCTCCGCGCGCGTCCGCGCGAGGAGGCCCGCGGCGAGCGCCTGGTATCCGAAGACCGTCCCGGCCTGCATAGCCGTCGTCGTGTCCCGCCCGATGACGGCGGCCGGCTCCCGCAGCTCCACCCGCGGCAGGCGCGCGGTCCGCGCCGCGAGCGCCTCGAGCCCGAGCTCCAGGCCCGGGGCGATCGCCCCGCCCACGTACGCGCCGTCCGGGGCGACGACGTCGAAGGTGGTCGCCGTCCCGAAGTCCACGACGATCGCCGGGGCTCCGTGCAGGCGGACGGCCGCGAACGCGTTGACCAGGCGGTCGGGCCCGACCTCCGCCGGACGGTCGACCCGCACGGCGATGGGCACGGTCTCGACGGAGGCGGCGAGCAGGGCGAGCGCGCGACGCCCCGCCATGACCTCGAGGGCGGCCGCGACCGACGGGACGACCGAGGCCGCGACGATCCGGTCGATCGCCTCGATCGCGCCGCCATCGAGGCGAAGCAGCCCGTCGAGGAGGACCTCGAGCTCGTCGGGCGTGGACGCGCGCGGTGTCGTGGCGCGGCGGACGGGGCCGAGGGCGCCGGCGCGCGCGGTCGCGACCGTGATGTTCGTGTTCCCGACGTCGACGAGCAGGAGCATGGCCCCATGGTAGACCGGCCGGCCACGCGGCCGGGCGAGGGCGTCCGGGCCGATGCGCCACGTCCGATCCCGCATCTTCGTCGTGTCACGGGCGGTCCCGGCCGCTACCATCCGTCGTGTCCGGCCGCCCACTCCGGGGGTGCGCGAGGACCGAGCGAGGAGGCCCGCCCCGCCGATGCCCGCGAGGTTCTACGTCAACGGCGGCATCGTCACCGGTCGTGCGGACATGCTCAACCTCCTCCGTCCGCTGCTCAAGCAGACGGTCACGTACGTGTACCTGCGCGGCGCCGACGTGGTCGCGAGCGGGACGGGCTGGATCGAGCGGATCGTCATGGACGAGCCGGAGACCTCGACGTACTTCACGCCGCTCATCGTGTGCATCAACGTCGACTCCTTCGAGCACCTCGAGTTCGACACGCGTCCCGACCAGCTGCTCTCGTACACGCTCGTCCAGGGCGACGAGCGCATCCGCATCGAGTTCGCGCCGCTCGACCACCCCGTCGACGCGGCCGCGAACCGTCAGCTCCGGCTGCCGGAGTCGGACTACGTCCAGATGGAGCTCACCGGGCTCGGACCGGACGAAGCCTGACGCCGACGGGACCTGGGCCGCGCGCGCGCCGCGACGGACGGATCGGCGCGGCCGGGACTCCGCGCCGGGTCCGGTCCGCCCCGGCTGGTCGCGCCGTTTCCGGTACGCTTCCGCCGATGTACGAACGAACCGCGCTGCCGGACGGGTTGCGCGTCATCAGCGCACGCGTCCCGGGCGCTCGCTCGTTCTCGATCGCCGCGTTCGTCCTCGCGGGGACGCGGCACGAGCGACCCGAGGACGCCGGCATCGCCCATTTCATGGAGCACCTGACGTTCAAGGGGACCGCTGCGTACCCCACGACGCGCGCCGTCTCGGAGGCGATCGAGGGCGTCGGCGGCGGCTGCAACGCGGCGACCGACCGCGAGTCCACGGTGTACTGGGCGCGCGTCCCCGTCGCGGAGACCGACCGCGCCGTCGGGGTCCTCGGCGAGCTCATCGCGCGGCCGCGCCTCGATCCGACCGAAGTGGAGCGCGAGAAGGGCGTCATCGTCGAGGAGATCCGCTCGTACGTGGACGACCCCTCGGAGTACGCGGGCATCCTGTTCGACCGGGCGATGTTCGGCGACGGCCCCCTCGGCAGGGAGATCGCCGGCGACGAGGGCAGCGTGCGCGGGCTCACGCCGGCGGCGATCGAGGCGTTCTGGCGCGCGCGGTACCGGCCGGACGCCATCGTGGTCTCGGCGGTCGGCGACGTCGCCCACGACGACGTGGTCGCCCGCGTGGCCGCCGCGTTCGCCCCGGCGGCTCCTCCGTCGGCGGCGGCGCCGCAGCCCGAGGCACCGGAGCCCGCGCCGCCGCTCCCCGCCGGTGAGCGCGTCCTGGTGGACCGGCGCGAGACGACCCAGGTCCAGCTCTCCCTCGGCGTGCCCGCCCTGCGACGCGACCACCCGGACCAGTGGACGCTGGAGGTCCTCAACGGGATCCTGGGCGAGGGGATGAGCAGCCGCCTCTTCCTCACGGTCCGCGAGGAACGCGGGCTCGCGTACGACGTGGACTCGTACATCGTCGACTACGCCGACGCCGGAGCCCTCGTCATCCGTGCCGGCGTGGACCCGCGCAACGTCCGGCGTGCGGTGCGGGCCATCCTCGGCGAGCTCGTCCGGCTGCGGGACGAGGATGTCTCGGCCGACGAGCTCCGCAAGGCCACCGGGTATCTCTGCGGCCGCCTCGAGCTCCGGCTGGAGGAGACGCGCCACCTCGCGTCGTGGCTCGGCGCCCAGGAGGCGCTGCACGAGCGGGTCCACACGCTCGAGGAGGCGGTCGAGGAGATCCGCGCGGTGGGGCCGGCGGCGATCCGCCGCCTGGCGGGCGCCCTCTTCCACGACGATGCGCTCCGGCTCGCGCTCGTGGCGCCCAAGGGGTCGGCCCGCGACATCGGCTCGGCGCTCATGCTCGACGGCGGCCAGCGGTGACCGACCAGCACGCGGCGGCCGCTCGCCCGGCCGGGCTCCGCCTCGCCCGCGTGCACCTCCGCACCGGTGCCGTCGCGCTCGCCCGCGCGGAGCTGGAGGCGGTCGCCGGCGCCGGGGAACTCGATGACGCCGCCCTCGTGGACATCGCCGAGGCGCGGTGGCGCACCGGCGACCTCCCGGGCGCGGGCGAGGCGGCCGCCGCCTACCTCGCGGCCGGGGGAGACGCCCTCGTGGCGCTCGTCATCGCGGCCGAGGCCGCGGCGGCGGCGCACGGCGGCGCCGAGGACGCGGAGGCGCTCGTGGGCCGCGTGACGCGGCGCGCGTCGCTCCCGCTCGCCGCGGTCGTCGCCGGGATGCCCCTCGCCGGCCCGTGGCCGTCCGGGGCGGACGTGATCGAGCCCGACCCGGAGCCGAGGCGCGACCTGGCCGCTCTCGTGGAGCCGTCCGCCGCACCGATCGCCCCGCTCGTCCCGATCGGCGCGGGCCGGGCGGTGGCGCGCGCGGTCGGCGGGCCCGTCCTCGCCACCCCCGAGGCTGCCGCCGCCGCGGATCCCCAGGCGGCGTACGCCGCGGGGTCGGACGCGCTCGCGGCCGGGGACCGCGACGGCGCCGCCCTCCACCTCGCCGTCGCGCTCCGCCTGTCGCCGGCCCTCGCTCCCGCGATCCTCTCGACGGTCGGCGGGACCCCCGGGGCCCCCTTCGACCTCCTTCGCGGCGACGCCTTCCGGATCGTGGGCCATCAGTCCGACGCGCTCCGCTGCTACGCGGCGGCCGCGCTCGCCCTGGCCGAGCGCCGCGCGTCCGCGGACTCGACCGGCGGCGCCGAGGACGCCGACGTCCACGGCCCCGACGTGGGCGCCGACGCCGGCGGCACCGACGCGGGCGCCGGCCCCGGTGCGCACGACGGGGCGCCCGCCCCCGATCCCGCGACCACCCCCGCGGAGGCCACCCAGTCCTCCGACCCGGCGGCGGCCCGGAGGCCCGCGGAACGCACGCATGACCCGCACGCACCGGAGGAGACATCGTGACCGAACGCACCCTCGTCCTCATCAAGCCCGACGGCGTCCAGCGACAGCTTGTCGGCAGCATCCTGGGGCGCTTCGAGGAGCGCGGCCTGAAGATCGTCGGGCTCAAGCTCGTGGCGGTCGACCGCGCCCTTGCGGAGTCCCACTACGCCGTCCACCGCGAGCGCCCCTTCTTCGACGGGCTCGTCGCGTTCATCACGTCGAGCCCGCTCGTGGCGGCCGCGCTCGAGGGCCCGAACGCCATCGGGATGGTGCGGTCGATGGTGGGCGCGACGCGGCCGCACGAGGCGGCGCCCGGGACGATCCGCGGCGACCTCGCGATGGAGACCGCTCAGAACCTCGTCCACGCGTCCGACGGCCCAGAGACGGCGGCTGCGGAGCTCGCGCTCTGGTTCGCCCCCGGAGAGATCGTCGGGTACGCGCGCGACGTCGATCGCTGGGTGCTGTCGCCGGCCGACTGACCCGGCGCGCCCGGCTCGACCGGCCGCGGCTCCCGCGGCTCGTCCGGCGGCCCGCGCGCGTCAGGGGACCGGCGTCGCCTCCGGAGGGAACGACGCGACGTCGGACGGAGACGAGCCCGCACCCGGGTCGGTCACGTCCGGCCCCGTCGGCTCGCCGCCCAGGTCGCCCGGGAGGACGATCTCTCCCCCCGGAGAGGGCGCCTGCGCGCGCGCCGCCTCGGAGACGCCGAAGGCGCCGGCCGCTGCGGCCAGGCCGAGGAGGGAGAGGCCGAGCGCGAGGACCGACAGCACGAGGAGGCGGTTCGCCTCCCACAGGACTGCCGCGGCGGACGACCGGTCGGGGTCGGAACCGGCGGCCCGCGGGGAGCGGCGGGACCGCGGCGTCGACCGCGCGGTCCGCGACGCGCCGCCGCCGGCGGCGGACACGGGCCGGTCGTCCGCTCCCACCGCCACGCCGCCCGCGGCCGCCGCCTCGCCCGGGGCGCCGGTGGTCGGGCCAGAGAGGCGGCCCGCGCCCGCGGCCCGCGGCGATGGGGCATCGGCACGTGTGCCCTCGGTCCGCGGCGCGTCCGCGCGCGCCGAGGCGGCTCCCGTGCCTACCGGCTCGACGATCGGAGCCTCCGCCGCGTCGGCCGCAGTGCCGCCGCTCGACGGCGGGGCGAGCCCCGCCCGCTCCAGCGCCTCGCGCGCCCACGCCTGCGTGAGCTCCTTCGGGTCGCGACGCAGCTGGTCGATCCGCGGTCCCCGCACCGACGGCGGCCGCTCGGCGTCGAGGCTCTCCCTGGGTGCTCGCCCGCTCCGGGGGCCCGGCGTCGGGCCGCGTCCGGACGGCGGCAGCAGGAAGGCCGGGGTGACGTCATCCGTGCCGGCGTCCGCGTCCCCGGGCCGTGCGTCCGTGGCGGCCACCAGCCCGTCCGCGTCCTCGGGCCCGGCGTCCACGCCGGCGGAAGGCGACGCGCCCGCTGCCGGGGTGGGATCGGCGGCCCCGATCGGGCCGGGCGTGTCGTCCTCGACGACCGGCCGCTCCGCGGCGTCGAACGCCGCCGCGCTCGTCGGAGGGGCGTCGACGGCGGGTCCGGCCGCACCCTGCGCCGGCGATCCCTCGTCGGCGTCGCCCGCGGGCGCGATGCCGTCCAGGTCGAGCGACAGCGGCTCCGCGCCCCGGCCCGCCCGCCGGACCGGGCGCTCGCGCGCGAGCGGCGCCTCGCGCCCCTGCCCCTCTGCGGCCCGTGCCTCCGCGGTCGCGGCCACGGCGACCGTGGAACCCGGCACGTCGGGGGCCGCCCCCGCTCTGCCCTCGTCGCCGGCTGCGCCCGCCCGCCCGCTCGCGCCCGCCTGGGCCCACCCGCGTCCGCGCGGCCGCACGCCCGGGTACGCCGCGACGAGCGGCGCGACGGGCCCGATCCCGACCCGCGCCAGCCGTCCGTAGTAGAGGAGCGACGCGAGCCCGCCGACGATCGCGAGGAGGGCGAGCGGCGAGCCGAGGGCGAGCGTCGCGATCTGCGACCGCACGTCGAACACGAGCAGGCTGGGGATGCCCACGGTCGCGGCCACGATGACCCCCAGCGTCACGGCCAGGAGCGGCGCCCGGCGGATCCACCCGGAGAGCTCGCCGATCCGGCTCGTCCCGAACGACGCGCGCATCGCGAGCGCCCACCCCGCGAACGCGCTCTTCGTCACGACGTAGATGAGCAGCCACGTCCGGGCGGGCTCCCACACCTGGGAGTCGAAGACCGCCAGGGCCAGCAGGACGAACCCCGCGTCCTGGATGACCGAGTAGCCCACGACGTGCTCGATGTCGTCCTGGATGGTCGCCGCCAGCACGCCGAGGAGGAGGCACAGGAGGCCGACGACGATGATCACCGCCCGCTCCGCGTCGAGCGGAAGCGCGGTCGTCGCGATGTTCCCGTCGATCCACACGAGGGCCGCGCTCGCGAACCCGGCAGGGGCGAGCGCGAGGAGGAGCGGGAGCGCGGCCGTGGGCGCGGAGCCCGTCACGCGCGCGACGCGCGTGTGGAAGGGGATCGCGCCGATCCGCACGGCGACGGCGAGCGCCATCGCGAGGTACGCGAGGCCGACGACGGTCGTCGGCAGGTTCACGAGGCCCGACGGGCCGGACACCAGCGCCGCGGCGACGAGCGCGAACGCGCCCGTGACCGCCACCGCGCGCAGCTCGCGGGCGGCCGACCGGACCCCGCGTGCGTCGACGGGCGTCGTGATCGCCACGAGGACGCCCGGCAGCCCGGCGGCGACCGTCGCCGCGAGACCGGCCACCGGGTCGGCCAGCGCAAGGCCCAGCGCGAGCGCACCGAGGCCCAGGAGCATCGCGCTCGAGAGGTTGCGCTGCCACGCGTCCGCGGCGAGCGCCATCACGCAGAGCGCCAGCGCCGCGACCGTGCCGAAGACGATGAAGAGGTGCATGAAGTCCGTGGCGACGAGCGCACTCTCCCCGACCACGAGGCGGTCGCCCGGCGAGACGAGCAGGGCCGAGACGAGCGCCGCGGCGAGGCCGACGAGACCGATGGCGATCGAGACCGGCGGGCGGCGCCGCGTGAGGAGCCCGGCGGCGCCGGCGCCGAACGTGATGGCGAGGAAGGCGAGGACGGTCATGTGCCGCCCGGGCCGGCGGTCACCGCTCGTCCTCCGGGCCCGGCGCGATCCCGACCTCGAGGGTCCCGGAGACCGCGAACGCGTTCAGGGCGACGACCGAGGTCGCGCCGGCGACGCCGATCGCGAGGATGCCGAGCGTCAGCTGCTCGAGCGGCGTCGGCGTGCCGGCGATGCCGATCCGCAGCAGCGCCGCCCCGTCGAGGAGGAGCAGCAGCCCCATCCCGAGCCGGAACGCGTCGCGCGCGAACACCACCGGGACGACGGACAGGATGATGAGCGCGAACCCCGCGGCGAGGGCCGCGTCGGGGCCGGCCCGCTCCGTCTCCAGCAGGCTCGGGGCGAGGCCGATCGCGAACGCCGCCCCCGCCGCCATCGCCTCCGCGGGCCAGCCGAGCGCGGTGCTGCCCGTGCGGGCGTCGGTCTCGCGGATCGTCACCCAGAGCAGGAAGCCGGCGAACAGGGCCGCGACGACGCGGAACGCGAGCGCGATGGGGTCCGGCAGCGGGTCCGCGATGACCACCGTCGTCACCGACGCCAGCGTGAGCCCGACGATCCCGGCCCTGGCGTCGCGCGCCGAGACCGCGAGGACGGCGCTCGCCACCACGACGATCGCCGCGCCGAACCCGATCAGCTCGATCACGGCGCGGGGGTGCTCGCCTCCGGACTCCCGGGAGCCGGGCTCGAGGCGCCGGCGCCGGGCGTGCCGGCGAGCTCCGGGTAGGTCGGCGTCGGCAGCACGCCGAACGTCGAGAGGGGGAAGTACCGGAGCCACGCGCGGCCGATCACCCGGTCGCGCGGAACGGGCCCGAAGACGCGCGAATCCGCGGAATCCGAGCGGTGGTCGCCCATGACGAAGAGCTGATCCGGCGGGATCACCCACTGGTCCTCGCCGCCCGTCGCGACCGTGGGCTGGCCGTCGTACAGGTACGGCTCCTCGAGCGCGATCTCGTTGACGTAGACGAGGCCGTCGCGGATCTGGAGCGTGTCGCCGGGGAGGCCGATGATCCGCTTGATGTACGGCGTCCCGCGCCCGCCCGCCCACGTGCTCGGCGGGTCGAAGATCACGATGTCGCCGCGCTTGTAGTCGTCGAATCGGGGCGTGAGCTTGTCCACCAGGACGTACTGATCCGGCTCGAGCGTCCTCTCCATCGACACCTGCTCCACCCGGTACGGCTGAGCGACGAACGTCTGGATGACGAAGAAGATGATCAGGGTCAGGACGAGCGTCTCGACGATCTCGAAGAGACACCCGAGCGGGCGTTTGCTCACAAGTCCGGCAGTATAGGTGAGCGTACCCCCGACCGCCGGGACCCCGCCTCCCCCGCCTCCGGAGAGCGTCGGTCCGGCGGCGCCCGACGCCGGCCGGGCCGGCCGCGCCGGCGCCGGGTCGACCCCGCTGGCCGTGCCGGGACGCCCCTGGCCCGGGCGCGGATTGACCCGAGCGCTCGGGCGTCGATACACTCATCCCGCCCCGCGTGAGCGCGCTGACCCGTCGGCCGCGCGCGCCGGGCTCCCCGCCGGCGATGGCCCCGTGGGCCCGCGGCGATCCGTGCGCTCGTGAGGAGGGACCACGCCCGGCGATGGACAGCAGCACGCTCCAGCTCATCATCCTGCCCGCGGGCATCATCGCGGTGCTCTTCGCGCTCTACCTCGCGCGCGACGTCCTCCGGCGCGACAAAGGCACCGCGGCGATGCAGGACGTGGCGGCCACGATCCTCGAGGGCGCGGTCGCGTTCATCCGGCGCCAGTACACGACGATCGCGATCCTCGCGCTCCTCGGCGCCGTCGTGCTCACCGCTCTCATCTCGATCGTCGAGACGCAGGAGGTCGCGGACACCGACATCTACGGCGTCGAGCTCGGCATCCGGACGGGGATCGCGTTCCTCGTCGGTGCCGCGTGCTCGATGGCCTCGGGGATCATCGGGATGTACATCTCGGTGAAGGCGAACCTGCGCACGGCCTCGGCCGCGCAGCGCAGCGTCGTCGAGGCGGTCCAGGTCGCCATGCGCGGCGGGGCCGTCTCGGGCTTCCTCGTCGTCTCGCTCTCGCTCCTCGGCGTGTACGGCATGTTCGCCGCGATGGGCGGGTTCGAGAACCCGGCCGTCGCCCCGTTCCTCATCGTCGGCTTCGGGTTCGGCGCCAGCTTCGTCGCGCTCTTCGCCCAGCTAGGCGGCGGGATCTACACGAAGGCCGCCGACGTGGGCTCCGACCTCGTCGGCAAGGTGGAGGCCGGGATCCCCGAGGACGACCCGCGAAACGCCGGGGTGATCGCCGACCTCGTCGGAGACAACGTCGGCGACTGCGCCGGCCGCGGCGCGGACCTCTTCGAGTCCACAGCCGCGGAGAACATCGGCGCGATGATCCTCGGCGTGGCCGTGTACGGCATCGCGCTCCGCCTGGGCTGGCCGAATCCCGAGGCGTGGATCTTCTTCCCGCTCGTCGTCCGGTCCTTCGGCCTCCTCGCGACGATCCTCGCGATGTTCACCATCCGGGGCCGCGAGGACGCGGACCCGATGGGGATGCTCAACCGCGGCTACTGGGTGACCACGGCGCTCTCCGCCGTCGCGCTCCTCTTCGTCACGTACGTGATGATGGGGACCACGAACACGGACGGCGCGACCGGGTCCTACGACCTCCCGATCTGGATCTTCTTCTTCCTCGCCGGCCTCGTGGGGCTCGCGACCTCGATCGCCTTCGTCTACATCACGCAGTACTACACCGCCGGCGCCTGGCGACCGGTGAAGGAGATCGCGGAGGCGTCGAAGACCGGCCCCGCGACCAACATCATCTCGGGCGTCGCGGTCGGCTTCGAGACCACGGCCGTCACCGCCGTGGTCATCGTCATCGCGCTCTTCGTCAGCCACTGGCTCGGCGAGCAGGCCGGCCTCGTGAACGAGGCGGGCGTGAACGTGGGCGGGGTCTTCGGCACGGCCGTCGCCACGATGGGCATGCTCATGACCACCGCGTACATCCTCGCGATGGACACCTTCGGGCCCATCACGGACAACGCCGGCGGCATCACCGAGTTCAGCCGGGCCGAGGCGCGCGCCCGCCAGATCACGGACCGCCTGGACGCGGTCGGGAACACGACGAAGGCGCTGACGAAGGGCTATGCGATCGCGTCCGCGTCGCTCGCGGCGTTCCTCCTGTTCTCGGCCTACATCGACAAGGTCAACCTGATCCTGCTCCGGTCGGGCCGCGAGCTCATGACGTCGGTGAACCTCGCCGACATGAACGTGTTCCTCGCCGCGTTCATCGCGTCGATGATCGTGTACTTCTTCAGCTCGCTCGCGATCCGCGCGGTGGGCAAGGCCGCGTCCGCGATCATCGTCGAGGTCCGCCGGCAGTTCCGCGAGATGCCCGGGATCATGGACTACACCCAGAAGCCGGACTACGCGCGCGTGGTGGACATCACCACCCGCGCCGCCCTTCGCGAGATGATCCTCCCCGGCCTCGTCGCGGTCTTCACGCCGGTCGTCGTGGGCGTCCTCTTCGGCTACGAGGCCGTTGCCGGCTTCCTGATGGTCGGCACCATCGCCGGCGTCCTCCTCGCCACCGTCCTCAACAACAGTGGCGGCGCGTGGGACAACGCGAAGAAGTACATCGAATCCGGCCACCTGACGGACGAGGCCGGCAAGGTGATCGGCAAGAAGACGGACGCCCATGCGGCGGCCGTCGTCGGCGACACGGTCGGCGACCCGTTCAAGGACACCGCCGGCCCGTCGCTCCACGTGCTCGTCAAGCTCTTCGCGACGATCACGCTGGTCCTCGCCCCGCTCTTCGTCCGCTAGCCCGCCAGGGCGCGCGCCCGGCCGTCCACGACGGCCGGGCGCGCGCTTCTCCCGGAGGCCGCATGGACCTCGCGCTGCAGGCGCTCGTCATCGGGATCGTCCAGGGCCTCACCGAGTTCCTGCCGATCTCGAGCTCCGGGCACCTCATCGCAATCCCGTACATGCTCGGGTGGACGGACCCGTTCCTGGAGTCGCTCCAGTTCACGGTCATGCTCCACCTCGGCACGCTCGCGGCGCTCATCGTCTACTTCTGGCGCGACTGGCTGCGCCTCGTGCCCGCGGGCATCGCGGCCGTCCGCGACCGGTCGTTCCGCGGCGATCCGGACCGACGACTGGCGTGGCTCATCCTCGCGTCGACCGTCCCGGCGGCGGTCGCGGGGCTCCTGTTCAACGACGTCATCGAGAACCAGATCCGCCAGGTGGGGATGGTCGTGGTCGCGCTCCTCGTCGGCGCTGGGATCATCTGGATCGCCGACCGGTGGGGCTCGAAATCCCTGAGCCTGGACCGCCTGACGTTCCCCGGGGCCCTGGGCATCGGCGTCGCCCAGGCGATCGCCCTCGTCCCCGGCGTGAGCCGCTCGGGCATCAGCATCTCGGCGGGGCTGTTCCTCGGCCTCACACGGGAGTCCGCCGCGCGGTACAGCTTCCTCATGTCGGCGCCGATCATCGCGGGCACCGGCGCGTACGAGACGGCGAAGCTCGTCCGCGGCGACACGGCGGTCCCCGTGGAGTGGGGCCCGCTCGTCGTGGGCATGGCCGCGGCCTTCGTCACCGGGCTCTTCGCGATCGGGTTCCTCCTCCGCTGGCTCCGCACGCACCGGATGACGATCTTCGTCGTCTACCGGCTCGTGCTCGCCGCGATCATCGTCGTCGTGGTGCTGTCGCGATGAGCCCGGACGCGGTCGGCTCGCCCCGGTCCGTGGGGCCCGCGCCCGGTCCGGGAGGAGGGCGCCGATGGAGGTGATGAAGCGCCTGCGGCAGCGGATGATCGCCGACCTCGTCGCGCAGCGCGCGGTGCGCACCCAGCAGGAGATCGCCACGGCGCTCCGCGAGCGCGGCTACCGCGTGACGCAGGCCACGATCAGCCGCGACGTGGCCGAGCTGGGGCTCGTGAAGGTCGTCCGGGACGGGGTCCACGTGTACGCCCTCCCCGCCAAGCTCGCCGACCCGGACGCGACCGGCGAGGACCGCCTCCGCTCGCTGCTCCGCGAGATGCCCGTGGAGGTCGGGGAATCCGGCACGATGCTCGTCGTGCGGACGCTACCCGGGTCCGCCCACCCGATCGCCGCGGCCCTCGACCGCGCGCGCTGGCCGGGGGTCGTCGGGAGCGTGGCGGGGGACGACACGGTGTTCATCGCGTGCCACGACGTCGGCGCCCGGCGGCGGGTGCGGGAGCGGATCGTCCGGCTGGCGGGATAGGCGTCGGCGCGGACCCGGGCGATCCGCCGGCACGGCCGGACCTCGCAGCGCCATCCGCACGCCTCCGTACTTTGCGCCGCAAGGCGCGGCGGGCTACCATACGCCGGACCGGACTCCCGGGCGCCGACGACGGCGTGCCCTGGGGTTCGTTCGCTTGTAGACGGACCCCTGCACGGCCGCTGCCGGACACCAGCCGCAAGGATCGACCGAGCCGTGAACAACAAGCCGACGTACGTCTCCCGCGAGGGGCTCGAGAAGCTCCGCGCCGAGCTCGACGAGATGATCGCCATCCGCCGCCCGGAGATCGCCACGCGCATCAGCGAGGCGAAGGAGCACGGCGACCTCTCGGAGAACGCGGAGTACGAGGAGGCCAAGAACGAGCAGGCGTTCGTCGAGGGACGGATCGCGGAGCTCGAGCACAAGATCAAGAGCGCCGTGATCATCGACGAGGAGCGCTCGAACGACCACGTGAGCATCGGCGCCACCGTGGAGGTCGACTCGGACGGCGGCCCGATGACGTTCCACATCGTCGGGTCCACCGAGGCGCGACCGGCCGACGGGCGGATCAGCAACGAGTCGCCCGTGGGACGCGCACTCCTCGGCAGGAAGGTC
Source organism: Chloroflexota bacterium (assembly GCA_025454515.1). Classification (GTDB taxonomy): domain Bacteria; phylum Chloroflexota; class Limnocylindria; order Limnocylindrales; family CSP1-4; genus CAIYQJ01. Next base: position 23,959 of record JALOOH010000004.1, read on the forward strand.
GGCGAGAAGGTCGTGGTGAAGGTCCCTGCCGGCGACGCGGTGTACACGATCCGGTCGATCGCCTGACGCCGCAGCACCGGCATCGCGGAGCAGGCAGGGAGAGGACCCGCTGATGTTCTGGGCCGACGAGCTCGCCGCCTCCGTCGACGGCCCGCAGGTGGTGAACGACTCGAAGACGCCGTCCGGGACGGTCCACGTCGGCAGCCTGCGCGGACCCGTCATCCACGACCAGGTCCACCGCGCGCTCCTGGAGCGCGGCATCGCATCGCGATTCCTCTACGGCGTCGAGGACCTCGACCCGATGGACGCACAGGCGCTGCTGACGCCGGACGCGGTCGACCGGTACATGGGCGTCCCGCTCGCCGAGGTCCCGGCCCCCGAGGGCAGCGACGCGACGTCGTACGCGCGCCACTTCGTCGGGACGCTCTTCCTCCCCACGTTCGCGCGCCTCGGGATCCATCCCGAGTTCTACTGGCTGAGCGAGATCTACCCGACGGGCCGACTCGACCCGTACATCCGGATCGCGCTCGACCGCGCCGAGGAGATCCGCGCCCTCTACATGCGCGTGAGCCGCGTCGAGAAGCCCGCAGGCTGGCTCCCGCTCCACGCCCGCTGCGAGTCGTGCGGGAAGATCGGCACGACGCTCGTCACCGACTGGGACGGCGAGACCGTCCGCTACCAGTGCCTCCCCGACTTCGTCGCCTGGGCCCGCGGGTGTGGCAACGAGGGGCGGATCTCGCCGTTCGGCGGACGGGCGAAGATGCCGTTCAACGTCGAGTGGGCTTCCAAGTGGAGCCTCTTCGGCGTCACGATCGAGGGCTGCGGGAAGGACCTCGCCACGGCGGGCGGGTCCCGTGACCGGAGCGACGCGATCAGCCGCGAGATCTTCGAGCGCGAGCCGCCGCGCAACGTCATGTACGAGTTCCTCAACATCGGCGGCCGGAAGATGTCCACCTCCAAGGGCCGCGGCGCGGCCGCGCACCGGATCGCCGAGGTCGTCCCCGGCGAGGTGCTCCGCTTCCTCTTCCTGCGGCCGCGGCCCAACCAGGCGATCGAGTTCGACCCCGAGGGCACGGACGCCATCCCGCGCCTGTTCGACGAGTTCGACCGGATCGCCGGGGCCACCGCGGGCCTCGAGGTGAAGGGCCAGCTGCCGCCCGACCCGGACCGGCTGTTCGCGGCGTCGCTGCTGGACCCCGGCGCGGACGTCGCCGCGGAGGCCGGCCTCCACCGGCCGGCGTTCGCGCACCTCGCGCTGCTCGCGCAGATCCCCGGGACGGACATCCCGGCACGGATCGCGGCGGAGAAGGGCGCTCCGCTCACGGACGCGGAGGCGCGCCTCGTGGACGAGCGGACCTCCGCGGCCCGGGCCTGGCTGGAGGCGTACGCGCCCCCCGAGGCGGTCGTCGCGGTCCGGACGGACGGCGTGCCCCCGCTCGCGGCGACGCTCGCGCCCGAGCAGCGGGCGTTCCTCGCCTCGCTCGCCGCCGCGGCCGAGGCCGCGCCGCCCGCGTCCGGCGACGCGTGGCAGACGGCGATCTTCGACGCGGCACGGGCTTCGGACCTGCCGCCCGGCCGTGCGTTCGCCGCGCTCTACGCGGCCTTCCTCGACCGGCCCAACGGCCCGCGCGCCGGCTGGCTCCTCGCCGGCCTCGCGCCGGACCTCGTGCTCGCGCGGCTCCGGGCGGCCGCAGCGCCCCCCGCGGCCTCCGCCACGGGAGGTGCGTCGTGAGCGTCGGCCTGCAGCGGCTCCGCGCGGAGCCGGACGTCATCCGCAGGGGAGCCATCGACAAGGGCGAGGACCCGGCGCTCGTGGACCTCGCGCTCGCCCTCGACGAGCGCAGGCGCGCACTGCTCGCGGAGGGCGACGGGCTGAAGGGCGAGCGCAACGCCGCGTCGAAGGCGGTAGGGGAGGCGGTGCGCGGCGGCGCCGACCCGTCCGGGCCCGAGGTCGCGGAGCTGCGCGCGGCGTCGGTCGCGCTCGGCGAGCGGATCGCGGCGCTGGACCTCGAGGTCGCGGGCGTCGAGGCGGAGCTCGAGGAGGCGATGGTTCGGATCCCCAACCCGGCCGACCCGGACGTCCCCGTCGGCACCGCCGACGACGACGTCACCGTCCGGACATGGGGCGAGCTGCTGCCGCGGATCGTGCCGGTGGACGGCGAGGTCGGCGCGGACGCGGCGCCCGGGGGCGCGACATGGGAGCGCCAGCCCCACTGGGACGTGGCCGAGCGCCTCGGGATCTTCGAGCTGGATCGCGGCGCCAAGATCGCGGGATCGGGCTTTCCCGTCTACCGCGGCGCGGGTGCGGCGATGCAGCGCGCGCTCATCGACTTCTTCCTCCGGACCCACACGGTGGAGAACGGGTTCACCGAGATCTGGCCGCCGGCCGTCGTCAACGCCGCCTCCGCTCGCGGCACCGGCCAGATCCCGGACAAGGAGGACCAGATGTACGTCGTCACGCGCGACGACCTCTACCTGGTCCCCACGGCCGAGGTCCCGGTCACGAACATGCACCGCGACGAGATCCTTGAGCCGGATGCACTCCCGATCCGGTACGCGGCATACAGCCCGTGCTTCCGACGCGAGGCGGGCGCCGCGGGGAAGGACACGCGCGGGATCCTGCGCGTCCACCAGTTCGACAAGGTGGAGATGGTCATGTTCGAGCGGCCGGAGGACTCCGGCGCGGCGCTCGAGTGGATGGTCGAGCGAGCCGAGGACCTGCTGCAGCGGCTGGGCCTCGCGTACCGCGTGCTCCTCATGGCGACCGGCGACATGGGCTTCGTCCAGGCGAAGAAGTACGACCTGGAGGTATGGGCGCCGGGCGTGGAGCGGTGGCTGGAGGTCAGCTCCTGCTCCAACTTCCGCGACTACCAGGCCCGACGGATGCAGATCCGGTACCGGCCCGCGCCCGGCGCCAAGCCCGAGCTCGTCCACACGCTCAACGGCTCCGGGCTCGCCCTCGCCCGCGTGGTGGCGGCGATCCTGGAGACATACCAGCGGCAGGACGGGTCGGTGGACGTGCCCGAGGCGCTCCGCGCGTTCATGGGCATCGACCGGATCGCCGCACCGGTCGCGTGACCGCCGGCGACCCGGCCGGCGCTCCGCCTCCCGACGTGGGCTCGCTGCGGCTCGTCACGCTGGCGGAGCGCCCGGACCTCGCGGACGCCCTCAGCGACCACAACGGCGCGCCGTGGCCGGAATTCATGTTCCAGGACCCGGTCGTGAACGCCCTCTGGCACCACCTCGAGGAGGAGTTCGCTCCGTGGCAGCGGATGCTCCTCGAGGCGAACGACCGGATCGCGGCCGCGGCGAACTGCGCGCCGCTCTCCTGGGACGGGACCTCCGAGGGACTGCCCGACGGCTGGGACGACCAGTTCACGCGCTCGGTCGCGCTGATGCGAGCCGGGATGCCGACCGACACCCTCGGCGCGCTCCAGATCGTGGTGGCGGACCGGTGGCGGGGCGCGGGCCTGGCGGGCAGGATGGTCCGGTCGATGATGGCCGCCGGCCGCGCCGCCGGCCACCGCGCGCTCATCGCATGCGTGCGTCCGACGGACAAGCATCGCTACCCGCTCGTCCCCATCGAGCGCTACGCACGGTGGACCCGGCCCGACGGGGAGCCGCTCGACGCGTGGATCCGCCTGCACGTGCGACTCGGCGGCCGGATCGACCGTCCCGCGCCCCGGTCGATGACGATGCGCGGCACCGTCGCCGACTGGGAGCGGTGGACCGGCCTGACGTTCCCCGGGAGCGGCGAGTACGTCGTCCCCTTCGCGACGCGGCCCGTCACGATCGACCTTGCATCCGACACGGGGACCTACTTCGACGAGAACGTCTGGATCGTCCACGACCTCTCTTGACTCGCGCCGCCGACAGGGCCATGGTTAGGCCGTCCGGCGGCGGCCGGACGTGCGTCCCCCGATCGAAAGGGGCGAGATCGGGTGACGGGCCCGCGAGTGCTCGTCGCGTACGGGAGCCGCAACGGCTCCACCGCGGAGATCGCGCAGGCGATCGCCGGGCGGCTGCGCGCGCGCGGCCTCGCGACGGACCTCCTGACCGCGGACCAGGTCGGGGACGTCGGCCACTACGACGCGGTGCTCGTCGGCTCGTGCGTCTACATGCTCCGCTGGCACGCCGACGTGCTCGCGTTCCTCCACGCGCACGAGCGCGCGCTCGCGACCCGGGACGTCTGGCTGTTCCAGAGCGGCCCGCTCGACGATCTCCCGGAGACCCGCGACCGCCCGCTCGCCGGCCCCGTCCAGCAGGTCGCCGACCGGATCGGCATCCGCGAGCACGTGATCTTCGGCGGCCGGCTGTGCGACGGCGCCGCCGGGGCGCTCGAGAGCCTCTTCTCGCTGGGCGGCCTCGCAGGCGATCACCGCGAGTGGCCGCGGATCGACGCGTGGGCGGACGCGGTGGCGGAGCAGATCCTCGCGCGTCGGGTCGCGCAGGTCCTCGTTCCCGCCTGACGGGGCCGCGGCCACGGGCGACCGGCGACCCGCGGGTCGGACTCGTCCGCGGCCCGGCCGGGTGAGCGCGGCGACATGCGGGCAGGTATCGTCTCCGGCGCGGAGGGGTGCCGGAGCGGTTGATCGGAGCGGTCTTGAAAACCGCAAGCCTTCGGGCTCGTGGGTTCGAATCCCACCCCCTCCGCCACGTTCGACACCGCCGTCGGTGCGGCCGGGAACGCGCGGGCGAGCCGCACCCGGCTCCACCGAT
>JALOOH010000274.1 GCA_025454515.1 Chloroflexota bacterium
ACCAGGAGGAGCGGGCGCGCCTCGCGGCCGAGCACGCCAGGCTCGCCGCCGAGTCGGCGGCCGAGGAGTCGATGGCGGCGGCAGCGGCGAGCGACCCGGAGGTCACGCATCCGCGGCGCAGCTTCCGCTACCCCACAGACCACCTCCTCGGGGTCATCGACCGGCCCGCCGAGGGCCCCGCCGCCGTCGCCGCTCTCGTGGCACTCGGCGTGGCTCCGGCCGACGTCGAGGCGCTCGCGGGCGACGGCGCGGACGACCGGCTCGACCTGCTCGCGAAGGACAGCCTCCTCCAGCGCGCGATGGGCGCGGTGCGGTTCATGACGATGGACCAGCAGCCGGATTTCGCGCTGTATCTCGCGGCGCTGCGGGACGGGCGGGCGGTGGTCGCCGTCCACGCGCCCGATGCCGTGCTCCGCGGGCGCGTCGTCGAGCGCCTGACGGAGCTCGGGGCGCACTTCCTCAACTTCTACGGGCGCGTCGCCACGGAGGAGATCACGCGCTGGCGCGGCGACGAGCTTCCGCTGCCGGGGTGGCTCCGGCGGTAGGGCGCCCCTCCGGCCGCCCAGTCCCCGTCAGACCCGGAAGGCGCGCCGGACCCCCGGCGTGAGCATGTAGACGACGAGGATCACGGGCACGACCGACGCGGCCGCGGCCATCGCCCACGTCGGCCCGCCGAGCATGGCGGCGACCACGCTCCCCGCGACGTGGAGCACCGAGATGCCGAGCGTGAGCCAGTACGCCCAGCGGTGCATGTCCCACAGGCCGAACGCGACGAGGAAGTAGACGACCCCGAGCGCGAGCGCGGCGAACGCGAGCGTCTGGCCGAGCGGTCCCGTGTCGAGCCCCTGGTCCACGATCGTCGCGGAGGCCGACGACGGGAAGAGGGTGAGTGCCTCGAAGAACGCCATGACGCTCCAGACGAGCGCGAGCGTCGAGATGAGGCTGACCCCGATGGGTCGGCCCTGGACCGACCGTTGCTCCTGCGTCACGCATGTCCTCCCGAACGACCGGGCGCCGCCGCCCGGTCCATCGGCCAGAGCGTCGCACGGCGCGCGGCGCGCCGCAATCCGTGGCGGCCGTCAGGGCAGCCGCACCTCCGCCCGCGCCCGCGCCGGCCATCGCGTCGCGTGGCCCGGCCACTCCGCCGTCACGCTGTACAGCCCGGCGTCGAGCCCGCCGAGGCCCTGCGTGAACCCGCCGGAGGCGTCCGTGGTCACGGTCCCGAGCGGGATCGGCGCGGGCGCGATGGCGAGGATGTCCCGGCGGACCTCGTCGGCCGCGAGGAAGATCGGCGCCACGTATGCGGCGCCCGCCGAGGACGCGGGCACGCGCACCGCGATCCACGCGCGGTACGTCGCCCCCGGCGTCACGGCGAACTCCGTCGAGTTGAGGCCCAGCGACCGTGCCGCCGGCGCGACGAGCCGCAGCATCCGGCCCGACCCCCGGTCGCTCTCCGGCGTCGTCGCGCTGCCGTCGCCCCACCAGCCCCATCGGTCGAGCCCCTGCCCGAACGACGGATCGACCACGAGGTTCGCGCCACCCGCGCCCTCGGCGTACCCCACCTCGTAGACCGTCAGATCCGCGTCGATCGGCCCTGCCCCCTCCTGGTTCACGCGGATCCCCATGACCGCGTGGGTCGCCCCCGCGGGCACCGTACCGGTGACCTCGAGGACCTGGTACGCGCCGTCGAGCGGTGTGGCCGACATGGCGACCCGGCCGCCGGACACCGGCGTCCCGCCGAGCGTCCGCAGCCGCCCCATCGCGCGTGGCCCCTCGGCCCCCTTCGCCGCCGCGACGTCCATCGCGGTCCGTGCCCGCGTGTACGACGTGATGAGCCGGGTGAACGTGTGCGCCCCCGTCTCCGGCAGGACGCGGTCGGGCTTGTCCGTCCACGACTGGAAGACCGCGTCGTCGGCCGGTCCCGCTCCATCGAGCTCGTGCGTGACGACATGTGCCCAGGCCGCGTCGAGCCAGGCCGCGTCGGTCGCCTGGTCCGTCCCGTTGTAGATCATCCCGAAGCGCGTCCCCTGCGTCCGGGCGGCCTCCTGCAGCCGCAGGCTCTCGGTCGGCCAGGTCGTCCGTCCCCAGTCGAGGTCCAGATGGAAGAAGGGGAGCGGGGTACCCGTCGCATCGCGGATCGCCGCCAGCCACTCGGCGTACCGCTCCGCCGTCGCCGGTCCGGCGAGCGGCTCGATGTCGCCCACGACGACCGATGGGCGTGCGGCATGCACCTCGCGGATGAAGCGGGCGACCTCCGTGGCGACCTGCTCGATCGGCCAGCGGCACGCGTTCGGCCCGTCGTACAGGCTGGCGAAGAAGAACGGCTCGTCCATCGCCACGTAGCGGACCCGGCCGCCGGCTGCCTCCACGCGGCGGATCAGTCGCAGCGCCTCGGCCGACCCGCCGGCGAACCCCTCGACCCCCTCGCCGCACGTGCCGGCGATGAGCGGACCTGCCTCGATCGCGATCTCGATCTGGCGCGCCTCCAGGGCGGCGACCACGCGGCGGAGCTCCGCGTCCGTCGCGGTCCCGCCCAGCCACTCGCCGTACAGCTTGAAGACGTGCGTCCGACCCGCGGCCTTCGTCCACGGCGCGTTCGCGGCGAAGAGGCTCGCGAAGTCGG
>JALOOH010000275.1 GCA_025454515.1 Chloroflexota bacterium
GGATGGTGGGTGATGAGGGATTCGAACCCCCGGCATCTTCGATGTGAACGAAGCGCTCTACCACTGAGCTAATCACCCGTCGGCGCGTCTCTTAGCGGCAAGCGCCGGGCTTCGCAAGGCGTCAGGTGACGGGCTCGGGCCGCTCCACCCGGCCCGAGCGCGTCGCCGCAGAGCCGGCGCGCCAGCACCTCCCGCACCTCCGATGGCGGCCCGAGACGACGCCCGTCGCCCCGTCCGTCCGCGCGTGGAGATCGGAGAGGAGGCCCCTCACCTCCCCGGGTACCGTCACCGCGTCCGGGCGCTCGGCGATCTCGACGAGCGTTCCGTCGAAGTCGACGACGAGGAGCGCGCCCTCGAGCGCGAGCCGCCCGGGCGCTCCGGGGCGCGCGGCGCGGCATGGCGCGGCGCGACTCCGATGAGATCGTCGTGGCTGGGCCGCGTCATGGCCTGAGGCTCCCGCTCCGTCCCGGGGAGCGGACCTCACCCGGGGACGAACGCCCGCCGGGCGGCGGGGGTCCGGACATGCCGCGATTTTGCAACATGATACCCAAGGGACCCGCACCCGAGGGCAAGCGCAAAAGCCGCGCGCGGCGGCACCGCGCCGGATCTCATCGGCAGAACACCTCGATTTCTGGGAGAGAGCGGGATCGAACCGGCCCGTGGCGCAGCCGTGTCCCGAAGCTCGGCCGGACGGGAGAGCGCGATGAACGCCCCCCGGGACCGACGGCACGGTCTCCGCCTTCGCCCACAGGTCCTGACCGAAAAAGCGAAGGCCCGCCGCGGGGCGCTTCCCCGCGGCGGGCCGTCCGGTTCCGTGACGCGGCCTCAGTGCGTGACCTTGCCGCCCGCCGTCTCCGCGGCCACCGCGGCAGCCCGCGCCGCCGCCGCCGCCTCCTCGGCCGCCTCGTCCCATTCGATGGGCTCAGGGCTGCGCACCAGCGCGTGCCTGAGCACCTCGGACACGTGGCTCACGGGAATGATGGTCAGCCCCGCCTTCACGTTCTCCGGGATCTCCGGCAGGTCCTTGGCGTTCTCCTCGGGGATCAGCACCGTCTTGATGCCGCCCCGGAGCGCCGCCAGCAGCTTCTCCTTGAGCCCGCCGATCGCCAGCACGTTGCCGCGAAGCGTGACCTCGCCCGTCATGGCGATGTCCTTGCGGACCGGGATCTGCGTCAGCACCGACACGATGGAGGTCACCATCGCCACCCCCGCCGACGGGCCGTCCTTGGGCGTCGCCCCTTCCGGCACGTGCACGTGGATGTCGAGCGTGTCGAACTTCGGCGGCTTCACCCCGATCGAGGGCGAAATCGACCGCACGAACGAGGACGCCGCGTCGATCGACTCCTTCATCACGTCGCCGAGCTTGCCGGTGGTCTTCATCCGGCCCTTGCCCGGCAGCCTCAGCGCCTCGATCGACAGGAGGTCGCCCCCGACGCTCGTCCAGGCAAGACCGGTGACGACGCCGATCTGGTCCTCCTTCTCGGCCAGGCCATAGCGGAACTTCTTCACGCCGAGATAGGTCTCGAGGTTGTCGGGGGTGACGATGACCTTGTCCGTCTCCTTCTTGATGAGCTGCGTCACCGCCTTCCGCGCGATCTTGGCGATCTCGCGCTCGAGGTTCCGCACGCCCGCCTCGCGGGTGTAGGTCCGCACGATCTCGGAGAGCGCCCCGTCGCTGAGCTCGAACTCCTTCGCCCGGAGCCCGTGGTTCTTCACCTGCTTCGGGATGAGGTGGCGCTTCGCGATCTCGATCTTCTCGTCCTCGGTGTAGCCGGCGAGCGGGATGATCTCCATCCGGTCCAGAAGCGGCCCCGGCATGTTGTAGGAGTTCGCCGTCGTCAGGAACATGACGTTCGAGAGGTCGTATTCCACCTCGAGGTAGTGGTCCACGAAGCTGTTGTTCTGCTCGGGGTCGAGCACCTCGAGCAGCGCCGACGCCGGGTCGCCCCGGAAGTCGTGGCCCATCTTGTCGATCTCGTCGAGAAGGATCAGCGGGTTCGTGGTCTTGGCCTTCTTGAGCGCCTGGATGATCTTGCCCGGCATCGAGCCGATGTAGGTCCGCCGGTGGCCCCGGATCTCGGATTCATCCCGCACGCCGCCAAGGCTGATGCGGATGAACTCGCGCCCCGTGGCCTTCGCGACCGACTTGCCGAGCGAGGTCTTGCCCACGCCCGGGGGACCCACGAGGCAGAGGATCGGCCCCTTCAGCTTCTGGCTGCGGCTCTGGACGGCGAGATACTCGACGATCCGCTCCTTCACCTTCTCGAGCCCGTAGTGGTCGGCCTCGAGCACGGCCTCGGCCGCGCGCAGGTCCTTCTTCACGCGGCTCTTCACGCCCCACGGGATCGACAGCATCCAGTCGAGGTAGTTGCGCACGACGGTGGCCTCGGCCGACATCGGGCTCATCGACTTCAGCTTCTTGACCTCGGCCGCCGCCTTCTCGGCCGCCTCCTTCGAGAGCTTGGTCTTCTTGATCCGCTCCTCGAGCTCGGCGATCTCGTTCGCGCCGTCCTCGCCGTCGCCGAGCTCGCGCTGGATCGCCTTCATCTGCTCGTTGAGGTAGTACTCGCGCTGCGTCCGCTCCATCTGGGACTTCACGCGGGTCTTGATCTTCTTCTCGACC
>JALOOH010000276.1 GCA_025454515.1 Chloroflexota bacterium
CGCCAGCTCGCGCGCGAGGCGCGCGCCTCGGCGGCGCGGCTCGACGCCCGCTCCCGCGCGGACGAGAGGCGGGAGACGCGCCGCCGCGGCGTGATGTACCGCGAGATCCTGCGCGCGAAGTACGGGAAGGGGGCGGGAGGATGGTGACGGTCGCGGGCGCGCCGCGGATCCCCGGGCTGCGCTTCCGGACGTACGGCGGTGCCGCGGACGCGGCCGGGCTCGTCGCGGTCATGAACGGGGAGACCGAGGCGGACGGCATCGACGAGCACCTGACGGCCGCCGAGGTCGCCGCGGAGCTCGAGCACGCAGCGGAGGAGGATCCCGCGCGGACGCTGATGATCGCGGAGATGGACGGCCGGGTCGTCGCGTTCGCGCGCCGGGCGATGCGCGACCGGGGCGTCTTCCTCGCGTACGAGCACGTCGGGTACGTCCATCCCGACCTCCGGCGTCGAGGGCTTGGCACGGCCCTCCTCCGCCACCAGGCCGCGGCCCTGGAGGAGCTCGCGGCGGTGCACGCCGCGTCGCCGCTCGGCGGCGCCGCGACTCACCCGGGTGCGGCCGATCCGGGCGACGCGGCCGATGCGGCCGATGCGGCCGTCGGCGCCGAGCGCGTCCTCTTCTCGTGGACCGACACCCGCCATGCCGGGGCGGTCGCCCTCCTCGGGGCCGAGGGCTACGCGCCCGTGCGCTGGTACCTGGACATGGAAAGGCCGCGACTCGACGACCTCCCGGCCGCCGAGGCGCCGCCGGGGATCTCGATCCGCGCTGCGGACGCGACCGACCCGGGGCTCCTGCGGGCCGCGCTCACCGCCGAGGAGGAGGCGTTCCGCGACCACTGGGGCCACCACGCCCCCTCAGAGGCCGACACCGCGGCGATGCTCGCCGAGCCGGAGCTGGACCCGACCCTGTGGCGGCTCGCGTGGGACGGCGGCGAGATCGTCGGCGTCGTGCGGCCGATCGTCTACGCCGAGGAGAACGTGGTCTTCGGCCGGCGGAGGGTCTGGATCGACAAGGTGTCCGTCCGCCGGCAGTGGCGCGGTCGCGGGGTCGCGCGAGCGCTCCTGCTGGCCGCGATGGCGGAGGCGCGCGATCGCGGCCTGACCTCGGCCGCCCTCGGGGTGGACACGGACAACACCACCGGCGCGCTCGGCCTGTACGAGCGCCTGGGGTTCGAGAGGCGATCGACGGTCATGGCCTGCACGAAGCCCATCGCGGACAGGGAGGAGCGATCGTGAAGCCGTTCCGCTTCCTCGCGGAGCCGGGCGAGGTGCGCGACGGTCCGGCGCTCGCCGCGGCCGCCCGCCGTGCCGAGAGCGCGGGCTTCTCGGTCCTCGTGTACCCCGACCATCTCGTCCTCCCGCTCGGCGTGGTGCCGGCGCTGGCGTACGCCGCCGCGGCGACGGATCGGATCCGCCTGGCGCCGTTCGTGCTCAACGACGACCTGCGCCACCCCGCCGTGCTCGCGCAGGACCTGGCCACGGTGGACGTGCTCTCCGGAGGCCGGCTGGAGGTGGCTCTCGGCGCCGGATGGAACGAGCCGGAGTACCGCGCGATCGGCCTGCCGTTCGCGCCGGTGGGAGTCCGTGTCGCCCGCCTCGCGGAGGCGATCGCCGTCCTGACGGGCTGCTTCGGCGACGGCCCGTTCTCCTTCACGGGCGAGCACTTCGCTCTCACGGACCACGACGGCCTCCCGAAGCCGGCCCAGCGTCCCCGGCCGCCCCTGTTCGTCGGTGGTGGCGGGCGACGGATCCTGTCGCTCGCTGCCCGCGATGCCGACATCGTGGGGCTGGCGCCCCGCATGCTCCCGGGCTCGACCCGGGCCGATCCGCGCACCATCACGGCCGCGGCGACCGAGGAGAAGATCGCCTGGGTCCGCGAGGCCGCGGGTGAGCGGTTCGCCGGCCTGGAGCTCAACGTCTACCCGACCGTCGCGCCGATCGTCGTGACCGATCACGCCCGGCACGAGGCGGCGACCGTCGCTGACGGCATCCGCGCGCGCACGGGCGTGGAGATCTCGGTCGACGAGCTGCTCGGGTCGCCGCACGTCTTCATCGGGACGGTCCCCGCGATCGCGGCCAAGCTCATGGAGGTCCGCGAGCGGTTCGGCATCAGCTCGTTCATGCTCGGCGAGGTCGACGAGCTCGCGCCGGTCGTGGAGCGCCTCTCGGGCACGTAGCCGGCGGGCGGGGCGAGGGCGGCGCCGGGATTCGGCGCCACGCCTCGGCTCCAGGCCCTGGGGCTCAGTCTCCCCGGAGCGGCTGGACGAGCTCGACCCAGGCCGCCCCGAGGCGCCCGGCGATCGCCCGGACCTGCCCCGTCGAGGCGTCCCAGGCCGTGATCGACGCCTCCCACGGCGCCTCCGCGCCCGACGCGTCGACTCCCGGCGCGCCGGCCGCGAGCACGTGCCGGCCGTCGGCGCTCACCGCGATCGACCGCAGGTCCGCGGTCGCGGGGAAGCGTGCCCGGACCGCGAGGTCGTCCGCCCCGACGGCGACCACGCCGAGCGAGCCGGACCCGCCCGACGTGAACGACGTCGCGGAGGTGGTCAGCAGGTAGATGGTCCGCCCGTCCGGCCCGAGCGCCATGGCCGGTGCGAGGTAG
>JALOOH010000277.1 GCA_025454515.1 Chloroflexota bacterium
ACAGGAGGATCCCCAGCGCGATCGGCGGGTCCGGGATGAGCGCGCACGGGATGAGCGTGAGGACCGTGAAGAACAGGAGGTACGGCAGTCGCTGCCCGCCCCGGTCGCTGAGCTTCCCGAGGACCGGGCTGACGAGAGCGTTGAGCCCGACGGCCACGGCCGACGCGATCCCCAGCCACAGGTTGCCGTCTGCGTCGCCGAGGCCCTGGGTGAGCAGGAGGCCGATCGCGTTCGACACGACCGCGAAGCTGAAGATCGTGTTCGCGAAGTCGTACAGCGACCAGGCGACAGGGGTCCGGATGCGCCCGTCCACGGAGAGCCCACGCAGCGTCGCCATGACGTTCACGGCTCGACCTCCACCCTGCCCCGACGCGGCGGGCGGGCGCCCGGCGGCATCGCCGGATCCTCCCTCGGGCGCCGATCATAGCGACCCCGGACGTATGATCGGGACGTGATCACGCCCGAGCGCGCCGGCTGGCGCCCGATGCAGTACGGCCACCGCCGCGCGGCGGACATCGCGGACCCGATCGTCGAGCCGCTGTGGGAGGGGATCCGCGTCCTGGCGCACGCCGTCGACGGCACGGTCCGCCTGATCGACGAGGACGGCCGCGACGTCACGGACCGGTTCGCCGACGTGGCCGCAGCGCTCGGCCCGTCCATCGCCGCGGGCTCCGCGGTGGTCGAGGGCATCCTGACGACCCAGGCGACCGAGTCGGGCGAGGGCGCGAAGATCGTCGCGGTCCAGACGCCGACCGCGGGCCAGATGATCGGCCAGATGTTCATGGGCAAGTCGGGCGAGCGAGCGCTCGGCGGCTCCGGCGCGACGCGGGGGCGCCCCGCCACCTCCGATGTGGTCGCGGTGGTCGCCGTGGACCTGCTCGAGGTGGACGGCACGGAGATGCTCGACGTCCCGCTCCTGGAGCGCAGGCGGATCCTGGAGAGCGTCGTCGTCGAGGGCGAGCTGGTCCGCCGCGGGATCTTCGTCCGGCCGCCGATCTCGTCCTATCTCATCAGCTGGCCGGCGCTGGGCTTCACGCACATGGCGTACAAGGCCCAGAACGGGACGTACCGGCCGGGCGCGACAGCCGACGACTGGACGATCGCGCAGATCCCGCGCCGCTGAGGCCGGGGCGGCCCCCCGGCCCCCCCTTCCGCTACTTCGTCGCGGTGACCGAGGCTGCCGCGGTCGTGGGCGAGGCGCTCCGCGTCGCGCGGTAGGTGAAGACCACCCTCGTCCCGGCCGGCACCGAGGAAAGGGCCGAGATCGTCGCGGTGACGGTCCTGCTCGCACCGGGGGTGAGCGTGACCGCCGAGGGGACCGTCGAGGTGAAGCCCGCGACGACGGGGCTCGCCGTCACGGACCACGTGAAGGTGGACGACCCGCACGTCGCGGCGTCCGTGTTCCGGAGGGTGAGCGCGACGGCTGCGGAGGTGCCGCGCGTCAGGGAGACGAGCGTCGGGACGGCCGAGAGCGTCGGCGTCCCGCGGGGGCAGCCGGGTGTCGGCGTCGCGGTCGGCGCGGGCGTGGGCGTGGGCGTGGGCGTGGGCGACGCCGACGGCGTCGGGGTGGGAGACGGCGTCGACGTGGGGGTGGGCGAGGCCGTCGGCGTGGGAGACGGCGTCGGGGTCGGGGTCGGCGTGGCACCTGCAGCGGCCGCCACCGCCCTCGCCGCGTTCACGATCCCGGCACCGCAGCCGAGCGGGCAGCCGTTCGCGGCGAACGCATGGGCGCTCTGCTGCATGAGCGTCGTCACCTGGGCCGGCGTGAGCGTCGGCTTCACGGCGAACATGAGCGCCGCCACGGCCGAGACGTGCGGCGTCGCCATGCTCGTGCCGGAGTACCGGGCGTACGTGGGCGTCGTGGGCCCGTGCGTCCCGGCGTTGATGGTGGACCAGAGCGAGACCCCCGGCGCCGCGATCTCCACGCTGGCGCCGTAGTTGCTGAACGAGGCACGCATGCCGTTGCGGTCCGTGGCGGCGACGGTGATCACGCCGGAGCAGTTGCCCGGCGCGTAGTTCGACGCGTCGCGCGCCTGGTTGCCGGCGGCCACGACGATCGCCGTCCCCCGCGCGATCGCCGCGTTGATCGCGGACTGCGTGGAGGCGGGGCACGCGCCGGCGCCGCCGAGGGAGAGGCTCTCGACGCGCGCCGGTGTCGCGTTCGTCGGGACGCCGGCGACCGGGCCGCCGGAGCCCCACACCATGGCGTCGGTGATGTCGGAGAAGTACCCGCTTCCGCCGGTGCCGAGGACCCGGATCGGCTGCACCTTCGCGAGGGGCGCGATCCCCGCGACGCCCGTGGCGTTCCCGGCGAGGGCCACGATCGTCCCCGTCACGTGCGTGCCGTGCCAGCTGCTCGCGTGGAAGCCGGCGAGATCCGTGTAGTAGTCGCCGGGGTCCGACGGGTCGGGGTCGCGGCCGTTGCCGTCGGCCGAGATCGACGTGCTCGCGATGAAGTCGTACCCGGCGACGGTCTGCCCGGCCAGATCCGTGTGGCTCGTGATGCCGGTGTCGAGGACGGCGACGCGGATGCCGGCGCCCTGCGTCCGGTCCCACGCGCCGAGGAGGTCGATGCCGTAGGTCGT
>JALOOH010000278.1 GCA_025454515.1 Chloroflexota bacterium
CGCTCTGCCTTGCCGCCAGGCGATGGTGCCGAGGGTCAGCGCCCCACCGGCGAGGAAGGCCCCGGCGAGGAGGGCAGCCGTCCGGACACGGCCGCTCGCGCGGGCCGTCGCGGGCGACGCCGCGTCCGCTCGCTCCGTCGCGCGCGACTCCAGCAGGTCGTGCCGCGCGTCCGCGATGTCGCGGAGGCGCTGGCGCGGGTCGCGCTCGAGGCAGCGGGCGAGCACGTGACGCACGGACGCCGGCGTGCCGGCCGGCAGGCGGCTCCAGTCGACGTCGCGCGCCAGCACGCTCGCCAGCACGTCGCTCACCGTCTCGCCCTCGAAGAGGCGCCGGCCGGTGAGCATCTCGAAGAGGAGGACGCCGAAGGCCCAGATGTCGGCCCGCTTGTCGACGGCCTTGCCGCGCGCCTGCTCGGGCGACATGTAGGCCGCGGTGCCGAGGATGATCCCGGCCGCGGTCCCGGTCTGGGCGAGGGTGGGGGACTGCGAGAGGTCCGCGCTCGACGTCGCGCCCGGGCCCTCGCCCGACCAGGCCTTGGCGAGGCCGAAGTCGAGGACCTTCGCCTTGCCGTCCGGCGTGAGCTTGACGTTCGCGGGCTTGAGGTCGCGGTGGACGATGCCCTTCTCGTGGGCCTCCTCCAGCGCCTCGGCCACCTGCGTCGCGATGGCGACGGCCTCGTCGACGGGGACCTTTCCGCGCTTCAGACGCTCGGCGAGGTCTTCGCCCTCCACCAGCTCCATGACGAGGACGCGGACCGTCGTGCCGTCGGGGAGGGTGGTGCCCTCGAAGCCGTAGAGGTGCGCGATGCCGGGGTGGTTGAGGGAGGCGAGGACCCTGGCCTCGCGCTCGAAGCGGGCGAGCCTCTCCGGGTCGGTGCCGAACTCCGCCGGCAGGAGCTTGAGGGCCACGTCGCGCCCGAGCTCCGTGTCGGTGGCGCGGTACACCTCGCCCATGCCGCCCGCGCCGAGCGAGGCGGTAACGCGGTACCGCGCGAGCGTGAGGCCGGCGGTCAGGGTCATCTGCTCAGGGCCCGGGGGCGGCGGGTGCCGAACGCTCCACGATCCAGACGTCCGCCTCCGCGCGGGCCGCCCCGTAGTAGATGGTCCGGTCGTCCGGGCCGACCGCGAACCCCTCGTTGAAGGCAGCGGGGGCGGGCAGCCGGACGTCCACGCTCGTGCGCCTGCGCGTGAGCGTGTCCAGCACGACCAGCTCGCTGCCGTTCTTCGCGAAGTAGACGACCCGTCGGTCGTCGGAGAGCCACTTGAGGGCGAAGGGGTCGTCGGCGCTCACGGCCGTCGTCGCGCGCGTGGCCAGGTCGTACACGCCGACACCGGCCGTCCGCCCGCTCTCGGTCGCGAGGGTGCCGGCGAGCCGGGTGCCGTCGCGCGACCAGCTCATGGGCGTGAAGACCTTCCCGTCCACCTGCGTGCCCGTCAGCTCCAAGGGCGGGCCGCCGCCGATCGGCGCCATGTAGGCGGCCCGACCGGAGTTGGAGACGAAGGCGACCCGATCGCCCTTCGGCGAGACCGAGACGTAGACGACGCCGGGTGCCTCGCCGGCAACGCGGCGCAGGTTGCCGCCGTCGACACCGACCGACCAGGCGGCCCAGTTGCCGTCGCGGGTCGAGTAGAAGAGGAGCGACCGCCCGTCGGGGGTGAAGACCGGCCCTCGATCGCGCGGGGCGTCGTCGGTCACCCGCCGCATCCGGCCGTCCGGCGAGCCGACGAAGACGTCTTCCTGGTGCTCGCCGATGTTGTAGAGCGCGAGCAGCTTCCCGTCCGGAGACACGTCGTTCGGGATGCGCACGTTGTTCTGCGTGTCGAG
This sequence comes from Chloroflexota bacterium, assembly GCA_025454515.1. Taxonomy (GTDB): domain Bacteria; phylum Chloroflexota; class Limnocylindria; order Limnocylindrales; family CSP1-4; genus CAIYQJ01. The sequence continues at coordinate 1,826 of JALOOH010000278.1, forward strand.
CACGACCGGGGTGCCGGCACGCTCCCGGGACGGGTCGAACGGGATCGCGACCGGGTTGACCGCCGTCACGCGGGACTGGAACACGAGGCGCGATCCGTCGCGCGAGAACCGCGGGAGGCCCGCCGAGGCCTGCACGCCGGCCGTCACGGGCTCGGGATCTCCCCGCGGCCGTCCGCTCGACTCGTCCACCGCGATCCGCCAGAGGTTCATCGCGCCGCCGCGATCGGAGGAGAAGTAGACGAACCGGCCGTCGGGCGACCACACGGGAGACCAGTCGATCGCGGGATCGTCGGTCACGGCCACGCGCGCGCCGCCCTCCGCCGCGACGGTGTAGATGTCCCGTTGCCCTCCCGTGTTGCTCCAGAACACGATGCGCCGTCCGGACGGGGACCACGACGGCTGGACGCCGTCGCCGTCGACCAGCTTTCGCGGGTTTCCTCCGCCGACGTCGACCACGTGGAGCGTGCTGTCGCCGACCCGCGACGCGGGGTCGTTGATCTCCTCCGAGCCGAAGGCGATCTGGCGCGAGTCCGGCGACCAGGCCGGATCGAACCCGAACGCGGTCAGCCGCCGCACCGACTCGCCGGTGGCGCCCGCCACGAAGAGGCCCCCGACCGCGCTCGACTCGTGAAAGACGAGCCGCGCCCCGTCAGGTGAGAGCGCCGCGCCCCGCTCGTCCCGATCGGGCTCGTCGACGATCGGCGTCGGGTTGCGCCCGCCGACCCGCTGCGAGTACAGACCCCAGCTGCCGTTGACGCGC
>JALOOH010000279.1 GCA_025454515.1 Chloroflexota bacterium
GTCGGCACGTGGACGATGCGGTTCGGGAGCTCGATGTTCCCCATCTGGATCGGGCTGAAGAGGTGCGGGAACGGCATGACCGGATCTCCTGGGCGGGGGGCAGATCTCGAGGCCTGATGCTACCGGGTCTCCTGCCGCCCGTGCGCGGTCTCGCCCGAGAAACGCGAGCGCTCCTGCACGGAAACGCGAGCGCTCCTGCACGCCGCGGGCGCGGGCACGGGCGCGGCCGGCGGTCGGTCCCGGTCGAGCCGGGTCGTGCGCACTGTCGGTCCGACCCCGCGACGTGCTGATGACCCGGCGTCACGGACGCGTCATCGTTGCCCTTCATCGTTCGGCGGGCGATGATGCCCTTCGTGCCCCCTCGACCCGACGCCCCCATCCTCGTCGTCGACGACGACCCCAAGATCGTCGCCCTCGTGCGCACCTACCTCGAGCGCGAGCGCTACCCGGTCGTGACGGCTGGCGACGGGCGGGCCGCCCTGCGCGCGATCGAGGAGCACGCGCCGCGCCTGGTCGTCCTCGACCTGATGCTCCCCGAGATTGATGGGATCACGGTCATCCGGAGGGCGCGGGCCGACGGCGACGTCCCGATCCTCGTGCTGTCGGCGCGGGGGGCGGTCGGCGACCGGGTGCTAGGCCTGAGCGAGGGCGCGGACGACTACCTGCCGAAGCCGTTCTCGCCCGCCGAGCTCGTCGCGCGCGTCCGGACGATCCTGCGCCGGACGGAGCGCACGCCCGACGACAGCCCGGCGGCCATCTACGTCCTCGGCGACCTCGAGCTCGACGCGGCCCGCCACCGGGTGACGCTGGGCGGCAGCGACGTCCCCCTCAGCAGCCTTGAGCTCCGCCTGCTCCAGGTCCTGCTCGAGGCAGATGGCCGCGTCCTCAGCCGCGACCGGCTGCTCGATGCGCTCTACGGCCACGCCGAGGGCGACGTGACGGATCGCGCCATCGACGTCTACGTGAAGCGGCTCCGCGAGAAGCTCGGCGACGACCCGGACGCCCCGCGCTACGTCGCGACCGTCCGCGGCGCCGGCTACCGCGCGGCCGGCCCGGTGGAGCGGCGGGCCGAGCGGGCGAACGATCGGCGGGGTGAGCCATCGTGAGGGTCCGCGGCATCGGCGGCCGAATCCTCGCCGCCTCGCTCGTCGTCGTCGCGGTGGCGCTCGGGATCGTCGCGATCGGCGTGGTTCGCGTCGGCGGGGACCTCTTCGAATCGCTCATGCTCGCCGCCGGCGACACGGCCGACCACGCCCGGGCCATGTTCGACGAGAGCGTGACAGTCGTGCTCCTCGTCGCGGCGGCGGTCGCGGCGGTGGTGGCCCTGCTCCTTGCGATCACCTTTGCCCGGCGCCTCGCGCGTCCGATCGAGCGCCTCGCCGGGGCGGCGGAGCAGATCGCCGATGGCGACCTGTCGGTGCGCGTGCCCGAGGACGGGCCGGCCGAGCTGCGGGCGCTGGCGGCCGCGTACAACACGATGGCCAAGCGGTTGGCAGAGCAGGACGCAATCCGCCGCGAGTTCGTCGTCAACGCATCCCACGAGCTGCGGACCCCGCTCACCAACCTGCAGGGATACCTCGAGGCGCTCCGGGACGGCGTCATCGCGCCGGAGCCCGAGGTCTTCGACTCCCTCCGGGAGGAGGTCGACCGGCTGGCGCGGCTGGCGTCGTCGCTCAGCGTCCTGGCGGGCGAGGACCGCCAGCCAGCCCTGCCCGGGCCCCTCGAGCTCGACGTCCTCGTCCGGGTATCCACCGATCTCGTCGCTCCAGCTCTGGCCCGCCGCTCGATCCTGCTCGACGTGAACACCGAGCCTGGACTGGTCGTCCATGGGCGGGCGGATGAGCTGACCCAGGTCCTCGCCAACCTCCTCCAGAACGCTGTCCGCTACACACCCGCGGGCGGCCGCGTGCGGGTCACCGCCGCCCGGGGCCCGGAGGGTGTCACCGTCCAGGTCTCCAACTCGGGGCCGGGCATCCCGCCCGGCGACCTGCCCCACGTCTGGGAGCGCTTCTACCGCGTGGAGAAGTCGCGAGACCGCGCTCGCGGTGGGGCTGGCGTCGGCCTGGCGATCGTGAAGCAGCTGGTCGAGGAGGCCGGCGGCCGGGTCGGCGCCGCGTCCGACGCTGGCTGGACCACGTTCTGGTTCCGATTGCCCGCCTGAGCCCGTGATCGGGTGCGGCTCGCCCGGCTGCCCGCCTGACCGTCGTCATCCGGCCGTCACACGGCCGTGCGATCGTCCGGCGAGTTGATCCCGCACCCGGAGCCATCCATGCCCTTCCTCGGAGATCTCGAGCGGTTCGCCGCGACGACGCTGTACCCGTGGCGCTTTGCGATCGCCGCGCTCGCCATCGCCGCAACGGCCGGCTTCGTCGCCCTCGCCATCAGGCGCGGCTGGTTCGCCGCGGCCCGGCGCCACCCCGGCCGGACGGGCGCGCTCGTGGCCGCTGTCGTCGTGGTGCTGGCGCCCGCATCCTGGTACCTCGGGTCACCGCTCTTCGTTCGCACCGAGCTCCAGGAGCCGCCGATCGTCGCCGTCAGGCCGACGCCGGGTCCGGCCACGCCGGGGCCAACCGCAG
>JALOOH010000280.1 GCA_025454515.1 Chloroflexota bacterium
GAGGGCTGCATCACGTTCGAGGAGCTCGAGGGCGCCGCCGCGATCCACTGACCTCCGCCGCGCATGATGCGGAACGGGCGGGCTCCGGCCCGCCCGTTCCGCATCCCGGGCTCAGGGCGCCGCCGACGCCTCCGTCCGCTCGAGCGGCGCGTACGTCACGTGCACCGTCGTCGGCTCCCCGAACTCCTGCGCGAGGTCCCGGGCGAGCGATGACGGGTCCGGCGGCGCGTCCGCCCCCGTGACCGAGATCCTCACGTCGCCCCCGGAGACGGACCACGACACGACCACGAGGTCGCGGTCGCCGATCCACTCCTCCACGTACGGGGCGCCCGCCGTGCCGCGGACGGCCCGCATGACCGACTCCGCGCTGTTCCAGGCGAGCGGGATCGCGATGATGACGAGCGACGCCGTCGCGGCGATCAGCGCGTTGCGGAGGCGATGCCGCTCACGCAGGTGCGCGCGGTCCGGGAGGACGCCTGCCACCACGAACACGACGCACGCGATGACGACGATCGCCGAGAGGTTCGTGAGGAACAGGAGCAGCGCGCCGCCTGCGTCGTCGAACCGGCCGAGCTCCATGCAGATCCCCACCGTCGCGAGGGGCGGGACGAGCGAGACCGCGATCGCGACGCCCGGCAGCGCGTCGGTGCCGGTGCGCCGCACCGCCACGTACGCGCCGGCCGCCCCGGAGGCGAGCGCGACGCCGAGGTCGAGGAGTCCCGGGAACGTCCGCGCGTCCAGCGAGGGCGTCAGGCCGAGCGGGTCCGGGATGACGAGCGACACGCCGAAGCCGATCGCGACGACCATCAGGCCGCCGAGCACGATCTGGGCGAGCGTGAGCCACTGCCAGCGCGTGCGCCCCGTGACGAGCGCGGCGGCGAGCGCCATGATCGCCCCGCCGAGGGGCGCGACGACCATCGCCCCGATGATCGCGGCGACCGAGTCGGCGTAGAGGCCGAACGTCGCGATGAATCCCGCCAGCGCGAGCAGCACCGTGTAGGTCTGCAGCGACCGGCGGAGCCCCGGGCCCTCGGGGAAGAGGTCGTCGAGCACGGCCGGCCCGAGCGACTGGCGCGCATCCGCGAGTCCGGAGCCGCCCGGGACGGGGGAGACGATCGTCGGGTCGGTGGCGTCGGCGTCCACGTGCGGCACCCCGCTGCGCGGCCGCCGGGCGGCGGCCGTCCTCGCGCGCAACGGTAGCGCGCGTCGGCAGGGGCGGACTACCTCGCCGCCGCGTCGTCGAGGAGGTCGCGGAGGGCGGACGCGAGCTCGTCCCGGGTGAACGGCTTCGCGAGGAACGCGGCGGACGGATCGCGCAGCCGATCCTCGAGCAGCGTGTCCGGCGAGAACCCGGAGACGAACAGCGTCCGCAGGCCCGGGCGGATCCGGGTGAGCCGCTCGGACAGGTGGCGGCCGGACAGGCCGGGCATGACCACGTCGGTCACCAGGACCCGGACCCCCTCCAGCCCCGTGTGCCCCCGCGCGATCGCGCCCTCGGCGCTCGTCTCCTCGAGCACCGTGTAGCCCAGGCTGCGGAGCATCCTCGCCGTGATGGCGCGGACCTGCGGATCGTCCTCGACGAACAGGAGGACCTCACGGGCGTCGTGGCGCGCCGTCTCCGGCTCGGGGCCGGCCACGTCCACGGCATCGCCGGTGCAGGGCAGGTGGATCGTGAAGGACGTCCCCGAGCCCGGGACGCTCTCGACGTCGATCCAGCCGCCCGACTGGCCGACGATCCCCTCGACGGTGGCGAGGCCCAGGCCCGTCCCGCCGCGGTCGGGCCGCGTCGTGAAGAACGGCTCGAAGATCCGCCCGACGACGTCCGGGGGCATGCCCAGCCCCGTGTCGGTCACCGCGAGGCGCGTGTAGCGGCCGGGCGCCGAGCCGGGGTGGCGCCTGGCCTCCTCCGGGTCGATCGATGCGCGGGAGGTCGCGAGCGTGAGGACGCCGCCCTCGGGCATCGCGTCCCGCGCGTTGAAGGCCAGGTTCACGATGACGCGCTCGAGCTGCCCGCGGTCCACGCGCACCGGATCCGTGTCCGGCGCGACGGCGAGGCGGAGCTCGATGTCCTCGCCCAGCGTCCGGCGGAGCATCGGCGCGAGCTCGGCGAGGATGCCTCCGATGTCCACGACGCTCGGCACGAGGACCTGCCGGCGCCCGAACGCGAGCAGCTGACGCGTGAGCGCGGCCGCCCGCTCGGAGGCGTCGCGGATCGTGTCCACCTCCACGCGTCGGACGTCGTCGTCGGGCGTCTCGTCCGAGAGCACCTCCGCCGCGCCACCGATGACGGTGAGCAGGTTGTTGAAGTCGTGCGCGATCCCGCCCGCCAGCCGACCGATCGCCTCGAGCTTCTGCGCCTCCTGGAGCTGCGCCTCGCCCCGGCGGCGGTCCGTGATGTCGTCCACGAGGACCGCGAAGCGCTCCGGCTCCGGGCGGTACGCGACGATGTGATACGAGCGGTCCAGCTCGCGCGCGTAGTCCTCGAACTCGGCGGGCTCGCCGGTGTCCACGACCCGGGCGTACCGGTCGATCCAGGACGGCTCCGTCCCGGGCATCACCTCGAGCACGGT
>JALOOH010000281.1 GCA_025454515.1 Chloroflexota bacterium
CGCCGTCCGGGCCGGCACGTGCACGGCGCGTGGGTCCGTGCTCGTCCCGCTGCCGCCGGGTCGTGCGACCGCCACCGGCAGGTTCTCGCGCAGCCGGGGCCTGACCGACCGCGAGGCGCGCGCCATCGAGACGGCGGGGCCGATGATCGTCACCGTCCGGGCGGGCGCGGTCGCCCGCTGCGCGCCGCTCGTGGAGCGCCCGCTCACGGCCCCGGGGCCGTCGCCGACGCCCACGCCGACCCCCTCGCCATCGCCCACCGCCGCCCCGACCTCGTCGCCGTCGCCCACGCCGGGCGGGACCGGGTCCGCCGAGATCGGGCGCAAGTTCATGGTCGGGGGGTCCATGTACCTCTCGGTCCGGTGGATCTCCCCGTTCACCGACGCGGTGGGCAACACCGGCGTCCTGCTGGGCGTCCAGCTCGAGGCCCTGGTCCCGGGGCTGTCGGCCTCGTCGGACGACTTCCGGATGGTCCAACCCGACGGGAGCCTGCGCAGGCCGGTCTACTGCGCGGCCTGCGACGACATCCCGGCGCCGTGGGCGACCAAGCTCTCGACGACCGTCCCGTACCGCGGCACGCTGCTCTTCCTGGCGCCCGTGCTCGGACCGCTCGACCTGCGGTTCACCGCCTCGTTCGGTTCGGTCACGATCCACGTCCGCGACTGACGCCCACCACCCGCGAGGGCGGCCGCGCGCGCGATCAGCTGCGCAGCACCTTCTCGAGCGGGCGTCCCTTCGCGAGCTCGTCCACGAGCTTGTCGAGGTAGCGGATCCGCTGCATGAGCGGGTCCTCGATGGTCTCGACGCGCACACCACAGACCACGCCCGTGATGCGCCCCGCGTCGGGGTTCAGCCGCGCCCCCGCGAAGAAGTCCGCGAAGGTCGTGCCCGCGGCAAGGTGCCGGTCCAGCTCGGACTCGTCGTAGCCCGTCAGCCAGCGGATCACCGCGTCGAGCTCGTCCCGGGTCCGGCCCTTCCTCTCCACCTTGGCGAGGTAGAGCGGGTAGACCGAGGCCACCGTCATCGCGTAGATCCGGGGCGTGGCCGGCGCGCTCATCACCGCGTCACCGCGAACCAGCGCCCCTCGGGATCGGCGAACGCGAAGCTCCGCATGCCGTGGTGTTCGCCGACGTCGCTCGCCTGCACCCCGCGCGCGAGGAGGGCGGCGTGTGCGGCCTCGAGGTCGTCCACGTGGAAGGCGATCGACGGCGTCGCGAGGTCGAGGCCGTCCGGGTTCTCCTTCATCATCTCGCGCGGCACGAGCTCGAAGGCGAACGGCTGGTCGGCGAACCCGACCTGCGCGATGGTGAACCCGGCCGCCTCCTGGCGCCGCTTCTCCACCATCCCGACCTGCTCGACCCAGAACCTGCGGCATGCCTCCGCATCGTCCACGTAGAGCACGACGTATCCGACCTTCATGAGCGACTCCCGGAGCTCGAGGCGAGCCGGGGACGGCCCGCGCGACGTGCAGGATAGGACACGAGCGTCCCGCGCCGCCGCGCGAGCTCGAGGCGCCCGTCAGCGGCCAGGAGCACCTGCGGCGGCCGCGGCCGGCCGTTGTAGCGCGACGACATCGACGCACCGTATGCCCCAGCGTCCCGGATCGCGACGAGATCGCCGCGCCGCAGGGGCGGCAGGTCGTGGAGGCCCAGCGTGTCGGTCGACTCGCAGATCGGTCCCTCGACCGCGGTGGGCGCCGCGTCCGACCGGCGCGCCGCCGGATCCACCGGCCGCCCGCCCGCGGTCAGAGCGACGACGCGATGCCGGGCGCCGAACAGGGCGGGCCGCACCAGCTCCGCCATCCCGACGTCCAGGACGACCATCGGCCCGCCCTCGGGCCCACGCCGCTCGCGCACGTGCAGGACGCGGGCGACCAGGTACCCGGAACGCGCGACGAGATACCGGCCCGGCTCGACCGCGAGACGCGTCGGCCGTCGGGCGGCGGGGACGCCCGCGAGGAGGCCGGGGACCTCTGCCGCGAACCGGGCGGGCGACGGCACGGAGCCGTCGTCGCCGTCGGCCGCGACGGGGAAGCCGCCGCCCATGTCGAGCGTGTCGAAGCCGACGTCGTCGCCGCGCAGGAGCGCGCCCACCGCGAGCGCGCGCCGGACGGCGTCGCGCCACGCGTCCACCGCGCCGAGCTGGGACCCGACGTGCAGGTGGATCCCGCGCCACCGCAGCGGCCCGTCGCGGCCGCCGCCGGCCTCGATCGCCGCCGCGATCTCGTCGTCCGCGAGGCCGAACTTGCTCGCCGCCGACCCGACCGCCAGCCCACGGAGCGTCTCCGGCGCCACGGCGGGGTTGAGGCGGAGGAGCACGTCCGGGCGGGCGGGCCCGCGGAGCCCGGCAGCGCGCGCGAGAGTGGCAAGGGCGCGCGCCTCGTCCGCCGATTCGACCGCGACCCATCGCACGGGCTGCCCGGCCGCGGCCGCGCGGACGATCGCCCGAAGGTCCGCGTCGGTCTTGCCCACGCCCTCGACGGTGACCGCGGCGTTCGCGACGCCCGCGCGGCCCGCGATCGCCCACTCGCCGCGCGAGACGACGTTCGCCCCGAACCCGCGCGCC
>JALOOH010000282.1 GCA_025454515.1 Chloroflexota bacterium
GTTGATGCCGCGCCAGCCGCGCTCGGAGAACGCGAGCGTGACCGAATCCTCGGTCGGGGAGAACGCGCCGACGTCCACGTAGAAGCCGGCGCCGACGTCACCGAGGGCGCGCCACAGCATGACGTCCTCGAGGTTCTGCGCGTGGGACACGAACGGCTCGCTCATCCGCGGCTCACCGCCCGGCCGCGCGCTCGTGCGCGCCGTGGATCTCCCGCAGCGCCCGGACGATCCGGGCGCCGGTCCGGGCGGGGCTCAGCCGCTCGCTGATGTCGGCCGCGGCGCAGCGGCCCAGCGCCGCGGCGAGGTCCGGTTCGTCCACCAGCCGGCGCATGAGGGCGGCGGCGTGCTCGAGGTCCGGGTCGGCCCAGACCTGCCCCTCCGGGCACGGGTACTCGCCGTCGCGGACGTCCACGAGCCGGTACCCCACGAGACAGCTGTTGCCCGGGTCCATGAACGCGAGATTGCCGGAGTATGCGGTCGCGATCACGGGCTTCCCCAGGAACATCGACTCGGCGAGGCCGAGGCCGAACCCTTCCGAGCGGTGGAGCGAGACGTACGCATCCGCCACGCTCTCGAGGCCGAACACGTCCTCCCGGCCCAGGTAGCCGTCGCGCAGGGCGATGCGCGGGTCTCCGCCGATCGCGTCGCGGAGGCGCGCGACCTCCGCCGGGCGATCGTGCCCGTTCGTCGTCTTGATCACGAGGGCGACCCGGTCGTCGCCCGGCGGGAACGCGGCGCTGAACGCCGCCACGAGCCCTTCCGGGTTCTTGCGGGCGAGGTAGGAGTGGAAGTCGAGCGTGAAGAGGAAGACGAATCGGTCCTCCGGCAGGCCGAACTCAGCGCGGGTGTACGGGCGCGACAGCCGGATGTCCACCGGCAGCGGGACGACCCGCACGGGCTTCCGCGTCGCGCCCCGGACCGCGAGCGCGACGAACTCGGACGCGGTCCAGACCTCGTCCACCAGGTCGAGGGCCGGTGACCATGCCGGCGGGAATCGCGCGAGCTCCCAGTGCCAGTACCCGACGGTGTAGTGCCCGTCCATGATGTCGGCGCCCAGGGTCCCGAGGACCCTGGGCGCCTGGTCCGCGTTCACGCAGACGAGCGTCACGGGGTGCGGCGCGGAGGTCCCGATGAGCGACGCGAGGCGCAGGTCGTCCTCGCGCTTCCCGCCCGCCTCCACGCGGACGAGGGCGAGGTCGACGCCACTGCCGAGAGCGGACTCGGCGATGAGCCGACCGGCCTCGGCGACGCCGAACTCGCCGGTGAGGTAGCCGACGAGGTTCGCCCGCGGCGGCAGGGGCTCGCCCCACGCGATCGGCCGCGTGCGGCCGGCGGCCGGCCCCGCGACCGCGGGGCCCGCGGCACCGCCGGGTCGCACGATCGCCTTCACGCGCTCGCGCCGCGCCGACCCCTTCGGGAGAAGGCGCTCCTCGACGGACCGGAGCGGCCCGCGCTCGCGGCTTCCCGCGTACAGCCGCCACGCGGCCGTCCGTGGCGTCAGGCCCGCGAGGTGCCACCGGCCGAAGTCCGCAGTGCGCAGGCCGAACGGGTCGCGGCGCTCGCTCGGGGCGCCGATGTCGTAGTGGTCGCGGAACTCAGCCCGCATCGCGTCGGTGATCGGAGTCCCGTCGCGGAGCCGGCCGAAGCCGTACGGCGCGCGGCGGGTCTCGGCGTCGTCCGCGTCGCGCAGCAGTCCGAGGTAGCGCCGATACGTGGGCTTGAGCGCGCCGATCGTGTCCGCGGTGAAGCGATCCTGGTGACGCGAGAACCGCTCGGGGCGCTGCGTGTCGATCCCGGAGAAGTGGACGAACGCCACCGGCTGGCCGCAGGCGAGCAGTCGGCCCTTCCCGTCGACGTCGAGGTCCCGGTGCGGGAGGTTCCAGTACGCGACGTTGTACCCGGGCGCCCGGAGGACCGAGATGTCCGGGAACAACCCCGGGACAAGGTCGATCCACCGCTGGTCGGTGAAGTACCCGGCGTCGAGGTCCACGCGTGCGCCGTACTCCAGGCGGCGGCCCCACCAGCGGAGCAGCGCCGGGCGCTGCGGGTGCGGCCCGACGGCGATGAACCCGAGGTTGAAGCTCCCGGCGCGGAGGATCTCCCGCTCGTCCGGATGCCCGCGGTCGTCGAGCGGTGCGGTGAGGTGCGGCGTGAGCACGGCGAGGGCGCCGCCATCCAGCTGCTCCGCCACCCGCTCGAGCGGGCCGAGCACGAGGATGTCCGGGTCAAGGTAGATGACGGCGCTGTCGGGATGGCGCGTCGCGGCCCACGCGAGCGCGTACGGCTTGAGGCCCGTGTTGAACTCGAGGATCGAATAGCGGAACGCGAAGTGCTCGAGGTGCGGGACGGGCAGCCGGTCCGCCGGCACCAGCCGGAACAGGTCGGTGGGCACCGCGTCCGCCTCGGCCGGACGATCCGCGAGGATGACGTACCGGACCGAGTCGGGGTGGTGCTCGCGCACCGATGCCATCAGCGTGCGGGCGAACGCCAGGTAGTTCCTGGAGACGATCGTCAGAAAGACGGCCTGCACGCGACTCCCCCGGCGGGCGGGACGGCTCTCG
>JALOOH010000283.1 GCA_025454515.1 Chloroflexota bacterium
CGCCACCCTCGCCGGCCTCGTGCTCCTCGGGATCTTCATCGACCCGGTCTTCCTGCGGTTCTCGATCATCCTCGCCGTGCTGGCGGCGTTCCTGGAGCTTCTGCCGATCATCGGCCCGATCATCAGCGCGATCCCCGCGGTGATCCTCGGCGCAACGGTCTCGCCCCTGGCGCTCGTCGCGGTCTTCCTCCTCTACCTGGCGATCCAGCAGCTCGAGAACACGTTCCTCGTCCCCAAGATCCAGGGCGACGCCGTCGAGCTGCACCCGGCCGCTGTCCTGTTCGTCATCGTCCTCGGGGGCGCGGTGTACGGACTTCTCGGTGCCATCCTCGCCGTGCCGATCGCCGCCGCGGCCCGGGACGTGTACCGCCACTTCTTCCGCCGTCTCTCGGACCACGAGAGCGACCTGGTGCGGGCCGTGGCCGGGACGCCCGTGGAGACGCCGCCGGCCGAGAGCCCGTAGGGGCGTCGGACAGCGGCCCGGGGCCCGCAGACGGTCAGGCAGCGGCCGTCCCCGGCTCGCCCTGCGGCTCGTTGCCCGGCTCGCGCAGCGCCCGCGGGACCGCGAACCGCAGCAGGAAGGGCGCCGCGATCGTCGTGATGACCACGGCGGCAAGGACCTCGTTGAAGCCCTCGGTGCTCAGGATCCCGAGCGACACCCCCAGGCCGGCGACGACGATCCCGACCTCGCCGCGGGGCACCATCCCGAACCCGACCGCGACGGAGGTCCAACGCCCCGCGGACCAGGCGCCGACGATGCCCCCGATCGCCTTCGTCAGGACCCCGAGGACGCCGAGCGCCAGCGAGATCACGACGACCTCCGGCTCCAGGAACGCGGCGATGTCCACGCGGGCGCCGGTGTACGCGAAGAAGAACGGGACGAAGATCGTCACGAGCGTGCGCGTCTCGTGCTCCACGTCGTGCTGCGCCTCGGTCTCCGCGATGATCAGCCCCGCGACGAACGCCCCGATGATCGCGGCGAGCCCCGCGACCGACGACACGATCGCGAGCGCGAGCATGAGGAGGAACGCGACGACGAGCGGCGTGTCGGCGAAGAGCGGCCACGTGAACGCGGTCTTGGGGAGCCCCCGCACGCGGCGGGCGACGACGAAGCCGAGGACGACGAGGCCCACGCCCGACAGGGCGACGAGCAGCGTGGACGCGGAGAGGTCGCCCTCCACGACGCCCGTCACCACGCCGATGAGGATCAGGGCGAGGATGTCGTCCACGATCGCGGCCCCCAGGACGATCCGGGCGAACCGGCGGTCGAGCACCCCCATCTCCGCGAGGGCGCGGCTCGTGATCCCGATGCTCGTCGCCGCGAGGGCGAGGCCGAAGAACGCGGACGTCGCCACGCCCACGTCCAGCACGAGGCCCACGCCCACGCCGGCGAGGACGGGCAGCAGCATCCCGATGAGCGCGGTCGCGAGCGCCGGCTTGCCCACCGAGAGCAGGTCGTCGGTGCGGACCTCCAGGCCGACGTAGAACAGGAGGATCACGGCGCCGAGCTCGGCGAAGACCGCGACCGCACCGCCGGGCTCCAGCGAGGCGGCGCTCACGAGGCCGAGCGCGTACGGCCCCACGATGAAGCCGCCGATGAGCTCGCCGACGATCCCCGGCTGCCGGAGGCGTCGGAAGATCTCCTCGCCGACCTTCGCGGCCGCGAGGAGGACGAACAGCGCGAGGAAGATCCCGGTCGTGTTCGCATCGCCGGCAGCGAACGGCACCGTTCCCGGGGCGAGGTGGCCGGCCTGGAGGGCGAGGAGGGGGTCCATCCGCCCCGATGCTACCGCCCGGCGGCGTCGGCCGCGGGCCCCGGGCGTCGCGGGTCTCCCGGCGGCCCCACGTACGCCCAGCGCCGGCGGACCCGGGGGTCGTCCGCGCCCGGCTTCAGCGGCTCGACCGTCACGAGCGCCGCGCGCGGCCCGTCCTCGCCCGTCCGGCACGCGAACCCGGTCGCGTCCGGCACGCCGCAGTCGTAGCAGGCGTCCCAGTGGCAGTCGGGGATGGTCCGCTCGTCGCGCGACCGCTGCCACTCCTTCTGGAGGAAGGCGTCGGTCACGCCGCCGTCGAGGTGCGCCCACGGGAGCGTCTCGTCGAGCGGGATGTCGCGCTGCGCGTACCAGGCCGGGTCCAGGCCCTCCGCCGCGAACGCTGCCATCCAGAGGTCGAACCGGAAGTGGTCGTTCCACGCGTCGAACCGCGCACCCGACTCCCATGCCCGCCGGATGACGGCGCCGAGGCGTCGGTCGCCACGCGAGAGCGCGGCCTCAAGGATCGCGCTCTCGGCGTCGTGCCAGCTCAGGTCGAGGCCCCGCCCGCGCAGCGCGCGCTGGAGCGCCGCGACCTTCTCCTCGATCACCGGCATCGGGTCCTGGCCGTCCCAGAGGAAGGGTGTGAGCGGCTTGGGGATGAACGTCGAGACGTTCGCCTTCACCTGCGCCCGGTCGCCGTGGTGGCGCCGCCCGATCGCGAGGACGCGCCGGCAGATCGCCGCGATGCCGAGGACGTCGTCCATCGTCTCGCCCGGCAGGCCGATCATGAAGTAGAACTTCAGCGGCGTCCGTCAGGTCGACCGTGAACGCGTCCACGCGGGTGCTGGGGATCGAGACGTGCACCTCCGGATGGCGGTCGCGGATCGCGAGCGCGACCTCGCGCACGTCGGTGTAGTCGGCGGTGGAGAGGCTCGTGAGCCCGATCTCCTCGTAGCCGGTCGCCGCGAGGATCGCGTCCGCCGCCTCGATCGCCACGGCGGCGGGCCGCTCGCGGAGCGGCCGGAACTGCATCCCCGCCTGGCAGAAGCGGCAGCCGCGGGTGCAGCCGCGCATGACCTCGACCTGCGCGCGGTCGAAGACGACGGGGA
>JALOOH010000284.1 GCA_025454515.1 Chloroflexota bacterium
GGACGCTCGCGAGATGGAGCGGCAGCGCGAGTGGCGCGCGGCGGCGTCCCGCGCGATCGAGGCGATCCACGCGGAGGAGGGGACCGGGCCGGCGAACGCCGCGGACCTCGCGTCCGCGGCGGCCGGCGCGGCCGGCGCCTCGGGCGGCCCGGCCGGCGCCTCGGGCGGCGCGTCGGCCCTGGCCGCGATCCCGGACGACGATCTCGACGCGGACGACGAGGCCCTCGCTGACCGCGCGGTCCATGACGCGCGTGAAGCCTTCGGCGGCACGATCCGCGGTGCCGGCGGCGAGGAGGCTTCGTCGATCCTCCCGACGATCCGCGTCCTGCCGCACGGGATCAGCCGGAAGCGCCTGGAGCAGGCCGTCCGCGAGCTCCAGCTGCCCGTGATCGTCGCGCGGGACATCGACGACTCGGACGTCGTCATGACGCTGCGCACCGAGTTCCGCCAGAAGAGCGGTGCGATCCGCGAGGCCGAATCGCGCGGCCTGCCCATCTACGTCCTCAAGAGCAACACGATCGTCCAGATGGAGGCGAGCCTCACATCGATCTTCGCGCTGGAGGTCGATCCGCGCGAGGCCGCGCTCCGGGAGACGGAGGAGGCGATCGGGCTGGTCCTGCGCGAGTCGGCGCCCGTGGAGCTCTCGCCGCAGAGCGCGTACATCCGTCGCCTCCAGCACCAGATGGCCGAGCGGGCGAACATCGTGAGCCGCTCGCGCGGCCGCGAGCCGTACCGGCGTGTGCGGCTCTACCCGGACGAAGCGCGCACCTGGCGATGACCGATCCGGGCGACGCGGCCGCCCTCGCCCCGACGCCCGGGACCGGTCTCTCCGACGCCGAGGCCGCGGAGCGGCGCGCTGCGGGCCTCGGCAACCCGGCCCCGCCGCCCACGACGCGCACGTACGCCCGGATCGTCCGCGAGAACGTCTTCACGTTCGTCAACGACGTGCTCTTCATCCTGGGCATCGCGCTCGTGCTCGTCGGACGTCCCATGGACGCGCTCGTCTCTCTCGGCGTCATCTCGACGAACATCGTCGTGAGCGTGGTCCAGGAGGTCCGCGCGAAGCGGACGCTGGACCGCATCGCCCTCCTCACGGCCCCCACGGCCACGGTCGTCCGAGACGGCATCGAACGCGCCGTCTCCCCATCGGAGCTCGTCGTCGGCGACCTCGTCGCGGTCGGACCCGGCGACCAGGTCGTCGTCGATGGCGTGACCACGGTCGGCAGGTTCCGCGCCGACGAGTCGCAGCTCACCGGCGAGTCCGACCAGATCGAGAAGGTCCCCGGCGAGCCCGTCTTCTCGGGCAGCTACTGCGTCACCGGCACGGGGCGGTACGTCGTCCGGACCGTCGGTGCCGAGAGCGTCGCCGGCCGGATCACAGCGGGCGCCCGCTCCTTCCGCCGCGTCCTCACGCCGCTCCAGCGCCAGATCAACCTCGTCATCCGGCTCGTCCTGCTCATCGTCGTGTACCTGGAGTTCGTGCTGCTGGTGAACGCGGTGGTCACGCTCATGGATCCGGGCGACGCGGTCGGGCAGGCGACGATCCTCGCGGGGCTCATCCCCAACGGCCTCTTCGTGTCGATCGCGATCGCCTACGCGCTCGGGGCGGTCCGCATCAGCCGGTTCGGCGCACTGGTCCAGCAGGCGAACGCGATCGAATCGCTGTCGAACGTGGATGTCCTCTGCCTCGACAAGACCGGCACGCTCACGACGAACGAGCTCACGCTCGCCGAGGTGGTCCCCGTGGACGACGGCACGGACGTGGCCGCGATCCTCGGCACGGTCGTGGCGAGCCAGGCCGTCCGGAACAAGACCGCCGACGCGATCGCGGCCGCACACCCGGCAGCGGCCGTGCCCGTGATCTCCGACGTCTCGTTCTCGTCCGCCCGCAAGTGGAGCGCGGTCGTCGTGGACGGACCGGCGCCCGCCGACGCCTCCGCCGCGAGGCCGGGCCCCGCGGCGGCGCCGCTCCCTGCCGGCACGTACGCGCTCGGCGCGCCGCAGATGCTCCGGCCGTATCTCCCCGACGCTTCGTGGGAGGCGGTGGCGGGGCCCATCGCCGAGCGGGCGGATCGGGGCCTCCGGGTCCTGCTCCTCGTCCATGGGCCGGCGGCCGAGCCGATCGCCGACGACGACGACGCGACCCTGCCGGACGGCATGCGCGTCCTGGGGATCGTCGTCCTGCGCGACGTCCTCCGGCCGGACGCGGCCGAGACGCTCGCGCGCTTCCGTGCGGCCGGCGTCGCTCCCAAGGTGATCTCCGGCGACGACCCGGCGACGGTCTCCGCGCTCGCGCGCCAGGTGGGCCTCGGCAGCGACCTCGCGCTCCTGTCGGGGGCCGACGTGGATGCGACCGACGACGCGAGCCTGCCGGCGCTCGCCCGCGCCACCGACATCTTCGGACGGATCACGCCCGCTCAGAAGGAGCGGCTGGTCGGGGCGCTGCGGCGGAGTGGCGGGTACGTCGCGATGATCGGGGACGGCGTGAACGACGTGCTCTCGCTCAAGCGCGCGAACGTCGCGGTGGCGATGCAGAGCGGCAGCCAG
>JALOOH010000285.1 GCA_025454515.1 Chloroflexota bacterium
CCCGGGCCTGCTCCACGTCCGGGGTCATCCCGCAGACGGGATCCTCGTTCGCCGCGATCTCGCGTCGCTCCGCCATCGTCGTCCTCCGTGACCGGTGCTTCGATACCCGCGAAGGGTACGCGGTCGCCCGAGGGCGCGCCGCCGCCGGGACGAGCCGACGGCGGTCAGACCGGCGCAGCCCGTGAGGGCGGCCCCGCACTCGCTGCGGGGCCGCCGATGCAAGGGTCCCGCGCTCAGCCGCCTGCAGCGACGCCGCCGGGACCCGTCCCGCCGGGCGCTCCGCCGCCGGGGGCGGCCTGCCCGGCCGTCGCCCCCTGGTCCGGGGCCGGGTCGCCGTACCCGGGCGCGAGGAGCGTGTTGAGCGGGTTCATCGGGAACTGGGCGGGCATCCGCGCCCACTGACGCATCTGGTCCGCCGGGATCGGGTTGCTCGCCATGACCGGCTCGGGCACCTTGCCGTCGAACTCGTTCTGGAGCGTCCAGTCCTGCGCGGGCCGCAGCGTGTTCGAGGTCTCCGGGAGGGCCGCCTCCCTGATCCAGATCCGCTCCTTCGTCACGTTGACGACGGTGTGGTCGATGCCGAACGCGAAGAGCCCGTCGTAGTGCGTGCGGATGCCGGCGACCATCTCGCCGATGAGCTCACGGTCGAACGAGACGTGGGTCGCCATCGCGAGCCGCGGCTGCACGAGCGCGGCGAGGTAGCCGAGCGCGTAGTGGGTCGTGTGGTAGTTGTCCAGCGTCCATGCCCCGATGAACGGCGCGACCCCCTGCTTGAGCGCCCACAGCCGCACCATGTCCACGGCCATCTCGGAGACGAAGACGTCGACCCCCTTCGCATACTGCGCGGTGAGCCTGTCCGGCTTGCCGTCGCCGGTCCAGACGAACGAGAGCCCGTTCCAGTCGAGGCGGAACGCGGATGCCCCGTCGCACGCATGGGACCGCCGCCAGTGGATGATCCGGACGCCGTCCTGCTCGTAGCACGCCCCGCCGTCGTCCCGGAAGTCGAACTCGTTGGCCTCGATCTCGTAGCCGCCCTGGAGCGGCATCCCCTCGGCCTGGACCGACGTCCACCGCCCCATCGCCTTGATTGCCTCGGCGAGCGCCTTCGTGCCGAGCTCGGGTCGCGAGCTCGAGGGGCCGTAGATGCGCAGCGGCTTCCACCGGCCGTTGAAGGGCGCGAACTGGTAGAGGTACGGGATCTCCCCCATGTGGTCGATGTGCAGGTGGCTCAGGAAGATGTCGTTGATCTCGGGGACCGGCACCTGGTTGGCGATGATGTTCCGGAGGCATCCGGGCCCGAAGTCGAAGAAGAACCGCTTCCCGTTGCCCAGCTCGACCATCATGCAGGTCGCCGCCTGGGACATCCGGGGCGGCCACGGGTTGCTGCCCATGAAGATGATCCGCATCTCGTCGGGACCGAGCGGCTCGGCCTGCGGGAAGTAGTTGTTCTTGTTCCGCACCGACGGCGTCGGGAGGTAGTACGGCGGGATCGTGATGCCCATCCCGGGCGGCGTCCCGTACGGGTTCGCCGGGGGCGTCGTCCCGGCCGGCGCCTCCGGCACGGCTCCCTGCTCGCGATCGTCCGACATCGAGCACTCCTCTCTCGTCGCGCCCTGCCCGCGTCCGCGGGCGTCAGGCGCCCGACGTCTCGTCCCTCTCCGGCCCACCTGCCGCGAGATGCGGCACCGCCGCGTCCACCGTCGGGAAGACGGCGGAGGGGTCGGTCATCTCGACGACGCTGGTCGTCCCGGCCCGCTCGCGCACGGCGGCCGCGACGGAGGATGCGAGCGGGCCGCGGTCGCGGACGTCGCGCCCACGTCGAGGACCAGCCACCCGCGGTCGTAGCCGGGGAGGGCGGAGCAGGGGACGCTTCCGACCCGGGGCCACCCGGGGTCGCCCTGACGTCAGCCACGCGAGGCATCCCCCTCACGCTGCGGCGGGGCGCCGCACGCTGCGCCCATCGTAGCCATCCGGGAGGCGCCGGTCCGCGCGAGCGCGCGCCGCGTCAGCCGACGGTCGTCGGGTGGGTGATCGGTGAGGCTGCCCGCGACGGCGCGCGGTCAGGGCGTGTCGTGGCGGCCCCGAGCCTGCAGCTTCGCCCACGTGTCCTTCAGCGTCAGCGTCCGGTTGAACACGGGTCTGCCGGGCGATGTGTCGGGATCGGGCGTGAAGTACCCGAGCCGCTCGAACTGGACCGTCTCGCCGACAGGGAGCCCGGCCAGCCCGGGCTCCACGAGCGCGTCGGGGAGCACCACCTCGGAATCGGGGGCCAGGTCCGCGAAGAGGTCGCCGCCGGCCCCGGGGTCCGGTCGCGAGAACAGGTGGTCGTACAGCCGCACCTCCGCGGGCGCGGCGTGCCCCGCCGAGAGCCAGTGCAGCGTCGCCTTCGGCCGCCGGCCGTCGGGGGAATCGCCCCCGCGCGTGGCCGGGTCGTGCGTGCAGCGCAGCTCGACCACCTCGCCCGCCTCGTTCTTCACGACCTCGCGGCACGTGACGAAGTACGCGCCGCGCAGGCGCACCTCGCGCCCGGGCGCGAGGCGGAAGAACTTCGCGGGCGGCTCCTCCATGAAGTCCTCGCGCTCGATCCACAGCTCCCGCGTGAAGGGCACCGTCCGGGTCCCGGCCGCCGGGTCCTCCGGGTTGTTCGCGACCTGCATCTCCTCCACGCGACCCTCGGGATAGTCCTCGACGACGATCTTCAGGGGGTCGAGGACGGCGAACCGCCGGAGCGCCGTGCGGTTCAGCACGTCGCGCACCGCGTGCTCGAGCATCCCCACGTCCACGACGCTGTCGCTCTTGGCGACCCCG
>JALOOH010000286.1 GCA_025454515.1 Chloroflexota bacterium
GTGAGCGCGCCGATGCAGGCGACGCGCGTGCAGCTCGAGGGGACCCTGCGCGCGGCCGGGATCTCGCTCGTGGACGAGGACGCCCCGTACCGTCCGGCCGAGACGGCGGGGCTCGCGACCGCCCCGCGGATCGTGCTCCGCGCCGTCCTCCCCGACGACCCGGGACAGGGACGGATCGTCGTCTACGACCTCGGCGACCCGCAGGCCGCGTATGACGCGGCGAGGGAGATGGCCGCCTACCTCGCGACCGGCCCCGGCCGCGTCCAGTTCCCGACGGATGCGCGGTTCGCGCTCCGCCTGCTTGGCTCCACGGTCGTCTTCTCGACGTGGTCGGAGGCGGCCGCGCCCGACCCGGAGGCGGGCAGCCGCCTGATGGTCCTGCTCGACGGGTTCGGGGTCGCCGTCCCGATCCAGCCGACCTGACCCCGGGGCCCGCTGCGCGCCTCTCCCGGCTCAGGCCTCGCCCGCGCCCCCGTCTCGCTCCGGGAGCAGCGTGAGGAGCAGCACGAGCGGCGACGTCGCGTGGATCGAGTGAGGCATCCGCGGCGGCATCCGGACCCACGTGCCGGGCCGGCCCGCGAACGACTCGACGCCGACCACGAGCTCCGCCGTCCCGGCCACGACCTCGAGGATCGCGGCCCGGGCGGAGGTGTGCTCGGACAGCTCCTCGCCCGTCGCGAAGCCGAACAGGACGACCCGGACGCCATCCGCGTCCGAGA
Source organism: Chloroflexota bacterium (assembly GCA_025454515.1). Taxonomy (GTDB): domain Bacteria; phylum Chloroflexota; class Limnocylindria; order Limnocylindrales; family CSP1-4; genus CAIYQJ01. Next base: position 720 of record JALOOH010000286.1, read on the forward strand.
TCGTCTGGCTGAGGATCCCCCGCTCGGGGAGGTGCGCGGCGGCGACGAGGTCGTCCGTGCGCTCGAAGGGGTGCTCGTCCATGCCCCGATCGTCGCGCGCCGGTCAAGGCTCGGTCAGGTCTCCGCCGCGCCGGGTCGTCGACCCGCCGTCCGCCGCGACGTTCGGCCCTGTCGGAAGGGCTTCCCGCGGTGCGTACCATCGCCGGTGCCGGGCCCGGACCGCCGTCGCGGCGGCCGCGGCGTCGCACGGGAGTCGCCGATGACCGCGAACGCGCCGACCACGATCGTCGACCTCATCGAGAAGGCCTGCGCACGGTACGCCGCGCGACCGTCGCTGGCGCTGCGCCGCGACGACGGCACGCTCGTCGAGTGGACGTACGCCGACCTGCTGCACCGCTCCCGCCTGGCGGCGTGGCGGCTGCGCGCCCTCGGGCTGCAGCCGGGCGACCGCCTCCTCACCTGGTCGCCGTCGATGCCGGAGCTGCCCGCCGTCTACTTCGGCGCGATGATGGCCCGGCTGGTGCTCGTCCCGCTGGACCTGCGGATGGCGCCCGACGCGGTCGCCCGGATCGTCGCGAGCTCCGGCGCGAAGCACCTCGCGCTCGGCACCGGCCGCGATGCCCCCGACCCTCGCGACGCGGGCCTCGAGCACTTCCCCACGACGACCGTCGAGGCCCTCGCCGGCGAGCCCGGCGCGGCGATCCCCCACGACGTGGACGACCAGGTCGCGGCCTGGGAGAAGCCGCGCCCGGACGAGATCTGGGAGCTCGTCTACACGTCGGGGACGACCGGCACGCCCAAGGGCGTGATGCTCGCGCACGACAACGTCCTCGCGTCGGTGGCGCTCTGCCACCGGATCCTCCCCGAGATGGAGCACCGGACGGTCTCGCTGCTGCCGCTCTCGCACCTCCTGGAGCAGGCGATCGGCACGTTCTACGTCCTCGACGTGGGGGCGAGCGTCCTCTACGTCCGGAGCCGGAACCCGCGGGTGATCTTCGGCGCCGTCCGGGAGCGGCGCGTGACCGCGATGATCTTCGTCCCCCAGGTGCTCGACCTGATCTGGCAGACCATCGAGCGGGAGGCGGAGAAGACCGGCCGCGCCGAGACGTTCCGCCGCATGCGCGGCGTGGCGCGGCGGCTCCCGTACCCTGTCCGGAGGCGGATGTTCAAGCGCGTCCACGAGGGCCTCGGCGGCGAGCTGCGGCTCGTCGTGTGCACCGCCGCGTTCCTCCCCCCGGCTCTCCAGCAGGCGTGGGAGGACATCGGCGTCGTCGTCATCCAGGGGTACGGCTCGACCGAGTCGGGCTTCGGCACCTGCAACACCCGCGAGGACCACCGACCCGGGACGGTGGGGAGGGCGCAGCCGCCGGGCGAGTGCCGGCTGGCGCCGGACGGCGAGATCCTGCTCCGCGGACCGCAGCTGTTCAAGGGCTACTGGAACGATGCTGCCGCGACCGCCGCCGCGATGACCGAGGATGGCTGGTACCGCAGCGGCGACATCGGGCGCTTCGACGACGAGGGGCGCCTGATCCTCATGGGCCGGACGAAGGACATCATCGTCCTGCCCAACGGGTTCAACGTCTACCCGGAGGACGTCGAGAACGCCCTCCGCGTCGCCGGGGTCCGCGACTCGGTGGTCGTCGAGACAGCGCCCGGCCGGATCGAGGCCATCGTGCTCGCTCCCGGCGCGGCCCGGATCCCGCAGGGAGGCGACGTCCCCTCCGCCGCCCCGGCCGGCCTGAAGGACCCGGCCGCCCTGCGCGCGTCGGTCGACGACGCCGTGAAGCGGGCGAACGCGACGCTCGGCATGAGCCAGCGGGTCCA
>JALOOH010000287.1 GCA_025454515.1 Chloroflexota bacterium
GATGTCTTCGTCTGGGACGACGCCCTTCCCGCGGCGAGCGACATCGTGCTGGTCAGCCGGGCGAGCGGGGGCGCCGGGGCCGCGGGGGCGCAGTCGTCCGGCGAGCCCTCCATCAACGGCGGCGGCACCTGGGTGGCATTCACCTCGATCGCCGACAACCTGGTGGCCGGCGACACCAACGGGGTCGCGGACGTCTTCCTGCGCACCGACGTCCTCGGGTCGGGGGTCACCTCGCGCCAGAGCCGGGGCGGCCCGCCGGTGAGCGCCCAGTACGACGGTGCGTCGGCCAGCCCGTCGCTCGCGCTGAACGCCGACTACCTCGTGTTCACCACGAAGGCGGCGAACGCCGGCGCCACCGACGACGACGACTTCACCCAGGTCTACGGCAGGCCCCTCGGGTTCACCATCGCCGGACCCGCGCACCTCTCGCGCCCCGACGGGGTCGAGCCGTTCCGCAGCGGCGTCAACCTGAGCACCCTGCGCGCCCGCCAGCGCAGCGAGGAGGCGGTCGACGCGATGAGCGCCGACGGCCGCTACACGGTGTTCCTCTCCGATGAGGACGACCTGGCGGCCGACGACGTGGACGCCTTCACCAACGTCTACCGGCGCGACAACCTGACCGGCGAGACGATCCTGATCAGCCGGGCCGACGGAGCGGCGGGCGCGGCCGCCGACGGCCCCTCGGCCAGCTCGGGCCAGGGCCTGGTCACCGGGCCGGGCAGCCCGGCGGGCGCCCCGGCGATCAGCGCCGACGGCAACCGCATCGCGTTCGCCTCCTCGGCCACGAATCTCGTGCCCGGCGACACCAACGCCCAGCCCGACGTCTTCGTGCGCGACGTGGCCGGCGGGCAGACGATCCGCGCGTCGGTGCGGCCCGACGGCAGCCAGGTCCCCGCCGTCCCCTCGGGTGACCCGGCCATCAGCGGCGACGGGCTGCGCGTCGCGTTCGTCACCCGCGAGCTCATGGCCCCGGGCGTGGACACGAACGCGCTCGCCGACGTCTATCTGCGCGATCTCGCGGCGGGCACGACCACGATCGCGAGCCGCGACGCGCTGGCCGGCGATGCGCCCTCCGGCGATCCCGCCCTCGACTTCGACGGCAGCCGCGTGGCGTTCACCTCATCCGCCGGGAACATCGCGGGCGGCGACGCCAACGTCGACGACCCCGACGTGTTCGTGCGCGACGTCGCGGCCGGCCAGACGCTCCTGGCCTCGCGGCGGACCGGCGCCGCCGTCGTGATCGGCAACGACGTGAGCTCCTCCCCCTCCCTCTCCGACGACGGCCAGCGCGTGGCCTTCGCCTCGCTCGCCACCAACCTGGTCACCGGCGGCGACGCGAACGGCCCCTCGCGCGACATCTTCGTGCGCGACTTCGCAAGCAACGAGACGCTCCTGGTCAGCCGCACGAACGGTGCGAACGGCATCAGCCCGACCGGTGCGTCGAGGCGGCCGTCGATCAGCGCCGACGGCACCCGGGTGGTCTTCGAGACCACCGCCCCGGACCTGGTCGCCGGGGATCAGAACGGCACGAGCGACGTCGCGCTCCGGGACCTGGTCGCCAACACGACCGCGATGGTCTCCCGCGCGCCGGGCCCCGGCGGCGCCCTCGGCAACTCCTTCAGCGGCGATCCCGCGATCAGCGGCAACGGCGACTGCGTCGCCTTCACCACCGCGGCCGACAACCTCGTCACCCAGCCGCCCGGGGTGGACTTCGAGCGGGTGGTCGGCCGTTCGCTGCGCGGGGACTGTCCCTTCGGGCCGGTCGCCGCGCCGGTCGCGCCGGCGCCCCCGGCCGCACCGGCCCCCGGCGGTGCGCCCGGCGCAGGGGGTCAGCAGGCCACCCCGGACACCCTCGCGCCGGTCCTCTCGGGCCTTCGCGCCACCCCGGCGCGCTTCCGCGCGGGCCTTCGCGTGGCCGCCGCCCGCCGCGGCCGGCCGGCCACCGGCACCGCCTTCCGGTTCCGGCTCTCCGAGCCCGGCCGGGTCGCGATCACCGTCTCCCGGGTGCTCCCGGGCAAGCGCGTGCGCACCCGCTGCGTCGTCCCGCGCCCGGGCCTCCGCGGCCGGGTCTGCGTGCGCCTGGTGCGCCGCGGCGCGCTGGCCGCCACCGGGCTGCTCGGCCAGAACCAGGTGCGCTTCACCGGCCGCCTGGGCGGCCGCCTGCTCGCCCCCGGCCGCTACCAGGCCCGGGTGGTCGTGCGCGACGCCGCCGGCAACGCCTCGGCCGCCCGCACCGCCCGCTTCACCGTGCTCCCGCGCCCCCGGTAGACCGGCCCGCCCGGGGTGCCGCCGGCCCCCCGGGCGCTATTCTTCCCGGCGCGGCACAGCCGCTTCGCCGACGTAGCTCAGCTGGTAGAGCACTTCACTCGTAATGAAGGGGTCCGGGGTTCGAGTCCCCGCGTCGGCTTCATAGGAACCACCCAGAACGCCCCGCTCAGACGGGGCTTTTCTATAGTTGCGTCCGCTCGCTCCTATGTCAACGCGAGCACGTCGCCGGAGGGCGCGGCAGGCAGGTCGCTGACCGATGCAAC
>JALOOH010000005.1 GCA_025454515.1 Chloroflexota bacterium
TCGTCGCCAAGGGGGACATGGCGCGCGACGACGGCGCCTCCCGCCTCCGGTCCGGCGATGACGTCCACGGCCTCCAGGACGTCGAGCGCGACGTCGTCCACGTCGCGCGTCGCGACGATCGGCCACGTCCGCGAGACGTCGTCCACGACCGACTCGGAGCGCACCGCCTCGGCGGCCCCGCGGTCGGCACCGCGCCGGCGAGGCATCGACGGCGACCGGTAGACGCGGCGCTCGATCGCCCGCCATCCGAGCACCTCGAGCTCGCGGGCGACCGCGGGCGGGAGCGCAGAAGCCGTGGCGCGCATGCGCATGCCCGTCGTGCCCTCCTCCACGCGGACCCGGACCGCCGCGGACCGCCCGATCCGCACGTCCGCCTCGCCGCCGGCTCGCACGGTGCTCTCGAGCGCGCGGACGATGGCGGCCAGCTCCGGGTCCGTGTCCTGGGCCACGGCGCGATGATGCGCTGTCGCGGGCCCCGCGTCAGCCCGGACGCGGAGGCGCGCTACTCCGTCGCCGGCGAAGCCGACGGCGACGGCTCGGGGCACGGGCCGTACGGCTGGAAGAGGGCCGAGCCGCACTGGTCCGTCACGTACTGCGGCGCGTCGCCGAAGAACGGGTACGAGCCGACGATCGACGCCGCGAGGTACACGACGAGCAGCAGCAGCGGGCTCACCCGGCGCCGCAGGAGCCACCACGTCCCGAGGATGAGCGCGAGGGGCAGGAGCCCCGGGAGGACCTTGTCGAGCAGGCCGCGCTGCAGCTCCAGGTACGCGCTCCCGATCGTCACGGTCGGCGCCAGCCACAGGGAGACGAACGTGGCGCCGAGCGCCCCGAGGACGAGGTTGCCGAGCACGCTCGCCCCGGTGACGAGCTGGCCGAGCCGCCCGTCGCGGAGCACGTCCACGATGAGGCCGCGGCCGCGCGCGTACCCCTGCATGAAGAAGACGTAGCCGACGACGAGAAGGAACGCGGTCTCCAGGACCAGGTAGACGATCGGGCCGAGAGGGTTCCCGGTCACCGCCGTGAGGTCGGGCGGCTGGCCGTTGATGACGGTGGGCACGCCGGTGATCGAGATCCCCAGCGCGAGAAGGAGCGGCGTCACGGTCCCCTGCGTGATGGTGTCGCCGATCCCGGCGACCGGGCCCATGAGCCCCGTCTTCACCGAGTTGATCGCGTCGTCGTCGATGTCGGCTCCGCCCGCGCGCTGCTCCTCCATCGCGATGACGGCGCCATTGATCGCGCCGCCGAACTCCGGCGAGGTGTTGTAGAAGACGAGGTGGCGGCGCATCGCCCCCTTGATCTCCTCGGGCGCCGTGTACAGCCGGCGGATGATCGGGGCCATGGCGTGCGCGAAGCCCGTCGCCTGGAGCCGCTCGTAGTTGTAGTTCGCGTGGGCGAAGAACGTCCACAGCAGCCACGAGCGATGGACGTCCACGCGCGACACGCGCGGCCCCGCAGGAACGGCCGAGGTGCCCGGCCCGCCCGGCTCCGACGACGCTGCCGGCGTGCCTTCCATCGCGGCGGGCTCCGGGGCGGGGGGTGGCGGCGTGGCCGGTGCGTCCCTCCCCGTCCCGGGCAGGGGTGCCGGCGTGGTGGTGAACACCACGTGGAGCGCGGCGATCGCGAGGCCGAGGGCGCCGATGACGACGATGGGCAGGGTCCGGCCCGAGGCGATGACCATGAAGTAGCCGATGAAGAAGTAGGGCGAGAACGGCCACCGGAAGATGAACCGCATGTTCATCGCGATGCCGATCGCGGGCAGCACGCCGCCGGCCACCGCGAGCCCCGAGATCACCCAGACCGGCAGCTCGTGCAGCAGGTCCACGATGAATGGGACGCCGTTGAGGGTCGCGAGGAAGACGGGGACGAACGTGAGGACGAGCAGGAAGATCTGCGGGTAGATGACGTTCGCGAGGGTCAGGCCGGGCAGCCATCCGCGCTCGGCGTAGCGGTCGGCGAGGTGGACGAACGCCGAGTCCACCGTCATCCGCGTGTAGAAGGTCACCGTCCCCAGCAGCCCGAGCGGGACCGCGAGCGCGAGGGCCTCCCCGTACGAGAGGCCGCCGGCGATCGCGATCGTCGTCCCGAGCCAGCCGGCGAGCGACGGGTCGCTCGGGATCGAGCCGCCTGCCGCGATGAACCCGAGGTAGAAGAGGTTGATCGTCGCGCCGATCAGCGCCCCCTCCGCCGGATCGCCGAGGATGATGCCGACGCACAGGCCCGCGACGAGCGGGCGATAGAACGTGAAGAAGTTCGCGCCGAACCACCAGGGGCTGAAGGAGAAGTAGTAGCCCAGCCCGATGAGCGCCGCCTGGAGCGGCGTGACCGTCACGGCCGTCGACGTCGACGCGTCCGCGCCGATCGCGGTCCCGGGCAGGAGCCCGACGGTCACGACCGCGATCGCGGCTGCCGCGAGCCCGATGAGCGATGCCGCCGCGCGCAGCCGCCGGTCGCCGGCGGCGCGGGCAACGGGCCGCCCGGAGCGCGACCGGCGGATGCGGGTGAGGGTCGTCATGTTCGGTCCACCGAGGCGAATGGTACGGGCCGGTCGTCGGCGACGATGCGGATCTCCACCGGCGTGCCGAGCGCCTCGATCTCGCGGAGCGCCGCACGCTCCTCGTCGCTCGCGGAGATCGTGCGGTAGAGCGGACGCCTGCCGGGTCCGGCGCCGATCCCGCCCAGGTTCACGGCCCCGATCGGCACGCCCGCGCGGAGGAGCGCGAGCGCGGTCACGGGCGACTTCACGAGGACGAAGCACGCGTCGTGGGCGCTGGCCCGCGCCGTGACTCGCGGCGCCGCGGACGCGACGTCGAGGACCTCGACCGGCACGCCGATGGGCGCTGCGAGGGTGAGGACGTCCACGAGGAACGGATCGGCGGCGACACGGTCGTCCACGATGACGATGCGGTCGGCGCCGACCGCCCGGAGCCAGACGGCGACGACCTGTCCGTGGATGAGGCGGTCGTCCACCCGGACGAGGCGGAGTGTCACGACCGGCCCCGCGCCGCAAGGCGGGCCGTGACGTCCACGATGCCGGCGCGTCCGGTCTCGACGAGCCGTCCCACCGCGCCGTCGCCGAGTCCGTCCGGGCTGGTGGCAGCCTCGACGAGCATCCCGAGCGTGACGCCCGCGAGGACGGTCGTGCCTGGGCGGTCGGCGGCGATCGTCGCCGCGACGATGCTCGGCGTGCCCCCGTCGAGGTCCGTGAGCACGAGGACGGGGCGCGCGTCCAGCTCGATCGCGCGGCGGAGCTCCACGGCGAACGTCTCCGGGGACTCCGACGGTGCGATCCCGACGGCCGTCACGTCGCGCAGCTCGCCGCAGATCAGTTCCGCGCTCCTGACGAGCGCGGCGGCGAGGCCGCTGTGCGCGGCGACGACGATCCGGAAGTCGCGCAACCGATCCCTCCGTTGGTCTCGCGCGGGGACGCCCGGGGGCATCGGCGCGGGCGTGCCCCCGACGCGGTCGATTCTACGGGACGGCGCGGCCGGGCAGGTACCCCGCCGCCATCCGGAACCGGCCGGGGCCGGCGGTACACTGCCCGCGGGCCCGTAGCTCAGCGGCAGAGCAGGCGGCTTTTAACCGCTTGGTCCTGGGTTCGAATCCCAGCGGGCTCACCATCTCCCGGCTTCGCGACCTGGCGGTCCCCTCGTACGAACGACGCATCGTCGCCCGGACGACCGCGCCATGGGCCGGTGCGCGGCATGCCCGTAGCCTCGCTCCCAGACCGGTGCGTCCCCTCGGTCTGCCAACGGGATCGCAGGAACCGGGAGGATCGGAGATGGCCCGTCGACTGGCGGCGCTCGCTGCCGTGGGCTTCGTCGCAGCACTGCTGGTCATGGCCGTCCCTCCGGCCGGGCCCGCGCGGGCAGCGGGCGGATACCTGTACAACGCCCGGATGACCAGCGGGATCGCGCGCATCGCGGCGGATGGGTCGGGGTTCACGGACGGGTTCGTCGCTCCGGGAGGATCCGCGCTCGACGTCGCTGCGGACGCGGCGCACCTGTACTGGATGGACCAGGTCGGCGCCCGGATCGGACGGTCCGACCTGGACGGGACCGGGGTGGACCCGTCCTTCATCACGATCGGAGCCGACGGGACCGGCCTCGCGGTCGACGCCTCCCACATCTACTGGATGCACAGCTCCGGCGGCGTGTGGGCGATCGGCCGCGCGAACCTCGACGGGACCGGCGTGACCCCCGTGTTCATCGCCGGGTCGGCCTCGATGACGAACGGGGGCGTGGCCGTCGACGGCACCCATCTCTACTGGACGAACTTCGCCAGCGGGACCGGGTCGACGATCGGCCGCGCGAACCTCGACGGGACGGGGGCGGATCCCGCGTGGCTGTCCGGGCTCACCGCGCCGTGCCGCGTGGTGGCCGCGGGCGGCTTCGTCTACTGGTCGAGCTGGGCCACCATCGGCGCGATCGGCCGCGCGAGCACGGCCGATCCCGTGGCCTCCACCCTCGTCCCGGCCCTCTCTCGGCCGTGGGGCCTGGCCGTGGACGCGCAGCACGTGTACTGGACCGTCGGCAACACCGCGTCGATCGGTCGTTCCGGCATCGACGGGAGCGACGCCACCAGCTCGTGGGTGACCGGCCTCGTCGGCTTCGGCCGCGGACTCGCGACCGACGGCACGGGCGCTCCGCCCGAACCCACGCCGAGCCCGTCGCCGACACCCACCGCGAGCCCGACCACCTCGCCCACGCCGAGCCCGAGTCCATCGCCCAGCCCGAGCCCGGCCGCGGCGACGCCCTCGCCAACACCCGGGCCGACCCTCGTCCCGACGGTGACGTCCTTCAGCCCGCGGGCAGGCGTCCACGGCAGTCTCGTCACGATCTTCGGGACCAACCTCGGCTACGTCAGGTCCGTGACCTTCGGCGGGGTCCCTGCGACCTTCTCCGTCCGCAGCCCCACCACGATCGTCGCCCGGGTGCCGGCCGGGGCGACGACGGGACCGATCGGCGTGACGTCGCCGTTCGGGTCGGCGGTAGGCCCGGGAAGCTTCATCGTCCTGCACTGACCGGCGCGGGACGGGTGGGCCCCCAGCCTCACGGCGCCGGCCCCCCTCCGCCCGCGCCCGTACCACCGCCGACGCCGCCTCGGCCGCGTCGGCGGTGGCCCTACTTCGCGTTCACCTCCAGCCAGTCGGTCGAGGCGCCGGCGACGTCCGGCGCGGCGACCGGGGACCACTCGAAGGCGATCCGCCAGAGGCCGCGCGTCCATCGCACGTCGAACGTCCAGGTCGCCTCGCGTCCCGCGCTCGGGCCGAGCCAGGCGGTCACGGTCCGCCACTCGTTCCCGAACCGGACCTGGACACGAGCCGTCGGGCCCACGGAGGCGAGCACGCCGTCCGCAGGAGCCGCCGGGTCGACGGTCACGGCGTACCGGACCACCGTGTTCGCTGCGATGTTCCTCCCCGGTGGGTCGGCCGTGATCGAGATGCGGGCCACGACCCTCAGCACCGCCGGCTCGCTCTCGCCGTCCTGCTCGCCTTCGACCGAGGCCAGGCGGGCGCGGAGGAGGTCGCCCCGTCGCGCCGGCCACGAGACCTCGGCCGCGCCGTCGTCCCGTGCGGTGCCGGAGGCGACCTTCGCCCACGCGCCATCCCGCCACGCCTCGATCACGACGCGCCGACCGGCGGCCGCGGCCGGTCCGGCGACGCGGCCCATCACGCGCGTGCCGTACGGGACCGGCTTCGACGGCAGCGTGAGCGTGAGGGCGAGCCGCTCCGGCGCCGCCGGGACGGTCGCCGGGGGCGTGCCCAGATGGACGAGCCCGGCGCCGACCTCGCGGATCTCCGCGTTCGGCACCGGCACCGTGGAGGCGCGCAGCGCATCCGCCAGCGCGACCGGATCCCGGAGCGACGGGTCCGCTGCGAGGAGGAGCGCCGCGACGCCCACCGTGGACGGTGCGCTCTGGCTCGTGCCGCAGAAGGGATCGTACGTGGCGGTCGCCCCGCAGTCGGGGGCGACGAGGTCGGGCTTCTGGCGCCCGTCACGCGTCGGCCCGTGGGAGCTGAACCACTCCACGAAGTCGGGCGTCCCCACGCGCACGGCACCCGCCGCGATCGCACCGGGGTTCCTCGAGTCCACGGGCGAGGGGAGGGACGGCGTATCCGTCCGGAATCCGAGCGTGGTGGAAGCGCTCAGCTCGAACCGCGCCGGCGGTCCGGCCCATCGTGAGACGCCGATCCCGTACCAGCCGCTCTCCGGGGCCACGTACACGAGCCACTCGACCGGCTCGCCGGTCCGTGCGTTCGTGTCGACCGAGTCGTCGACGTCCACCACGCCGTCCGGGCTGTAGAGGATGAGGTCGAGGTCGGTCCTCGGCTTCTCCCAGGAGTCGGCCCAGCGCAGGGCGACGAACGCCGCCTCGTCCTCGTCGAGCCAGATCCGGTTCGCGTCGGCGCCCGTGGCGAAGTCGTGGAGGGCCGTGTTGCCGCCGCCCCCGTCGAACATCGCCTCGTAGACGCCATGGTCCTCGTTGCCCGCCGCGTTCACCCACAGCATCCCATGGGAGACCGCGTGGTCCACGAACGCATAGAAGGTGAGGTCCTCCTCCGCGTACGAGCCGTCCCCCGGCCCCTCGAAGGTCGCCGCTGCCCCGAAGGACGCGTTCACGATCCGGACACCCTCCGCGGCGAACCAGTCGATCGCGTCCATCGTCTGGAGGTAGGTGTACGGCTCCGCGAGGTAGAGCTCCGCCTCAGGGGCGATCGAGGCGATGGTCTCGGCGACCGCCACGCCGTGCGGTCCCGACCACCGATCCTCGCAGGCGCCGACGGTCACCCCGATGGGGGACGACCCGTCAAGCCAGGACGACCAGCAGCGCACGTGCACCGGGTTGGGGATCTCGGATCCGAGCCGGTCCTCGAGTCCCTCGAACTCGTCGATCACGCCGATCTTCACCCCGGCTCCACCGATGCCCGCCTCGGACCAGACGTTCGCCCCCACGGTCTGGGCGACGCGCGTCGCCGCCGGACGCCACAGGGGCCGCGCGAGCGACCGCACGCGACGGACACGCACGTCCGTGCCGAGCTCCGCGAGCGACCCGGCGGGCACGGTCGCCTCGATCGACGACCCGCCCATGGCGAGCAGGGTCCCGCCGAGGCGCGTGACCAGCCGGGCCACGCCCCGGCCTGCCGCCGCATCCGCGACGCCGATCGACACGGCGACCGGGTCCGACGCCGCGTAGGCGCGCGCCGCCACCTCGATGAGGTCGCCCGGAAGCACGCCGATGGGGTCCGGGTGGTCGGGGAGGGAGAGTGCCCGGGGCGTCGTTGCCGTCGCGGGCGTCGCGAAGGCCGTGCTCCCGACGAGCACGAGCCCGGCGATCGACGCGCTGACCGCATGGATCCTTCGCGCGCGCATGTCGCACCTCCGCCACGGTGGGGCACGGCCCATCGGGTCGGGTGCAGCATGCGTGCCGCCGGTGCCGGGCGACAGTGCCGGTCCGCCTCGCGCTCGTCACGAGCCCGTGCCGGTGGCCGCGCCCGCGGTCCTCAGGCCGGGCGGCCGGCCTCTCGTCGCACGGCCATCTCTGCGGCCGCCAGGGCCTCCAGGCGCAGGACGGCCAGCTCCAGGTCGGGCAGGAAGCGGCTCCCCGGGAGGCGGCGCGCCAGCGCCGCCTGGCAGGCCCGGTAGTAGGCGGCGATCCGGTCGGGCGGAGCGTTGAAGCGATCCCACGCGCGCGGGTCCGCCGCCGCGTCGGACGCGATCGCCCGCGCGTTGTGGAGCTTGTCGCCCAGCGCGACGCGCAGGATCCCGGCGTCCGTCTCCTCGCCGAGCCGGGCGACGTAGGCAGCCTTCCGCACCTCCCACGGTCCCTTGTCGCGCGGGTCCTCGACGAGGGAGTCGCTGCACGCCCGGACGATCTCCGCGACGCGGCCGCCGAATCGGTGCGCGATGTCCTCGAGGCGCGGCTCGCCCCCCTGGTCCTCGGCGGCATCGTGCAGCAACGCCCCGACGACCGCGTCCTCGTCGCCCCCGTCCTCCATGACGATCGACGCGACGGCGAGGAGGTGCGAGACGTAGGGCACCGGGCCGCCCTTCCGGACCTGCGCGCCGTGGAGGGCGAGCGCATAGCGGAACGCCTCCTCGGTGCGCCGCCCGAAGTGCGGGACGCGGGGCGAGCGGCGGATCGTCTCTTCGGTCATGCCGTCGTCTCCAGGGTGGCCGGACGTCCGTCCCGCGTCCGCGCCAGGGTGGTGGTCAGCGCGCGACGCGCCCCGTCGGGCGATGGGCCGGATCCGGTCGGCGACGGGCTCGCGCCCGCGGGCGGCAGGCCCAGGGTCGCGCGAAGCCGCTCGACCGCCGCGTGGAACGCCTCGCCTCCGGCGCCGAGGATCGGCGCGAGCGCCTCCGCCTGCGCCTCGCCGGTCGCCCGGGCGGCCGCGCGGAACGCTGCCTCCCGGTCGCGCGCGAGGCGGATCACCTCGTCGGCGGCCGCCTTCACGTCGCCCGCGGTCGGGACGGCCGCGAGCCCGTCGGCGAAGGTCTTCTCCACGTCGGCGAGGCCCCGCAGGATGGGCGCCCGGGCGGCCGTGTCCTCCGTCGACGCGAGCGCCGCGAGCAGCGGTGCCGACGCCGCATTGGCGGCGGACGCGAGCGCTTCGTAGCTCGCGTCGAGTGACTCCGTGGATGCAGCCTGGCACGCGACGAGGGATGCCGCGACGAGGGGCGCCGCGACGAGCGCGAGAGCCGCGGTGCGGAGAGCGACGGCCCACCGGACGGGGCGGGACGACGCGGCCACCCTCAGAACGGCTCGACGGTGTTCCAGTCGACCGTGGGATCGAGGGCACCCGGCAGCGAGGCCAGGCGCGTCCCCGTGGACACGAGCGGCAGGACGCGTGTGCCTTCACCCGCGCCCGCGTCGTACAGGGCCACGACGTCGGACCGGCCGTCCCCGTTCACGTCGGAGACGGTGAGCTTCGCGACGCCGAGCCGGAACCCCGTCGCGGTCGATCGGAAGACCTTCGGATCGAACCCCTCGCCGTCCGACAGCAGGGCGGTCGCGACGACGCCGGTCGCCCCGTTCGCCGTCATGAGCAGGAGGTCCTCCCGGCCGTCCCGGTTCCAGTCGCCGGCGAGCTCGCGGGTCGTCCCGTCGCCCATGACGGCCCCGTCGCTCCACAGGTGCGGGTCCGAGAACACGCCTCCTCCGCGGCCCATGAGGACGTCCACGCTGAAGGCGCGGGCTCCGTCGGAGGTGCCGGCGCTCCCGTCGGCCGTGACGAGGGCCAGGTCCACGCGGCCGTCGCCGTCGAAGTCGCCCGCGCGCACGGCCTCGAGCGCGCCCGCATGGGGCCCGGCCCACCATCGATCGGGTCGCGCGAACGACGACCCGGTGGACGCGAGGACGTCGATCGCGAGGTCGCCGGTGGCCGGATCGTCCGACGCGAGGGCGACGTCGGCCCGGCCATCCCCCGTGAAGTCGGCGACGACCATCGCCGACGGGCCGAAGCCGGCCGCGTCCGCCGCGACGGCGCCCGGCGTCCACCACGTGACCGGGGGCTGCAGCACCGTCTGCGTGGACGCCGCGTACATCGCGCTCGTGATCTCGGCCGGGTCCTCGGGGAGGCCCGCGCTGCTCATGCCGCCGTCCATGACGCGCGACACGGCGACCTCGCTGCCGCCGCCGGGTGCGCGGCGGGTGTACACGAGGTCCGTCCGCCCGTCGCCGTCCACGTCGCCCGTCCCCCGCAGCGAGGGGGACGCGACGTCGAGCATCACGGGCCATCCCTCGCCGGTCGAGGTCGCGCCGTCGTCCGCCGTCCGCAGTGTCGCGCCGCCGTAGATGCGGGCGGTGACGGTGCCGTCGGGCGCGGTGACGAGGGCGGGCACGTCCCCGTACCCGTCGCCGTCGAGGTCGTTGACGCCCATGCGGACGATCGAGATGCTCTCGCCGTAGTAGATCCGCAGGATCTCCTCGGCCGTCTTCCCCTCGCGGGCGCACCGCGCGGCGCTCTTCTGCATGAGCCGCACGCCGTTCGCGTTCACCCCGCACGCCACGTCCGAGCCGGCCCAGTAGCCGGTGGAGACGAACCGGCCGCCGCGGCGGATCGAGAGCGACCACGTCCGCGCGACCGCGCCGATGTGGGACTGCGCCGGCGTCTTGGAGAGCGGCAGGTACCACTGGTCGTTGCCGTTGTCCACGATGTCGTAGCAGGCGCCGCCGCTGGAGCCGCCGCGCCAGTTCATCGCGCGGTACCAGGCGTACTGCTTGACCGCGACCGCGCCGGCCTCCATGGCAGCGGCGGGCGCGCCCGCCCCGAACTCGGCGGCCATGACCAGCTCGACGTACGGGCGGAACGGCACCTCCTGGACCCGGCCTGCGTCGGGTCCGAGGGTGCGAAGAACGCGGATCGTATCGGGGGGGATGGATTCGCTCGTCCAACCGGTGCAGACGGAACGGGCGAGGGTCGGGGCTGGGACGAGCACCGAGCCGGTCGCGAATACGACTCCGGAGAGCGTCACCGCGACGACCATCCCCGCCGCCAGGCGGCGGAGCATGGGTGAACGTTACACGGCGGTGGTGCGTTCTGTCCACCGTGCCGGACGTGTCGGGCGCCTTCGCCACACATCGATCGCGAGCGAACCGAGGGGCTCCCCCAGGGCGCGTAGCCGGGCGCCCGGTGGGCCCGGGCGCGACTGTCGCGTCCTCCCACGGGCGGAGGGCGAGCCGAGGGAGACCGGGGCCGGGCTCCGTGTCGGCCATTTCCGGGACTCCCCGGCGTCCGTCCGATCCGTCGGCTCGGCGGGCCGTGGAGCGTCGGGCTCGGCGCGGCGTGGACGAGGTGTCGCGGCAGCCGCCGCGCGAGCGGCGGGCGGGGGCGGGCTGGATCGTTCGGCGGCAGCGGTGGGCGGACGGCGGCGGTCGGCGGCAGCGGCGGGCCGTCGGCGGCGTGGTCCGCCCCGTCGTCAGCACGTGATCTTCGCCACGTGAAAGGAACCGGCGCCGATCTTCGCCACGTGAAAGGAACAGGCCCCCCGCCTTCGCTGGGTGCGCGTGCACGGCATGCCCGGGCGCCTGTCCCGACCGCGGATCGTCCGGTCCACGGTCGGCGGGGCGGTCCCGAGTGGGTCCTCTTCACGTGGTGCACAGGATCGGCATGCGGCGCGCGGCGCCGTGGTGGGCGACGTCGGTTGCTTGCACCTGGTGAAGACGCGCTGCCACGGGCCGCCCCCACGTGCACCCGCTGACGAAGGAGCCCGCGCGACGCACGTCGCGCGGGCTCCGTTGATGGCACGGGAGGGCGGTCGCGATCGGCCCGTCCCGCCCCCCACTGACGCGGCCGTCAGGCGGCCGTCACGGGTTCGCCTGGGCCGGGAGCGGTGTCGGCCGCGGCCTCGGCACGACCACCAGGTCCGCGACGGGCGTGCCGCCCGTGAGGTCGCTGATGACGAGCACCTTGTCGCCCACCGCGAGCTTGGAGACGTCGCTCTTCACGCCGTTCTTCCGGACCCTCGTCTGGGCGTCGGTGCCGACGGTCTGGTTCCCGCCGGGCTCGGCGATGGTGATGGTGCCGCCCCCGACGGCCGCGATCGTGCCGCGGTCGATCTGAAGCGTCACCAGCGTCCCGTCCGGCCGCTGGACGACCACCGTGCCGTGGACGATGTGGCGGGCGAGCTTCTCGATCGCGCCGGCCTTCGCGGCCTTGACGGCCTTGGTCGGTGCCGGCTGGGCCGCGGTGGCGGTCCCCGCCGCGACGATGCCGAGGGTGAGCAGCGCCGCGACGACGAGTGCGATGCGGCCGCCGTGCCTGTGCATGTGCATGCCTCCCGTGGAGCTCCCGCGAGGGGAGCGGGACCGGCTTCGTGCCGGCCCGACGCCCTCGACGGTGCGGCCGGCCGGTCAGGTGCGCGGGCGGCCCGCGTAAGGGGCGCGTAAGCGACCGCGCAGCCGCTCGCCGTGACGAGGTGCCGGATCAGGCGCCCCCCGACGCGCCGCCGGAGCCCCCCGACGCGTCCCCCGCGCCGCCGGAGCCCCCCGACGCGTCCCCCGCGTCCCCCGCGCCGCCGGCGCCGCCGGCGTCGTCCGTGCCCGCGGCCACGCCTGCCTCGTCGTCGGCCGGCTGGTCCGGCACGGCCGTCGCGCGCCCGTCGACGATGCGCGGCGACCGCCCGCGGCCGAGTCGCGCGACGGTCCGGGCGACGGCCTCCGGCGCCCCGATGAAGGGGAGGACGTACAGGACGAGGAGTGCCGGGATGACCGCCCGGGTCCCCGCGCGGAAGAGGACGGCGACGACGGCGAGCGCCACCAGGACGGCCAGGTACACGGCGAGCGGCGCGGGGCGCCAGCCGGCGAGGTAGAGGCGGCGCGTGGGGACCAGCGCGAGTGCGAACGCGACGAGCGCGACGCCGAGGACTGCCCAGGTCACGGGCGGATGATACGCGCCGCCCGCGCGCCGCCCGGTCCTCCCGGGGACGGGGAGCGGCCCTCGGGCCTCCGGGTCGCGGTACGATGGGGACTCCCCCGCACGTGGATGCCCATGACGTCGCCCATCGCGAGCCGCGGCCGGGTCGGGTCGTTCCTCGACCGCTGGCGGCCCATCCTCCCGCTCCTCGGCGCCGAGGCGATCATCTGGATCGGGTTCGGCGCCATCGTCCCGATCCTCCCGCTCTACATGAGCGACAACGGGGTGGATCCCGTCACGCTTGGCCTCATCGTGGCCGCATGGCCCGCCGCGCGGCTCCTCGCGGAGCCGTTCTTCGGCTGGGTCGCGGATCGGACCGCCCGGATCCCGTTCATGGTCGCCGGGCTGCTCATCGCGTCCGTGACGGCCGTCCTCCCGCTCGTCTTCGTCGGTGCGCTGCCGTTCTTCGCAGCCCGGTTCGTCGCCGGCATCGGCGCGGCCATGTACGACCCGGCGGCCCGGGGGTTCATCGTCGACGCGACGGACGATGCGCGCCACGGCGAGGCGTTCGGCGTCTACGGCGCGGCACAGATGGGCGGCTTCATGGTGGGGCCAGCGATCGGCGGCATCGGCGCCGCCGTGCTCGGCCTCTGGTTCCCCTTCGTGTTCGCCACCGTCGCAGGGCTCGCGGCGGCGCTCGCGGTGGCGGTCGCGACGCGCGAGCCGGCGCACACCCACGCACCCCACGGCGTGGAGCTGCCGCCGGCCGACGGCGCGCCCGGTCTCGCGACGCCCCCGCCGATCGTCGGCGACGGCGTCCCCACGCGGACCGTCTACCTGCCGCCGCGGAGCCTGTGGAACCGGATGCTCGTCGCGGCGATCGTCATCAACTTCGGCGCCTTCTTCTCTTCCGGCATGTACGAGGTCGTCTGGAGCCTGTTCATGGAAGGGCTCGGCGCGGACCTGGGCCTCATCGGGCTCAGCTTCGCCGTCTTCGGCGTCCCCGTGATCCTCCTGTCGCCCGCCGCGGGTCGCTGGGTGGATCGTCTCGGAGGTCGTCGATTCATCATCGTCGGCGCGGCCTGTGTCGTGACATCGGCGTTCCTCTATCCGCTGCCGGGAGACCCGTACGTGGTGACGGCGATCGTCGTCCTCGAGGCCGTCGGCTTCGCGCTCATGGGCCCGGCGCTGTACGCGGTGGTGAGCTGGGGGTCGCCGGCGGGACGCAGCTCCACGGCCCAGGGGGTCTTCGGCGCTGCCGGGACGCTCGGGTTCATCGTCAGCTCCCTCATCGCGGGCGAGCTGTGGACACGGGGGACCGCCGTGCCGTTCCAGGTCTTCGGTGCCGTCATGCTGGTCACGACACTCCTCGCCCTCGCCATCGGCCGGAGCCGGCTCGACGGGGAGGATCCGAGCCTCATGGTCCAGATCCCGGTCGATCCCGGCCCGGGCGGCACGCAGGGATCCGCCCTCCTGCCGGCCATCGAACCCGCGGCGGCGGGCTTCCCGACGCCGACATCAGATCGCGGCGGCCCGCTGAAGGAGATGCGATGAACGGCAACGCGACCGACGGCTGGCAGGGCGACGTCGAGGCCCT
This sequence comes from Chloroflexota bacterium, assembly GCA_025454515.1. Taxonomy (GTDB): domain Bacteria; phylum Chloroflexota; class Limnocylindria; order Limnocylindrales; family CSP1-4; genus CAIYQJ01. Next base: position 13,956 of record JALOOH010000005.1, read on the forward strand.
CAGCCCGACCGTGCTCATCGTGGGCGGGTTCATGTCGTCCCCGCCGATGTACCGGGGTCTTCGGCGCCTCCTTCTCGACCGCGGCGCGCCGGAGGTCGTGGTGGCGCCGATCTGGATGCCCGACTGGATGCTCGCGACCGTGCGAGGGCAGGGCGCCGTGGCGACCCGCGCGGCACGCGCGCTGCTCGTCGCGTCCGACGCGTCGGCCACCTCTCCGGCCAGCGGCGGCGCGCCGGTCCTCGTCGTGGGTCACTCCGCGGGCGGGGTCCTCGCGCGGATCCTCACGTCGCCCGACCCGTTCGCGGGCCGGCGGATGAACGGCTCCGGCCGCATCGGCGCGATCGCGACGCTCGGCACGCCGCACATGTTCGACGCGCGCGGCCGGCGGGCACAGCGGCAGGGCGAGACGTCGCGGTGGGCGAACGAGCACGTTCCCGGCACGTTCTTCGCGCCCCGGACGGGATACCTGTGCGTCTCGTCGCGTGCGGTCATGGGGACGCCAGCGGGGACCGCGAAGGAGCGCCGGACGGACGGCTTCTACCGCGGCGTCGTCGCGGCGCCCGAGGGCTCGCCGATCCCGGGCGACGGCGTCGTGCCCCTCGCGGCGGCCCTCCTCCCCGGCGCCGAGGCGATCGTGCTCGACGATGCGGAGCACGCGAATGTCATCGCCCGCTCCTGGTACGGGGACGCGGATCACGTCGACCTGTGGTGGCCCCGCGCGGTCGAGGTGTGGCGGGAGGCGCTCCGGGCGCGGGCGGCGCGCTGAGCGCGCGACGGGCCGTCAGCGTGCCAGGGACGCCGCAGCCGGACGACGCTCCGGGCGGCCTCGTGAGCCGCGGGAGATGACGCCGGCGACGACCGCGAGGACGACGAGCGCCGAAGCGGAGGCAACGAGCGGGACGAGCGCGGCCTCCGCCTCCTTGACGACGATCCCCGCGTACGCCCAGGCGATGACGAGGCCGTACGCCGGGTCGCGGAAGCGGAGGACCATGACGGACGCGATCCCGAGGCCCACGAGGAGCACCGCCGACGCGATGACCGGCGGCTCGATGCCGAAGCCGCCGAACCCGAGCGAGGCGAGCGTCGCGGAGACGTTCGCGATCGTCGCGACTGTGATCCAGCCGACGTAGACGGAGAACGGGACCGCGACGACCCACCGCTCGGCTCCCGTGCGGCGGCTCCCGTCACGGATGCGCGCCTCGATCGCGACGAGCGTCGCCAGGAGAGCGGCCATGACGGGGGCCGTGAGGAGGAAGGCCTCGCCGTGCCAGAGGAGGATCCAGCCGACGTTCAGCACACCGGTCAGCGCGGGCAGCCAGCCGAGCCGGCGGAGGAGCGGGTCGGCGCGGCGGCCCGGGAGCGCCTGGTAGACGGTGAAGGCGAGGAGCCCGACGTAGATCGCGCCCCAGATCGAGAACACGTAGCCGGCGGGGACGACGAGCACCGGGAAGCGGTCGGAGATCTCCCCCGTCGTCAGGCCGTTGATCGGCAGGGCGTTCGCCAGCCCGTTCACGACGACCGTCGCCACGAACGCGACGACCGTCGCGACCTGTCGTGCGAGGTCCCGGCCGTCCGCCGGCCGTTCGCTCGGATCGATCACCGTCGCACCTCCACGCGGTCGTTCGTACCGGGGCCGCGGTCGGATCGGGCGTGCGTCCCCGGCCGGGCGTTTGACCGTTCCACCCGCCCGGTCGTACCATTGCGCCGCGGGGTGGAGCAGCGGCAGCTCGTCGGGCTCATAACCCGAAGGTCAAGGGTTCGAATCCCTTCCCCGCAACCAACATACGCCTCCACCTGAACCCCGGGACCGCCCTCCCGGGGTTCTTCCTTTGCCCGGCCGCGGGACGGCGTCTCCACGCGAGGAGGCCCGGTCCCCTGGGGACCGGGCCTCCTGGGCGATCCTTGCGACCGGGGGCGGCGTCCGCCCGCGGCCTACTGCTGCGGGAAGAAGGTCGAGACCGCGGTCATGATGTACACGAGCGCGGACTCCGCCTCGAGCGCCGGGTCGTCCGTCGGCCCGGTCGCCCAGATGACGACCGTGCCGGCGATCCCGACGTCGGCGAAGCACTGGAAGGCGGCTTCGCCGACCGGGAAGCCGGAGGCCTCGGTCAGGGCGGTCCCGCCGATGCACGTGAGGTTGACGCCGTTGACCTCGGCCTGCTGGCCCTCGGTCACGTCCCAGTTCGTGCGGTCCCAGGCTGCCGCGACCATGTCGTCATACGGTGTGGCGACGACATCGGCCATCACCGCCGCGTCGAGCGTGGTCGGGTCGCTCGGGACCGTGATCGGGGTGGGGTTGAAGTACCGGCACGCGAGGTCGGCCGGCTCGTCGAGCGTGTACCACGACGCCGGATAGACGATCTCCGCGACCTTCGGGCCGTCCGTGACCACGAGGTCGCAGGACGCCGTGGGCGGGAGGGTCGGCGGGATGCTCGGCGGCGGCGTGGGGGCCACCGTCGGGCTCGGCGACGGCGTGGGTGTCGGGGTGGGGCTCGGCGTCGGCGACGGCGTCGGCGACGGGGTGGGAGTGGGGGATGGCGTCGGGCTCGGAGTGGGGCTCGGCGTCGGCGACGGCGTCGGGCTCGGCATCTCCGTGGGGACCGGTGCGATCGACGCGCCGGGCGTCGGGAACGCCCCGCTCCCGCCGTCGCTCTTCGGCCGCGTGAGGGCGACCTTCAAGGTGCCGTTCTCGTCGGTCAGGTTCAGGCTCAGGCCGCGGGACTCGACCCGCGACGCGCCCTGCAGCGCGGCGAGGAAGGCCTGCTCCTGGTCCATCACCGCCTGCTCGCATGCCATCCGCGTGGTGGTGAGCGGGCCGATCTGGACGACGCTGCCGTTCGTCCCGTACGTGCCCCTGAAGGTGTTGCACCCGGAATCGCCGCCCACCGAGGTGATCGCGAAGGCGACGGTCAGGGGGGTGCCCTCGATCGGCGCGGTGATGGTGCCGGGCGACGTCTCGAACGAGTCGACATCCCAGCGGCCGAGCAGCGGGTTGCGCGGCGCCGCGTCGTAGCCGAGGATCGGCTTGCCGTCGGCGTCGAAGACCGTCAGCGTGTTGTTGCGGACCGTGTAGAACCGACTCTCCTGGAGCAGCGTCAGGTACGCCTGCTCGAAGGCGTTCGTCGTCTCATCGCAGGCCATCATCGTGACCGTCGGCTGCGACACGAGGAGGGTCCGACCGCCGGCCTGGTAGAGCGCGTCGTACTGGTTGCAGCCGGATGTGCCGCTCACGCGGTCCGAGCCGAAGCGGGCGTCGGCGAACACGTTCGTCGGGACGAGCGTCATGAGCCCGCCCTGGTCGAACGACCGGACGACCCACTGGGTCCCCTCGAGCTGCCCGCCCGCGCCCGGCCCCGTCGAGCACGCAGCGACGACGAGCACGAGCGCGGCGAGCGCCGCGATCCGCCGGGTGATCATGTCGATCCTCCCCGCGGTCCTACTGCGACTTCGACGCGACGTAGAGCGCGAAGAGCCGGAGGAAGTACCCGAAGCCCGCGAGCACGAACGCGATGAAGATCGGGATCCCGATCGCGCTCGCCGAGATCGCGAACGCCTCGATGATGTTGAAGGCCTCGCGCTGGGCGAGGTCGATCCACCAGATGACGCCCGCGAGCAGGGCATAGATGACGAACACCCACCCGATCACGATGAAGAACGTGCCGATGCTCGCGAGCCGTCGGGCGTCCTTCAGGACCTGCTCCACCATCGTCTCTCTCCTCCGTTGTCCCGCCGCACGGCGGGGCGCGGGGACGCATGGACATGCTTCCCTGGCGCCAGTGTGAAGCATCGTGCGCCTCGCGCATCGCCCGGAACGCACGAGACCGGCCCCGGCAGCACGGCGGCCGATGGTAGAGTCGGCTGCGGGCTGCGCAGCGCGGCCGGGACGAGGGCGGGACGATGACGGCGGCGGGGACACGACGTCGAGCGCGGCGTCCGCTCATCGGGACGAGCTGGAAGATGAACCTCACGGCGACCCAGGCCGAGCGGTGGCTGCGCGCCTTCGTCCCGCAGGTCGCCGACGTCCGCGACCGCGACCTCTTCGTCCTCCCCGCGTTCCCGGCCCTCTGGGTCGCGAGGCGCGAGCTCGCCGGGACCGCGATCGCGTGGGGGGCGCAGGACCTGCACCCGGACGATCGCGGCGCGCACACGGGCGACGTCTCGGGAGAGATGCTCGCCGACCTGGGCTGCACGTACGCGGAGATGGGGCACTCGGAGCGCCGCTACGCGTACGGCGAGGGCGACGCGCTCGTGGCGGCGAAGGTCGCCGCGGCGCTGCGGTGGGGCCTCACGCCGGTCATGTGCGTGGGCGAGCGCGAGCTCTGGCCGCTCCCGACGGCCTGGAGCGCCGTGTCGCGCCATCTCAAGCGGTCCCTGCGCGGCCTCGACGGGCCCGCGCTGGACCGGATCGTCGTCGCGTACGAGCCGCATTGGGCGATCGGCGTCGGCGCCCAGGCGGCGCCGCTGGAGCAGATCGAGGCGATCATCGCGGAGATCCACCGGTGGCTCGCCGCCCGCGGGGCGACGTCCACCCGCGTCCTCTACGGAGGCAGCATCGACGCGTCGAACGCGGCGCGGATCATCGCGACGCCCGGCGTCGACGGGCTCTTCGTCGGGCGCGCGGCGCTCGACCCCGACGTGTTCGCGGCGATCGCCAGGGTCCCCGTGCCGTGAGCGTCGCCGGAGGACCGGCCGGGGCGCCCGCCGCCCCGACCACGTCCCGCGCACTGCTCCGCGCCGCCCGCGACGCGCCTCCTGGCACCTGAGGCAGGCGTGTCGCGGGCCGCGACCGGCTCGACGTCACCATGGCCGTCGCGCTCGTCACGCTCGCGGCCCTCGCCTGGCAGCGCTATACTTCCTCGATAATCGATTGTCCATCTCTGGGCGCGATGTCGGGACGGGCACGGGCCCATGGACCGGGCGATCGGGGTGGAGGAGGGCCGGCCCGGCCGGCCTCGTGCGATCCTGGGGAGGGATCGACCCGGTGGTCCGTGGTGGCCGAGCGATGCGGGACCGGCGACGGGACGGGATCCGGACCGGCGCCGCGCGCCCCGTGGTGATGACCGCGAACACCCCCGGCGACGGAGGTGGCGGCTGATGGACTTCGTCACCCAGTCGGTCGTCATCGGCATGACCGAGTACGCGCCCCTGGTCCTCGCCGCGATCGGGTTCGCCCTGCTGTACCGTCTGACGGGCCTCATCAACGTCGCGTACGCGGAGACGCTGACCCTGGGGGCCTACTTCGGGGTCTGGCTCAACACGTCGTTCGGGCTCGACTTCTACGCCGTCCTCGTCCCCGTGGGGATCCTGTCGGGCCTTCTGAGCGTGGCGACCTACCTCGCCGTCTTCCGGCCGGCCCATCGCCGCAACGTGGGCGCGCTCGAGATGATCATCATCTCGTTCGGGCTGTCGATCTTCCTGCGCTACGGGCTGCAGTTCGTGTTCGGCTACCCGGTGCGCTACTTCGACGTGCCGCCGCCCGACACCGTGGTCGTCCTCGGCGTGGGCGTCGGGTCGTTCCGCATCCTCGCGATCGTGAGCGTCGCCGTCCTCTCGCTGGTCCTCTACCTGTTCATCCAGCGGACGAGCTACGGCCTGAAGGTGCGTGCCCTCGCGAGCGACGAGGCCCTCGCGAAGGTGAGCGGGATCCATCCGCTCGTCGTCACCTTGCTCATCTGGTTCATCGCCGGCGTCGCAGGCGGGCTCGCGGGAGCGTTCCTCGGGGTGGGGTCCGCGGTGGCGCCTCTGCTCGGGTGGCGCCAGTTCCTCTTCATCCTCCTGGTCGTGCTCGTCGGCGGGAGCTGGGGCCTCGGCGGTGTCATCGTGGCCGGCGTGGTCGCGGGCATCGCGGTCGCGGCGATGACGCTCCAGTTCGGGCAGGTGCTGTACGCGCAGCTGATCCTCATCATCGCGTTCATCGTCATCCTGAAGATCCGCGGCACGCGGCTCACCGAGACGGCGAAGGTGTAGCGCGATGCTCGACGCCTTCCTGACCTCCGGCCTCTACGGGGTGGTCCTCGTCACCGGCCTCGCCCTTCTCCTGCACCTCCAGCTCGGGCTCGTCCGGATCGCGAACTTCGGCGTCGCCGGGTTCTTCGGCCTCGGGATGTACGTCTTCGGCGTCCTCTACGTGCAGGTGGACTGGCCGTTCGGGGAGCCGTGGCAGTTCTTCGTCTGCGCGATCGCCGCGACGATCGCCTCCGGGCTCGCGGGCATCCTCGTCGGGTGGCTCATCGCCGACCTCGACACGGACGGCGTCCTCGTCAGCACGCTCGGGTTCGCCACGGTCGTCGCGATCCTCGCGACGACCCAGGCGGACCTCACCGGCGGCGCGGAGGGGCTCGGCGGACTCTCGTTCCCGTTCGACATCGGGAAGACGAAGGAAAACGAGTTCCTCTGGCTCCTCATCACCGCTGCCGTCGTCGTCGCGATCCTCGCGTACGTCTGGCAGGTCCACCGGACGCCCTACGGGCGCCTCCTCATCGGCATCGGCGGGAACGAGCCGCTCGCCCGGAGCCTGGGCAAGGCGTCGTACCGGACGAAGATCTGGCTCTTCTGCGTCGCGTCGGCGGGGATGGGCCTCCTCGGCGCCATGAACGCCGTCATGGTCCGGTTCCTCGATCCCGCGAACATCGGGATCGACATCACGCTCGCCGCGATGGTCGGCCTCATCCTCGGGGGCACGGCCCGCGCGTGGGGCGCGGTCGTCGGCGTCCTCCTCACCGTCGGCCTCTTCGACATCGTCATCCAGTTCTACCTGCCCCTCCCGAAGGACTGGTACAACCAGGCGATCCCCGTGCTGCGCGAGGCCGTCTTCGGCCTCACGCTCATCGTCGTCCTCCTGTTCCGGCCGCTCGGCGTGCTCGGCGACATGCGCCGGGACCGGCTGCTGAGGAAGCTCCATGGCAAGTGACGGCGCGATGACGACCGCCCCCGCCGCCCCCGCCTCCGCCGCGTGGCCGCGCATCCGGGTGAAGGGTGCCGTGAAGAGCTTCGCCGGCCGCGTCGTCGTGGACGTGGACGACCTCGTCCTCGGCGAGCGCCCGATCGAGGGCCTCATCGGCCCGAACGGCGCCGGCAAGACACTCGACGCCGCTCGACCGGGGGACGATCTCCCTCCTCCCGCCCGAGGGAGGCGAGGTCGTGCTGTCGCGGCTGCCGGCCCACCGGATGGCGCACCACGGCGTCGTGAAGTCGAACCAGGTCATCACCGACTTCGACAAGCTGACGATCTGGGACTCGCTCATGCTCGCCACGACCGAGAGCAGGTACGAGCAGCCGCAGCGCATCCTCAGCGAGAAGGCGACCTTCCGGCGGCACGAGGCCGAGATGCGCCACTGGCTCGACTACTTCGGGTTCGCCGACCCCACGGCGTTCGCGATGTCCGCCGGCGACAAGAAGGTCCTCGACATCGTGCGGTGCCTGCTCCTGAGGCCCGCGTTCCTACTGCTCGACGAGCCGACGGCCGGCCTCCCGGAGGACCTGACCGAGAAGGTCATGGTCGTGGTCCGGGAGCTCGCCGCGGCCGGGACCGCGGTCGTGGTCGTCGAGCACGACCTCAACCTCATCTGGAACCTCTGCGACGAGGTCCTCTTCATGGCCGAGGGCCACGTGGTCCTGCGGGGGGACCCGCGGTCGATCCGCGAGAACCGCACGGTCGTGGAGAAGTACCTGGGAGAGGGCCATGTCTGACGCGGCCCGAACCGCCACCCTCGAGGTCGAGGGGCTGCGCAGCGGCTACCACGGCGTGACGGTCCTCAAGGGCCTGGACTTCGCCGTCGGGAACGAGATCTTCGCCGTCCTGGGCGCGAACGGCGCCGGCAAGACGACGCTGCTCGCGACCCTCGCGCGCCTCATCCCGCTCATGGCCGGGTCGATCCGCTTCCAGGGCGTCGACGTGTCGTCCGTCCCGCCGTACGAGACGGCTCGGCGCGGGATCGGCTACGTGCCGCAGGAGAGCGGCACGTTCCCGAAGCTCACGGTCCTGGAGAACCTCCGCGTCGGCGGGATGATCGGCCGGCGCTCCGTCGCGGAGCGGATCGACGAGGTCCTCGCGCTCTTCCCCGCGCTGAAGCCCCTCCAGCGGCAGCCGGCAGGGACGCTCAGCGGCGGCGAGTCCCGGATGGTCGCGTGCGGTCGCGCGCTCATGCAGGACCCGACGGTGCTGCTTCTCGACGAGCCCACCGCGGGCCTGTCGCCGCTCTACGTCGACATGTTCTTCGACAAGGTGAAGGAGATCCACGAGACGAGGGGCGTCGCCATCGTCCTGGCCGAGCAGAACGCCACGAAGGCTCTCCAGGTCTCCGACCGGGTGATGGTCCTGAGCCTCGGCGAGGCGTACACGGTCGTGGACGCGGCCGAGCTGACGACCCAGCAACTGAAGGAGGGATACCGGATCTGACCCACCCATGGATCAGGGCAGCACAGAGGAGGAGCGCACGATGAGTGCCGGGATCGGCAGCACGAAGCGCATGTTCGGCGCGTTCGCGGTGATCGCGATCGTCGCCGCGGCATGCTCGAGCAGCGGGGCCACGACCGCGCCGGAGGCCACGACGGGGGCCACCACGGCACCCGTCGCCACGGAGGCCGGCGGCGCGACCCAGGCTCCGCCCGCGGGCGAGCCCGTGGCCGTCTGCGAGCTCGCGTACTACACGGGCGAGTTCGCGCCGTACGGCCCCGCGCTGACGGCGGACGTGGTGTTCCCGATCAAGGAGATCATCAACCTCGACCCGCCGCTCGGCCGGACGTGGGAGACGTACCACGAGGACCTCGGCACGGTCGGCGAGGCCCAGGCCGCACGCACGTGCCTCGAGAAGCACGGGGCGGAGGTCGTCGTCAGCATCGCCCACGGGTACCGCACCTACCGTGACTTCATGATGGACTACTGGCAGGAGAACGACTCCCCGCTCGGTCCGTCCGTCCACGGCGGCGCGATCCCCGGCAACCTCGGCGGCAAGGGCGCCGAGCCGATCTTCCGCGCCCAGGGCCTCGACGAGGGCCTCGGGACGTTCGGGAGCCTCTATGCGCAGTCGATCGGCGCGAAGAAGGTCGTGATCTTCGCCACGCAGGTCGAAGGCTTCCAGGGGGCGGCCGACGCCGCCGAGAAGTCGGCCGAGCTCCTCGGCCTCGAGGTCATCGCGCGCATCGACGAGCAGCCGGAGCAGCCGTCGTACGCGGCGGTCGCCCAGAAGATCGCCGACCTCAACCCGGACGCCGTCATCGTCCAGGCTGGCTCGGTCGAGTCCGCGACCCTCATCAAGCAGGCGGCGGAGAAGGGCATCTCGCTCAACTGGATCGGCGAGACCGGCTGGAGCCAGGCCGAGTTCCTCAACACGCTCGGCACCGAGCCGATCGCGTCGCAGAAGGGGATCGGCTACACGAACTTCTCGCCCAACACGGACACGCCCGCGTGGACCTTCTACCAGCCGCTCCGCGACGACTGGGTCGCGAAGTCCGGCGTGGATCCCACGACCTACTACGGCGCCGACAACCCCTACGCGTACTCGACGTACGACCTCCTCGTCCAGACGGCCCTGGCCGTCGAGGCGGCCGGCTCGTACAAGGCGAGCGAGTGGGCGCCCGCGATGTTCAAGGTCGGCGACGGCCCCGGCGAGATCTGCTACACGTACGCGGACTGCCTCGCCCTCATCCGGGCCGGCAAGGACGTCGACTACGAGGGCGTCACCGGCCCCGGCTCGTACACTGAGGGCGGCGTCAACGCCATCACCCCGTCCTACACGCCGCTCGGCGCGGACGGGAAGGCGGGCGCGCCGGTGCTCCTCGACGCGAACCTGTACCTCGACATCCTCGACCAGATCAAGACGACCGCGAAGTGCGATCCGGAGAACCCGCCGAACAAGTGCGAATGGTGACGGGCTGACGCCCGTCCGGCCGGCGGCGACGGGGATCGCCCGGCTTCGGCCGCCGAACCCCGGTCGCCCGCCCATGGCCTGACGGCGCCTCCTCCTCCCCACCCGAGGGCCGGGCGCGCGAGCGCCCGGCCCTCGGGCGTGTCCGCGCGCGGCAGGGCCGCCCGGCGGCTCGCCACCCTGCTACGCTCCGCCGATGCCGCGACGCCTCGACACCCTCGCCGCGATCGTGGACACGTTCGCGCCCGGGGACGGCGCGGGCCTTCCCTCCGCCAGCGATCTTGGCGTGCACCGGGCGATCCTGGGAGAGGTCGGCGCGCTGGGCCGTCCGTCGCTCGAGAAGCAGCTCGGGCTCTTCCTCCGCGCCGTCGAGAACCCCGTGGCGGGCATCCTCCTCGCCGGGATGCCCCGGCGGTTCTCGCGCGCGCCGGCCGCCGAGCGCGAGCGCTACCTCCGCCGGATGGCGACCAGCCCGGTCCCGCTCACCCGGACCGCGTTCCAGGACCTCAAGCGCCTGACCTTCCTCCTCCTGTACGGGATCGAGGACTCGCCCTATCGCGCGGCGACCGGGTACGTCCCGCCGGTGCCGGACGAACCCGATCCCAGCGCCGTCGTCGTGCGCACGCCCACCCCCGGCGAGGTGGTCGATGCGGACGTCTGCGTCGTGGGGTCGGGAGCCGGCGGCAGCGTCGCGGCGGCGGTCCTCGCCGCCGCGGGGAGGACGGTGGTGGTCCTCGAGCGGGCCGCGAACGTGACCGAGCCCGACTTCGGCGGCCCGGAGCTCGAGGGGCTGGCGCGCCTCTTCCTCGACCGCGGCCTCTCCGCGACCTCGGATCGCTGGATCAGCATCCGCGCCGGCAGCGCCGTCGGCGGCGGCACGGTGATCAACTGGAGCTCGTCGCTCCGGCTCCCCGACGCGGTCCGCGCGGAGTGGCGCGCGGCCGGCGTCGACGACCTCGATCCCCACTACGACGCGGTCGAGGCCGACATCTCGGTGACCACTGCCGAGAGCGAGCCGAACGGCCCGAACGGGATGCTCGCCCGCGCCCTCGACGCCAGCGGCCTTCCGCGCCAGGTCATCCCGCGCAATGTCCGCGGCTGCACGGACTGCGGCCCGTGCGCCGTCGGGTGCCGGAGTGGCGCGAAGCGGTCGGCGCTGCGCACGTACCTCGCGGACGCGTGCGCGCACGGCGCGACCGTGCTCGACCGGGCCGAGGCCAGGCGGATCCTCGTCCGCGGCGGCCGCGTGGAAGGGGTCCTCGCCGCCGTGCCCGGCGGCGAGGTCACCGTCCGGGCGCGGCAGGTCGCGCTCGCCGGCGGGTCGCTGCTCTCGCCCGTCCTCCTGCAGCGGTCGGGCATCGCGGACGGGGTCGCCGGAAGGACCCTCCGCATGCACCCGGTGGCTGCGGTGGCGGGCGTGTACCCGGAACGGATCGACGCGTGGTCCGGCGTCCCCCAGTCCGTCATGAGCGACGCGTTCGCCGAGATCGACGGGTCGCACGGGTTCCGCATCGAGGCGTCGCCGATGCACCCCGGGATCATCGGGACCGCCCTCCCGTGGTGGTCGGGCCGGCAGCACGCGGCGTCGCTCGCCCGGTCCGCCCACACGGCCGCCTTCCTCGCGATCGTCCGCGACCGGACGCCCGGCCGGATCGACGTCGACCGCGACGGCGCCCCCCGGATCCGGTACGGCGTGGGCGCTCCCGAGCGCCGCCTCCTGCTCCGCGCGATGCTCGAGCTCGCGCGGCTCCACGAGGCGTCCGGCGCCGGCCGGATCTTCACGCTCCACACGCCACCACTGGAGCGCGAGCCGGGCGGGTCGATGGCCGAGCTGCTCACGGGGATCGAGCGCAGGGGCGTCTCGCCGAACCGGGTGCTCCTGTTCACGGCCCACCAGATGTCCAGCTGCCGCATCGGGACCGACCCGCGGGACTCCACCGCGGATCCCGACGGCCGCGTCCGCGGCGTCGACGGCCTCTGGGTGACGGACGCGAGCGCATTCCCGACGGCGAGCGGCGTGAACCCGATGCTCACGATCCTCGCGCTGACGCGCCGGACGGCGCTCCGGATGGCGGCGAGCTGACGGGCGCTACTCCCAGCGGAACGTGCGTGCCGCGAGCAGCGCCGCCACGACCCCCCATGCCCCGAGGACGAGCAGCGGCGCGAGCGCGTCGCCGCTCCCCGTGAAGCCCGCGCGGAGCGCGTCGGTGAGAGCGCCGGACGGCAGGGCGCGCGCGACGGTCGCGAGCGGCTCCGGGAGCTTCGCGATCGGCAGGATGACGCCGCCGACCAGGAGGAACAGCACGAAGACCGCGTTGGCGATCGCGAGCGTCGCCTCGGGCCGCAGCGCCCCGGCGAGGAGGAGCCCCAGGCTCGCGAACGCGAAGGTGCCGATCACGACCGCGGCGGCGATCACGGCGGGGGCGATCGACGGGTCCGGCCGCCAGCCGAGCGCGAGCGCCGCGACGCCGACGAGGATCGCGACCCCGATGCCCTCGACCACGGCGACGGCCGCGACCTTCGCGGCGAGGAGCCCCGACCGCGGGAGCGGCGAGCCGCCGAGGCGCTTGAGGACGCCGTAGCCGCGCTCGAACGCGGTCGCGATCCCGAGATTGACGAAGGCCGTCGCCATGATGGCGAGGCCGACCGCTCCCGGGAGCAGGAAGTCCACCGCGCTCGGGCCTTCGGACGGCAGCACGGGTACGGACGCGAAGAAGACGAGGAGCGCGGCCGGCAGGACGAGGGTGACGAACAGGTTCTCCCCGCGACGGGCGGTGAGGCGGAGCTCCATCCCCGCCTGCGAGGCGACCATCCGCGGGAGCGCGGCGGGGGAGCTCACCGCCGGCCACCGTCGATCGGGCCGGCCGGTGCGCCGTTCACAGCAGCGCCGGCCACGCGCGACGTCCCGCCGCCGGCCACGCGCGACGTCCCGCCGCCGGCCGCCCCGACGAGCTCGAGGAACCGCTCCTCGAGGGTCCCGCCCGCGGCGCGCATCTCCACGAGGAGGAGGTCGCGGCCGCGGCACCAGTCGGCGAGCGCCGCGACGAGCCGCGGGGTCGGCTCGACGCCGTCCACGCGGTACGCGCCCCCCGGCCCATCCTCCTCGACCTGCGGCGCACCGCCCGTCGAGCCCATGGCCGCGAGTGCCCCGGCGAGCTCGACGCGCCCGGCCGCCGAGAGCACGCCGGCCACGCGGAAGCGCAGCCGCCGCCGCGCGCCCGCCATCAGCTCGTCGGGGGTCCCGAGCGCGACGAGGCGTCCGCCGTCCACGATCGCGATCCGGTCCGCCAGGCGCTCGAGGTCGACCAGCTCGTGGGTCGTGAGCAGCACGCTCACCCCGGAGTCTCGGAGATCGGACACGACATCCCGCGTGGCCGCCTTCGCCTGCGGATCCATCCCCGCGGTCGGCTCGTCGAGGATCGCGACCTCCGGCCGGCCCACCAGCGCGATCGCGAGCGCGAGGCGCTGGCGCTCGCCGCCGGAGAGGACCTTCACCCGGCGCATCGCGGCGTCCGTCAGCCCGACCCGCCCGAGGAGCGCGTCGGGGTCCTCCGGGTCGCGGAAGAACGAGGCGTAGAGGCGCAGGATCTCCCCGGCGCGCACCTGTGGTGGGAGGCCGCCCTGCTGGAGCATGATCCCGACCCGCGGCCGGAGCGCGCGCGCGTCACGGTACGGATCCAGCCCGAGCACCCGGACCGACCCGCCGTCGGGCCGCCGATACCCCTCGACGATCTCCACGGTCGTGGTCTTGCCAGCGCCGTTCGGGCCGAGGAGCCCCAGGATCTCGCCGCGGCCGACGTCGAGGCTCAGGCCGTCGACGACCGCGCGCCCGTCGTACCGCTTCACCAGGTCGCGAACGGCGACCGCGACGCCCGCGCCGGACGCGCTCGCCGGGCCCCGGCCCGGCGACGTCACGGGAGGATCGTCCGGAGGTGGCGGTCGATCTGGTCGGCCGTCATCCCGCCGACCTGCATGCCCCGCACCACGCCGTCGGCGTCGATGAAGAAGGTCGTGGGGGGCGCGACGACCCGGTACGCCGCGGCGCCGACCCCGTCGGGATCCGCGAGCGACGTCCAGGTGGCGCCCTCCTTCGCCATGAAGTCCCTCGCCGGCGCGGGGTCGTCCTTGAAGAGGACCCCCAGGACGGTGAGGCCGTCGGCCGCGTGCGCGTCGGCCGCTGCCCTGAGCGCCGGGAACTCGTCGCGACAGGGCCCGCACCACGACGCCCAGTAGTTGAGCACGACGGGCCTTCCGCGGAAGTCGGCCAGCGAGACGGGCTTCCCGTCGAGGTCCGACAGCACCAGGTCCGGCGCGAGCGACCCCACGGTCGGCCCGACCGCGATGCTCGCGCCGGGTCCGCCCGCGCCGGACGAGGCGTCCGTCCCGGGCGTCGTCGACCCCTGCGTCGATGTGCCGCCGCCCGAGCAGCCGGCGACGACGGCCGCGAGCAGCAGCACAGCGGCCGCGCGCCGTGCGCGTCGAGAGGGCACGGAGAGACGCTCCTTACTGGACGGTGAGCGTCCCGACCATGTTCGGGTGCACCGTGCAGACGAACGCGTAGGTGCCGGCCGGGAGAGCCGGGACAGCGTAGTCCTTCTGGGCGACGCCGGTGAAGATCTCGCCCATGAAGACGACCTCGCCGGTCGGCGAGCCCTTGTGGATCGCCACGTTGTGCGGGATCCCCGCGTCCTGGTTGTCGAACGAGATCGTGAACGGGGCGTCCGCGGGCGCCGTGATCTCAGAGACGTCGAACGCGATGTTGAGCGCGACGATCTTGATCACGGGTCCCGACGGGGAGCCGCCTCCGCCGCCGGGCGCGGTCGTCGTGCCGGCGCCGTCTCCCGTCCCCGGCGTGCCGGCCGGCGCGGAGGTCGCGTCCGTCCCGCCGCCGGGCGCCGCGGTGGATGGCGCGCCGCCGCCCCCCGCCGTCCCGCCCCCGCTGCCGGGCGGGAAGGCGCCCGTGCCCACGCGTGATCCACGGGAATCGCGGAGCCGGCGGGTTCTCCAGGTGCCCCGTGCGGTCGGCCCTCACGGCGAGCCGGTACTCGACGACCGCGTCGCGCAACCACTGGATGCCGACCACGGCGATCATCACCAGGCCGGCCACGAGGATCGGCAGGCCGACGTCGCCGTAGTCCTCGACGATCTGCTGGTTGGTCGCCAGGCCGAGGCCCAGGAACAACACCGTGGCCGCCACGGCGATGAGCAGCGGGCGGAACGACGGCCCCGGGATGTGGACGCCCGCGGGCGGCTCCTTCGCGTCGAACGACCCGGCGACCACGCCCCGGCCGGCAGGGCGCCCGGATTCGCGCATGACCTCGCGACCCCAGTAGAGGCCCGCGCCGATCGTGAGCAGCACGCCCAGGGCGAAGATCCACGGCCCGAGGTCCCGCAGCGGGATCGCATCGAGCACGAGGATGCTCGGGTCGGCGTTCATCGCGGCCAGGCCCAGGAAGAGCACCGTCGCAGCGCCCGCGAGGTAGAGCGGCGAGAGGCTGGGCCCCGGCATGTGGAGGCCCTCGGGCGTCCGCGGCACGACGGGCCCACCGCGCGTCCGCGGGCCGGCGGTGGCGAACCGGACGGCGATCCAGCCCACGTAGAGCGCGACGACGCCGAGGAGCGCGACGGGGATGAGCCCGACGAGCGCCCCCCAGTCGGGCGAGACGAGCCGCCCGAGGTAGTCGTTGACGATCGTGTCCCAGAGGTTCGTCATGGACCGCTGCGTCCGCTCCCTGTTGTCTCCCGCGCCGGGCAGGCCGCCCCGGGCCCGCGCTCAGCCCTTCGGCGAGCCGAGAGCGAGCGTATACGAAAGCAGGCCCATCCCGATGGCGAGCGCGACGAGCATCGTCGTGCCGCCGGCATCCTGGCTGAGCGCGTAGTAGATCGTCGCGATCGCGAGGAACAGGACCGCGACGAGGAGCGTGGTGCGGGGTCGGATCACGGCGTCGCCTCCGGTCCCTAGTTGAGGATGTACAGGAGGGTGAACAGGCAGATCCAGACCACGTCCACGAAGTGCCAGTAGAGGCTCGTGGCCTCGACCGCGTCGTGGTGGCGGCCCGAGAACTGCCCGGCCATGCCGCGATACAGGATCACGCCGAGCATGAGGACGCCGGCGAACACGTGGGCGCCGTGGAAGCCCGTGAGCGTGTAGAACGTGGAGCCGAAGACGCCGTCGTTCACCCCGAAGCCCAGCTGCGAGTAGTCGTACAGCTGGCCCGCGAGGAACAGGATCCCGAGGACGATCGTGATCGTGAAGGCCCGCATGAGGCCCTTGCGGTCTCCGCGCCGGATCGCCCAGATGCCGATCTGGCACGTGACGGAGCTCAGGATCAGCATGAGCGTGAGGACGGCCGGCAGCGCGATGTGCGCCCGCAGGTCGAACTCGGCGTTCCCGGCCGGCGGCCACACCGGGGCGTTCGCGCGGAGGCTGAAGTACGCCGCGAAGAGCCCGGCGAAGAACATCACCTCGGACGCGATGAACAGGATCATCCCGAGGACGGGGTTGCTGATCCCGCCCTTGGCGTGCTCCTCCGCGATGTGGACGAGCTCCTCCAGCGTCTCGCCGCGGTCGGCGGGGACGAGGACGTCGGCGCTTGCGGTCACGGCGTCGCCTCCCGCTCAGTGGCCTGCCGCCGGGCCGGGCAGCCCGTGGCGCTGGTCGAACACCGGGCGCTCCGAGCGGATCTCGGGGAGCCGGTCGAAGTTGTACGGCGGGGGCGGGCTGGTGGTCGCCCACTCGAGCGTGTTCCCCTCCCAGGGATCGTCGCCGGCCCGCTCGCCGCTGCGGAGCGAGACGAAGACGTTCCAGAGGAACGGCAGGACGGAGACCCCGACGAGGATGCTGCCGATGGTCGCGACGAGGTTCAGGTCGTTCCACCCGGCCATCGGGCTGTAGTCCGCGATCCGCCGGGGCATGCCGGCGACGCCCAGCTCGTGCATCGGGAAGAACGTCAGGTTGAACCCGATGAACATGATGACGAACTGGAGCTTGCCCAGACCCTCGTTCAGCTTGACGCCGAACATCTTGGGGAACCAGTAGAAGAGCCCGCCGAAGACCGCGAACACCGACCCGCCGAAGAGGACGTAGTGGATGTGGGCCACGATCCAGTACGTGTCGTGGATCGCGAAGTCGACGGGCACCGACGCGCTGAACGCGCCGTTGATGCCGCCGATGAGGAACATCGTCAGGAAGCCCAGGACGAAGAGCATCGCCGAGCTGAACTGGATGCTTCCCTTCCACATCGTCGCGATCCAGTTGAACATCTTCACGCCCGTGGGGACGGCGATGAGGAACGTCATGAAGCTGAAGAACGGCAGGTAGACCGACCCGGTCGTGAACATGTGGTGCGCCCAGACGGAGAACCCGAGCGCGCCGATCGCGGCCGTCGCGAAGACGAACGCCTTGTAGCCGAACAGGGGCTTCCGGCTGAACACCGGGATGATCTCGCTGACGATCCCCATCGCGGGCAGGATCATGATGTAGACGGCCGGGTGCGAGTAGAACCAGAACACGTTCTGCCAGAGCACCGCGCTGCCGCCGCTCGCCGGGTCGAAGAACGCGCCGCCGTAGTTCCGGTCGATGAACAGCATGATGAGCGCGCTCGTCAGGACCGGCGTCCCGAGGACCACCAGGACGCTCGTCACGAGGACGGTCCAGACGAGGATGGGCAGCCGGAACATCGTCATCCCCGGAGCCCGCATCTTGAAGATCGTCACGAGGAAGTTGATGCCGCCGAGGATCGAGCTCGTGCCGATGAGGATGAGGCCGACGATCCAGAGGTCGGTGCCCACGCCGGGCGAGTACTTGGAGTTCGCGAGCGGGCTGTAGCTCGTCCAGCCCTCTGCCGCCGCGCCGCCCAGGACGAAGCCCAGCATCATGATGACGCCGGCCAGGGGGAGCAGCCAGAAGCTCAGGGCGTTGATGCGCGGGAAGGCCATGTCCGGCGCGCCGATCATGAGCGGGACGACGTAGTTGCCGAACCCGGCCAGCATCGGGATGACGAACAGGAAGAGCATCACCGACGCGTGCATGGTGAAGAACTGGTTGTACGCCGACTCGCCCATGTACTGCAGGCCCGGCTGTGCGAGCTCCGCGCGGACGAGGAGGGCGAGGATGCCACCGACGAGGAAGAACAGGAACGAGCTGGCGAGGTAGAGGATCCCGATCTTCTTGTGGTCGGTGGTCGTGAGCCAGTCGTAGAGGCCGGAGCGGGCGCGGGCGGTGCTCGGCGTGAGGACGGTGGTCGCCATCGTCGCTCCTTACTGGACCGTCAGCGTGCCGGTCATGTTCGGGTGCACCGTGCACACGAACGCGTACGTGCCGGCCGGGAGCGCCGGGACGTCGTAGACCTTGGTGGCGACGCCGGGGAAGATCTCGCCGGCGAACACCTCCTCGCCGGTCGGCGAGTCCTTGCGGATCGCCACGTCGTGCGGGATGCCGTTGTCGTTGTTCACGAAGGTCAGGGCGATCGGCGCCCCCGCCGGGGCGGACAGCTCCGACGTGTCGTAGGCGATGTTCTGGGCCGTGAGCTGCAGGGCGACCGGCTGGACCGCGCCGCCCCCACCGCCCGCGTCCCCGCTCGCGGATGGGGCCGGCGTGAGGGACGGGGCCGGGGTGGGCGTCGCCTGCGCCTGCGCGACCCAGGCGTCGAAGTCCTGCTGCGTCACGACGCGCACCTTGAAGAGCATCTTCGAGTGGAGCAGGCCGCAGAACTGCGTGCAGTGCCCGTCGAAGACGCCCGTCTCGGTCGCCTTGAAGTCGAAGACGTTCGTCTTGCCAGGGATCACGTCGCGCTTGAACAGGAACGCGGGCACGTAGAAGCCGTGGTTGACGTCGCGGCTCTCGAGCTTGACCTGGACGGTCTCGTTCACCGGCACGACGAGCTCGGGCTCCTTGTCCGGCAGGCCGATGAGGGTCACGCCCTGGTCCGGGTACGTGAACTGCCACTGCCACTGGAAGCCGGTGACGTCGATCCGCAGCTTCGGGTTCGCCGAGACGGCGTCCACCGTGTTGAGGGTCTGCCAGGAGATCACGAAGAGGACCGCGACGATCACGACCGGGATGGCCGTCCAGATGACCTCGAGGACGTTGTTCCCGTGGATCTGGGGCGGCAGCGAGTCATCGCCCTTGCGCCGGCGATACCGGATCGCCGCATAGACGATGAGGGCTTCGACGAAGAAGAAGATCACGACGCCGACGATGAAGACGACCTGGTAGAGCCACTCCGTGGCCTTGCCCTGCTCGGTCGCTGCCGGCGGCGGCTGGAGCACGCTCACCCCGGTCCCGCACGCCGCCACGAGCAGCATCGCGATCGCGGCCAGCGCGGCGATCGATGCCCCTCGCGGGATCCCCTTGGCGATCCTCGTCATCCCGAGCCCTCGACTCCTCTCTCCGCGTCCGTCCGGGGCGAGCGAGGAAGCAGGGGGCACTTCCCGGCCGGCCGTCTGGGGACAAGACGGCGGAGATGATACGGGAAAAGCCGGCGACAGGACAGAGGTCATCTGCAGGGGGGCCATTCGGCCCGGTCCCAGGGTCCTGATGGGGTGTGTCCACGCTCGGACGCCGGGCCGCGCAGCCGCCCCGGCCGCCCGTCGCGCGCGGTCGTCAGGCCGGGATCGGCGCCTCGAGATACCGCCGGTACGCGTCCGGGTCCACGTTCCCTCCGCTCACGACCGCGACGATGCTGCCCGCGCCGGTCGGCACGCCGACCTCCTGGCGGTGGAACCGCACCGCGGCGATCGAAAGGGCGCCCGACGGCTCGACCACCAGCCGGCCCTCCTCCGCGGCGATCCGGACCCCGGCGAGGATCTCGTCCTCCGAGACGGTGATCACGGAGTCCATGAGGGCCGACAGGTGCGCGAACGTCCGGCGGCCGAGCGACTGGGTCCGGGTGCCGTCGGCGACCGTCCGGTTCACCAGCTCGGCCGGCCATGCCACGATCCGGCCGGACTCGAGCGACTCGCGTGCGTCGGCGGCGAGCTCGGGTTCGACGCCGATGACGCGCGCCCGCGGCACGATCGACTTCACGGCCGCCGCGACCCCGCTCGCGAGGCCGCCCCCGCCGATCGGCACGAGGACGGCGGCGAGGTCGGGTGCCGACTCCGCGATCTCGAGGCCGCACGTCCCCTGGCCGGCGATGATCCGGTCGTCGTCGTAGGGCGGGATGACGACGAGGCCGCGCTCCTCGGCGATGCGCTCGGCGACGCGCCGCCGCTCCTCGCTCGCCGTCCCCACGACCACGATCTCCGCACCGTCGGCCGCGACCCCCGCCCGCTTGATCGCAGGCGAATCGGACGGCATCACGATGACAGCCGGGATGCCGAAGAGCCGCGCGGCCCGGGCCACCCCCTGCGCGTGGTTGCCGCTCGAGTACGTGATGACGCCTCGGGACCGGACGACCGGGTCGAGCGCGGCGACCGCGTTGTACGCGCCACGGATCTTGAAGGCGCCGATCGGCTGGAGGGACTCCGCCTTGAGCAGGACGCCGTCCTCGGGTCGGCCGAGCACGACGAGGGGCGTGCGGATCGCGACGCCGTCGAGGGTCCGGGACGCCGCCCGGATCGCGTCGATGCCGACGAGCTGCTCCGCCGTCCCCGTCACCGGCCGCCGGTCCGCCGCTGGCAGTCGATGCAGAGGGCGGCCCACGGCAGAGCCTCGAGCCGGGCGTCGGCGATCGGGTCGCCGCACGACGCGCACAGGCCGAACGTCCCGGCGCCGATCCGCCCGAGGGCTGCATCGACCTCGCGGACGCGCCGCTCCGCGGCCTCGCGGAGCGCGAGGTCCCGCTGCTGCGCGAAGACCTGGCTCGCAGCCGCGGCCTGTGACCCGTACGTCATCTGCTCGGGCGCATCCAGCTCGGCCCCGAGCTCTGCGAGCATGCTCGCCCGCTCCTCGAGCAGCGCGGAGCGCGCGCGATCCAGCCGGTCGGCGTCCATGGTGTCGATGGTACGCCCGGCGTCGGGCATGCGGCGGGCCGGCACGGGCACGGGCGAGGCGCGGCCGCGGGCGCCGCCGATCGGCACGGGTGCCGATGATCGGCCGATGATCCGCGGTCGAGCGCCGGGCGTCCGCGGGACCACCGGCCGTCGAGCCTCGACCGCGACCATGGCTCACCCGGCCGGCGTCACGTCGGCCACCGTACCCAGGGAGTCGACGATGGACGGACGGCGGGCGAGCACACTCCTGGTCGCGGCGGCGGTCGCCGCCGTCCTCGTGGCGACACCGCCGGCGGGCACGACGTCGGCCGGCGCCCCTGCGCCCGCTGCCACCGCGGCGGCCCGCCCTGCGCCCGCCGGCCCGGCCGTGCGTACGGCCCCGGAACGGGCCGCGTGGGACGGGATCACCGGCAGGCGGTGGGCCTGACGCGCCCCGGGAGTGCGTCCGGCGGCGCGCCGCGCGCCGCCTGGGCGGTCCGGTCGGTCCCCGTGAGACGCGGCGGGCGGGGTCCGGCGGCCGCGCGACGAGGCTCGGCGTCCCGCGGGGATCCTGCCGCGCGTCGTCCGTTGCGCGGGCCGCGCGCCGCCCGCAGACGGGTCGGTCCCGGGCGTCGCGGGCCCGCCGCGGCTACACTCACCGGCCGTGCGTCAGACCAGCCCCACCCCGACACGGCGATCCGCGCCCCCGCCGGCCTCCGCATCGACCCGGCACGCGGCGTCGCCGCGGGCTGGCCTGAGGGTCGCCTCCATCCTCTCGGCCGCGGCCGCGACGGTCGCCGTCACCGCGGTCATGCTCGCCGGCTGCGCGGCCGGCCCCACGCCGCCGACGCCACCGATCTCCCCGGGCACGGCGACGAGCCCGCGCGAGGTGAACGTCATCCTGAAGGACTACCAGTACATCCCCGACGGCCTCGATCTCGTGCCGGGAGAGACGGTCCTCTTCCACTTCGTGAACGGCGGGCTGGCGGTCCACGAGGCGATCATCGGCGACATGGCCACACAGGAGGCCTGGGAGGAGGCGGAGGCCCTCCACGCCGACCCGCCGCCCGGGCCGACGCCGGTCGTCACGGTGCCCGTCGGCCTGGAGGGGTTCCGCGTGGTCGTCGAGTCGGGCGAGCGCAAGGACGTGCGCTGGACCGTGCCGACCGAGATCCCATCGCCGCTCATCCTCGGGTGCCACATCCCCGGTCACTGGGCCCGTGGGATGCAGGCCCCGATCCGGCTGGTCGTCGCGGGGCAGAGCCCGGCGACCGTCACGTCCACGCCGTCGCCCCGGGCCGCCGGCACGCCCGCGCCGATCGCGACGACGGCGCCGCCGGACGTGCCGTAGAGAGGGCCCGCGACGAGTCCCGCGAGGTGCTATCGTCGCGTCCGGGACGTTCCGGCGTCCCGGATGGAACGTCATCGCGCGGGCCGGCCGGCTCGCCGCCGCGCTTCGCCTGGAGGAACTGGACGTGACCTACGTGATCGCCGAGCCGTGCGTCGACGTGATGGACCAGGCGTGCGTCTCGGTCTGCCCGGTCGATTGCATCCACTTCGAGGAGGGCGTGGACCGCTCGCTCTTCATCGACCCGGACGAGTGCATCGATTGCGGCGCGTGCGAGCCCGAGTGCCCCGTGAACGCGATCTTCCCGCAGGAGTCGCTCCCGCCCGAGTGGGCCGGGTACACGCAGATCAATGCGGTCTGGTTCTCCGACCGCGCCGAGGCCCGCGCGCTGGTGGACGCGGCCAAGCCCGCCTGACGACCGCACCGGCCGCACCGGAGAGGGCCCGCGCGATCGCGCGGGCCCTCTCCCCGTCTTCGGCGAGCGGCCGCGCCCTATACTCGCCCGCATGACGGCGCTCTCCGGCCGCACGATCGCCACCGTGGGCTCCGGGGTCATGGCCGAGGCCATGATCGCGGGGCTCATCCGCGACGGGCTCGTGACCCCCGACCGCGTCGTCGCGAGCCATCCGCGGCCCGAGCGCCGCCGAGAGCTCGAGACGGCCCACGGGATCCGGACCGTCGCGAGGAATGTCGAGGCCGTCCGCGGCGCGGACATCGTCCTGCTGGCGATCAAGCCGCAGATGCTCGCGAAGGTCGGACGGGAGGTCGCGCCGGCGCTCGACGACGCGCAGCTCGTCCTGTCGGTGATCGCCGGCGCCACGACGCGGGCGCTGACCGGGATCCTGGACCATCCCCGCGTCGTCCGCGCGATGCCGAACACGCCGGCCCAGATCGGGCGAGGGGTCACCGTCTGGTACGCGACGCCCGACGTCACCGTCGATCAGCGGCGCCAGACCGCAGCGATCCTCCGGGCGCTCGGCTCGCAGATCGAGGTGGACGACGAGAAGCTCGTCGCCATGGCGACGGCCGTCTCCGGGACGGGGCCCACGTATGTCTTCCTCGTGATGGAGGCGCTCATCGATGCCGCCGTCCACCTCGGCTTCGCCCGCCACGTGGCCCACGACCTCGTCGTGGAGACCCTCGAGGGCAGCACCCTCTTCGCGAAGCAGAGCGCGATGCACCCGGCGATGCTCCGGAACATGGTGACGTCGCCGGGGGGCACGAGCGCCGCTGCGCTCCACGAGCTGGAGGCCGGCCGCCTTCGGACCGTGCTCTCCGAGGCGGTCTGGGCCGCGTTCGGGCGGACGCAGGAGCTCGGCGACCAGCTGGAGGCGAGCCTGGCCCCCGCCCCCGAGGCCACGACCACGTCGGCCACGGCCACGCCGGCCGCGGTCCGACGGAAGGCCGCGCCCCCGCCGTCGCGGCAGCGCGCGCGGGGACCACGGGCATGACCGACGACGCGGCGGCCCCCAGGCCGCCTCGCCGGCGCGGGCGCCCGCCGGGATCCCGCACCCGGCTGCCGGGCGCCGCGCCCCGGCGCGGCACCGACCGCGCGTCCGTGCCTCCGCCCGTTCCCCGGGGCGCTCCCGCGCTCACGGCCGAGCGCCTTGTCGCGGTCGACTCGCCGCGCGACGTCCGCCTCTCGCCGGATGGGCGGACGCTGGCGCTCACGCTCGAGTACGCGGGGACGCGGCAGCTGTGCACGATCCCCGTCCGGGGCGGCTGGCCCCGTCCGGTCACGTCCGGCGCGTCGCCCATCGCCGACCCGCGCTGGTCGCCGGACGGCCGGTCGATCGCCTTCGTCCGTGACGGGTCGATCGTCGTGGTCGACGTCAATGGGCGCCGCGAGATCGTCGTGGCGGAGCACCCGGCGGGCAACCAGGCGCCGCGCTGGTCCCCGGACGGCCGGTCGATCTCGTTCCTCTCGCGACGGCGGGGCTGGGGCCAGGCATGGCTCGTGGACGCGCCCGTCGCCCGGCGCGGGCGCCCGCCGGCTGACCCCCGCCTCCCGCAGCCGCGGGCGATCACGCCCGCCGGCGTGGATGTCGAGGAGGTCGTCTGGTCGCCCGACGGGAGCCGGCTGGCGGTCGCCGGCCAGCGCACGTCGGACCTGCTCACGGCGCAGGTGTGGATCGTGGACGTCGCGACCGGCGCCGACCGCGTCGTCGCGGGCGACGGCGAGTGGGCGTCCGGGCCGCGGTGGCTGCCCGACGGGGGCGGGCTCCTCTGCGGGATCGAGGTGGACGGCTGGCTCCAGGTCGTGCGGCTCGCCGCCGACGGGTCGGAGCGGACGGTGCTCACCGGCGGCGCGATCGAGAACGCCGACTACGCCGGAAGCGAGGGCTGGGTCGCGCTCCCGTCGCCGGACGGGACCGCGTTCGTCCACGTGCGGATGCACGACGGCTGCGTGGACGCGGTCGTCGCCCCGCTCGACGGCGCCGCGCCCGCGAAGCGGCCGCGCGGCCGTCCGCCGAAGGTGCCCCGCCCGACCGCCGCGGCCGGCGCGGGGACCGTCGTCAGCCCCTGGCCGGGCGTGTGGCGGCCGTTCGCCTGGCTGCCCGACGGATCGGGGATCCTCGCCATCGCCGACGGCGATCGGTCCCCGCGGGACCTCTGGCTCCTGCCCGCGCCGGCGCCGGGCGGCCCGGCCACGGAGCGCGCCCGGCGGATCACCGTCTCCCTGCCCGCCACCGTGGATGCGGACCGGCTCGTGGACGGCGAGCGTGTCCGCCTCGTCGCCCGCGACGGGCTCGCGCTCGAGGGGACGCTCTACCGCCCACTGGGCGCCTCTGGAGGTCGCGGGGGGAAGCGCGTCCCCGCGGTGATCCACGTCCACGGCGGGCCGAACTCCCACACGCTCCGAGACTGGCAGCCGGTACGCCAGCTCGTCGCCGCCGCCGGGATGGCGGTCCTCTCGCTCGACTTCCGCGGCTCCACCGGGTACGGCCACGACTTCCGGCTCGCGAACCGCAACGAGTGGGGCCACGCCGACGTGCATGACGTCGTGGACGCCGCGCGCTGGGCGGAGGCCCAGCCGTGGTGCGACGGACGGCTCGCGGTCCTCGGCGGGTCGTACGGGGGCTACCTCGTCCTCGGGGCGCTCGTGACGGAGCCCGCGCTGTGGAAGGCCGGGATCGACATGTACGGCGACAGCGAGATCGCCGAGAGCTACCGCCACGGCGACCGGCCCGGACGGCTCGACCTCCAACGCCAGATGGGCAGCCCGGACGACCCCGACGCGGCCGAGCGCTTCCGGCGCGGATCGCCCCTGTACGGCGCGGAGCGCATCGAGGCGCCTCTCCTCATCCTCCATGGGCGCCGCGACCGGCGGGTCGTCCCGCTCATGTCCGAGAAGATGATCGAGGCGCTCGAGATCGAGGGGAAGTACCACGAGGTCCGCTGGTACGACGACGAGGCCCACGGCTGGCAGCGCCGGGAGAACCAGCGCGACGCCGCCGAGCGCATCGTCGCCTTCCTGCGGCGCCACCTGCTCGAGGAGCCGCCGAAGAGCTAGGCCCGGCGGGATCATGATCGGGCCGATGCGCGGGCGCGCGATCGACCGGGTGCCCCTGCGTCCGCCGGCCGCCCCGTCCATCGACCGCCCCGCCCGGCCTCGCCGACGCTAGGATGGGGCCGATGGACCCGCGTGACGTGGAGGTGCCGTGAGGGCTTCCTTCGAGTTCGGTGCGCCGCCGCCGCGCGCCGCGACGCTCCCTGCGGGCGAGCTGTCGGACGCCGACCGGGTCGAGATCGCGATCCTGCGCGACCAGCTCGGACGGATGCGCGGGATGCTCTACAAGTTCACGAGCGAGTTCTTCCGGACGATCCACCTCTGGGCGATCGTGTCGCTCGCGCTCCTCGTGGCCGGCACCGTGGAAGGCTGGCGGGCGGCGGCGATCCTCGTCCCCTTCGTCGTCCCCTTCGCGTTCCTCGAGACCGCGTACCTCTTCTACTACACGGTCTACGCCCGGCGGCACGCCGAGCGCCTCGAGCAGGCGATCAACGCGCGGCTGGGCCACGACGTCCTCGCCGCCCACCGCACCGAGGCCGCGTATTTCTACCCGCCCGACCGGCCGAAGATCGCGTTCCTGTCGTTCGGGAACCCGCTCGGGATGGGCTCTGCGATGACCATCGGGTACATGCTCGGCGCCGCCCTCCTGTGGGCGGCCGGGCTCGCGCTCACGATCGACGTCGTCGCCGACGAGCAGGCCGCCGGGCTCCTCGGGCTGGTGGTGCCGGCACAGCTGCTCTGGACCGGCGCGATCGCCGCCTGGCTCGTGGGCTACTCGCTCTTCCGGCGAGACGAGGACCGTCTCCTCCGCGTCCTCGCCGCCTCCTATGCCGCCCGTCCGCCCGCGCCCCCGCCCCCGTCCACCCTCGACGCCGTCGACCGCGCCTCCATCGCGGATCGGGGCGGCGCCTGACGCGCCAGGAGGCGTCCATGTCGTCGGTCCAGACCCGTGAGGTCCCGGAGCACCTGCTCCGCTCGCTCCTGCTCGCGCTCTCCCATCAGCGCGCCCTGGGCGAGGCCGCGGTGCGCATCCCGCTGACCCGCCCGATGGTCGGTCGCTTCGTCGCCGGGCAGTCGCTCCCGGAGGCGCTGGACGTGCTCGAGCGGGTCCGGGACGACGGGTTCGACACCACCGTGGACGTCCTGGGCGAGTCGGTCTCGTCCGTGGAGGCCGCGGATGCGGCCGCGGGTCGATACCTCGAGACGCTCGACGCCCTGGCGGCTCGCGGCCTCGAGCGCAACGTCAGCCTGAAGCTCACCCAGATGGGCCTCGACATCGGCCACGACGTGGCCCGGGAGAACGTCGGCCGGATCCTCCGCACGGCGGCCCAGCTCGACGCCTTCGTCCGGATCGACATGGAGGACCACACGAAGACGGACGCGACGCTCGCCTTCTGGCGCGAGGTCCGGCCCATCCACCCGGCGACCGGCGTCGTGCTCCAGTCGGCGCTCCGGCGGAGCGAGCAGGACGTGGACGCGATCAGCGCCGAGCGTGGTCGCGTGCGCCTGTGCAAGGGTGCGTACAACGAGCCCGCGTCGGTCGCCTACCCGGACAAGGAGGACGTGGACCGCGCGTACGCGCGGATCGCGGAGAAGCTCCTGCTCCACGGTGTCCACCCGGCGTTCGCGACGCACGACACGAGGATGATCAACCACGTCGTGCGCTTCGCCCGCGAGCACCGGATCGACCGGGACCGCTTCGAGTTCCAGATGCTCTACGGCGTGCGCCGCGACCTCCAGGACCGGCTCGCGCGCGCGGGCTACCGCGTCCGGCTGTACGTCCCGTACGGCACGCAGTGGTACCCGTACTACATGCGGCGCCTCGCGGAGCGGCCCGCGAACGTCCTGTTCATGCTCCGGGCGATGACGCGCGAGGGGTTCGGGCGGGACGGAGAGGGCTGACCGCCGTCTCAGGCCTCCCGCGGCGCCCTGCGCATGGCGAGGGCGATCGTCGCGGCGATCCCGATGGCGATGAGCACGTCGCCGATGCTGAAGACGTTCGCGAACGGGAGCCACGGCGGCATCGCGAAGATGTCCGTGAGCGGCGCGAGGGACGGATCGCCGACGGCGGCGCTGTTCGAGTAGCCGGGGGGCTCCTCCCAGCCGAGCGTCGCGAGCGCACCCGGGCTCACCGGCATGTAGCCGCCGTTGGCCACGATCGCGAGCAGGTTGGATGCCGCGCCGACCGCGACGATCGCCAGCCCGGGCACGCGCAGGTTGGCCAGGATCACCGCGAGGATGGCGGCCGTGGACCCCGCGTATGCCCATGGGGCGACGGGCCCGAGCGCGTCGCCGACGGGCGTGAGGAACAGGAGCACCTGCACGGCGAGCCCGGCGATCGCGAGCCACGCCCAGCGGATCCGGAGATCGGCGAGGCGCCCGATGCGCCCGCCCGAGACGAGGCCGACGACGAGCCCGGCGGCGACGCCGTACAGGATGAACATGGCCGGCCCGGCTCAGCCGACCCCGAGGAGTGGCAGGCACCCGTCCAGGCCGTCGATCACGACCTCGGGGAACGCGCGCTCGGCGCGGACCTCCTGCCAGCGCTGGCGGGTCATGCGGAACCGGATCATGTCCCGCGGCTCGCCCTCCGGCGCCAGGCGGCCGATGCCGTTGTCGTCGTAGCCGACGGACCGCGAGACCCCGATCGAGGCCGCGTTGTCCGCGAACGCCTCGGTCTCCGCGACGTCGGCGCCCAGGCCGTCGAACGCGAGCGTGAGCATCGCGATGCGCATCTCCCGGCCGATCCCGAGGCCCTGTGAGTCGCGACCGAGCCACGAGCCGCTCCTGACCGTCCGCAGGCGCGAGAAGCTCTTCGCGAACAGCGCCTGCATCCCGACCGGCTCTCCGTCCACGAAGACCCCCAGCTCGAGCACCCAGTCGCTCGGCTCCCACGAGCCGCGCGCGCGCCAGTGGTGGCGGACGAACCCCCACTCGAAGTCCGGGCTCGGGAGCGTGCTCCACGGGACGGCGAACGGCATCTCGTGCTCGCCGTGGATCCCGCCGCGCGCGACCGCAGCGAGGGCGGCGATCTCGCCCTCGGTCGGGAGGTGCAGCTCGAGTCGCGCGGTGCGTACCCGCAGGTCGTACAGCGGCCAGAGCGGGTGGGTCATGCGCCGGCCTTCGCACGGAGCCACGCGATCGTCGCGTCCACGATCGCCTCGCCGTCGGGGTCGTTGTGCGGCTCGTGGCGGACGCCCGGGTACGTGCGCCGCTCGGCACCCGCCGCCGCGCCGAGCTTCTCCGTGGACGCCGTGGGGATGATCGTGTCGTCCTCGCCGTGGATGACGAGCGTCGGGCACGGGAGTGTCGCGCCCGCGGCCACCTTCCGGTTCACGCGGTCCGCCGCCGCGATCACCCCGGCGCCGAGGCGCAGCGTCGTCTTCGGCAGCGTCAGCGGGTCCGCCGCGTACGCCTCGCCGACCTTCGGGTCGCGGGAGAGCTGGTCCGGGATGAATGGATTCGCCCGCTCGACGGTCCCCGCGACGCGACCGAGGGCCGGGGCGAGGGCGCGCAGGAGCGGGTTCAACGTGTCGCCGAGCGCGGGAGCCGAGAGGACGGCGAGGTCTGGCGCGGGCCGCCCGGAGAGCAGGTAGTCCGCACAGACGAGTCCCCCCATCGACTGGCCGTACAGGATGGCGGGGAGCCCGGCGACGCGGCTCGCCACGAGGCGGTCCTCCGCGTCGTCGAGGAGCTGCTCCCATCGGTCCACGTACGCCCGCCGGCCGTCGGACCGCCCGTGCCCGCGATGGTCGTAGCCCGTCGTCCCGATCCCTGCCGCGGCCATCCGCCCGCCCACCGCCTCCCAGCGGCCCGAGTGCTCACCCAGCCCGTGGACGATCAGCGCGGTCGCCCACGGGGTCCCCCGGGCCGGCCAGCTGCGGACGAGGAGGCGTGTGCCGTCCCGGCCTGCGACGGTCTCGGTGGTGGACGTGGCGGACATGTTCGCTCCCCTCACTCGTCGGCCAGTCGGACCTCGAGCGGCTCCGGTCCCTCGCCCGGTGGCGCGGTCTGCGCGATCACGACGCCGGCGATCACCAGGACCGCGCCCACGAGCTGCATCGGCGTGAGCGACTGGCCCAGGAGCAGCGCCGCGAGCGTGATCGTCCACACGGGCTCGATCGTGCTGACCAGCGACGCCTGCGCGGCGCCGATCCTGCGGGCTCCAGCGTAGAACGTCTGGACGGCGATGGCCGTGGACACGACGCCGACGCCGAGGATCCCGGGCCAGGCCTCCACCGGGATCTGCGCCGGGAGGACCGGTCGGCCGGTGCCGAGGGCGGCGACCCAGTAGACGGCGAGCGTCGCGAGCATCATCACCGGCATCGCGACGACCGAAGCGTCGCCCGCGGTCTCGCCGGCCGTCGTCTCGGTGACGGAAGCGGCCCGGCGGTGCTCGCCGGAGAACCGCGCCGCGAGCACGATCCAGACCGAGTAGATGAGCGGCGAGGCAACGATGAGCACGAGCCCGAAGAGCGGGGGGATCTCCGTCGACGGGATCCCGCCGATCGCGAGGACGACCCCCGCGAGCGCGATCCCGAGCGCGATCCACGGTCGCCGACCGGGCAGGCGGCGCGCCCACCGGATCGACAGCACGGCGACGACGGCCGGGTAGATGTAGATGATCAGCGCGGCGAGGCTCACCGGCACGGTCTCGAGAGCCCAGAAGTACGTGCCGGAGTTGCCGACGTACAGGACGCCGAGTCCGAGCGTCACGAGCACTTCGCGACGGGTCAGCGACCGAAGGAGCCGGCGGCGGCCGCCGGAGAGCAGGAGCCAGCCCCAGAGCAGCGCGGCGCCGAAGACGAACCGCCAGGCGAGGAGCGTCATCCAGTCCACGTCCGCCGCGTACACCGGCGCGGCGAAGAGGCCGCCGGAGCCGAACGCGCACGCGGAGATCGCCACGAGCGCGATCCCCTCGATGCGGCGGCGGTCCATGGCCACCGAGCCTAGCAAGGCCGAGGGCGCGCGACAGGGCGATGGCGCTCCGTCTTCCTCCGTTGGAGGTACTCTGTCGGGGTCGGCCCGCGGCGCTCCTGATCCCGCGCCGCGCCCGGCCGCGCCCGCCGTCGAGCGGAGCCAGGAGGACCGGAGCGCAGGTGTCCACCACAGACCCCACCACCGAGCACGAGGTCGAGATCCAGGAGCTGGATCGCGTCACGGTCCGCTTCGCCGGCGATTCCGGCGACGGGATGCAGGTGACCGGCAGCCAGTTCTCCCAGAGCACGGCCGTCTTCGGCAACGACCTGAGCACCCTCCCCGACTACCCGGCGGAGATCCGCGCCCCGGCAGGCTCGCTGACGGGCGTCTCGGGCTTCCAGATCAGCTTCAGCTCGAGCCCGATCTACACCCCGGGCGACGCGCCCGACGTGCTCGTCGCGATGAACCCCGCCGCGCTCAAGCGGAACATCGGCGACCTCGTCGCCGGCGGCGCGGTGATCGTGAACGGGGACGCCTTCACGCCGAACAACCTGGCGAAGGCCGGCTACGCGAACAACCCGCTCACGGACGGCTCGCTCAAGGGCTACAACGTCCACGAGATCCCGATCACGACCCTGAACGCCCGCGCGCTCGAGGGTCTCGACATGACGCCCAAGCAGGTCGACCTGACGAAGAACTTCTTCGCGCTCGGCGTCATGTTCTGGCTTTTCGAGCGGAGCATGGAGCCCACGCTCGAGTGGCTCGAGGAGAAGTACGCGAAGCGCCCCGTCTTCATCGAGGCCAACAAGCGCGCCCTCATGGCCGGCTACGCGTTCGGCGAGACGACGGAGATCTTCCACACCCACTACCGCGTCGCCCCCGCGAAGCTCGCGCCCGGGACCTACCGGAACATCACCGGCAACGAGGCGACCGCGCTCGGCTTCCTCACCGCGTCGCAGCTCGCGGAGCGGAACCTCTTCTACAGCAGCTACCCGATCACCCCAGCGAGCGAGATCCTCCAGCAGCTCGCCGAGTACAAGAACTTCGGCGTGAAGACGCTCCAGGCCGAGGACGAGATCGCCGCGATCGGCGCCGCGATCGGCGCGAGCTACGGGGGTGGCCTCGGGCTCACGGGTACCTCCGGCCCGGGCATGGCCCTCAAGTCGGAGATGGTCGGGCTCGCCGTCATCACGGAGATCCCGCTCGTCATCGTGAACGTCCAGCGCGCGGGACCGTCGACCGGGATGCCCACCAAGACCGAGCAGGCGGACCTGTTCCAGGCCGTCTTCGGCCGGAACGGCGACGCGCCGGTCCCCGTCGTGGCCCCGGCGAGCCCCGGCGAGTGCTTCGCCTACGCCATCGAGGCGTGGCGCCTCGCCATCCGCCACATGACGCCGGTCGTCTACCTCTCGGACGCGTTCCTCGCGACGGGCTCGGAGCCGTGGCGGATCCCCGAGCTGGATGAGCTGCCGGACCTCCGCGCCCCCGACCACACCGAGCTCGAGGGCTGGCACCCGTACGTCCGTGACCCCGAGACCCTCGCGCGGCCGTGGGTCGTCCCCGGCACGCCGGGCCTGGAGCATCGGATCGGCGGCCTCGAGAAGCTCGACGTCCTCGGGACCGTGAGCTACGACCCGGACAACCACCACCGGATGTCGCTGCTCCGCGCCGAGAAGATCGCCCGCATCGCGAACGACATCCCGCCGCTGGAGGTGTTCGGTCCGCCCGAGGGCGAGCTGCTCATCCTGGGGTGGGGGTCGTCGTTCGGCGCCATCCGGAGCGCGGTCGAGC
This sequence comes from Chloroflexota bacterium, assembly GCA_025454515.1. Lineage (GTDB taxonomy): Bacteria > Chloroflexota > Limnocylindria > Limnocylindrales > CSP1-4 > CAIYQJ01. Next base: position 46,306 of record JALOOH010000005.1, read on the forward strand.
GGCTCCAGGCGCGCGGGAAGTCGGTCGCCCACGCGCATCTGCGGCACCTGAACCCGTTCCCGTCGAACACCGGCGACGTCGTCCGCGCCTACAGGCAGGTGCTCGTCCCCGAGGTGAACATGGGACAGCTCCTGTTCCTCATCCGCGGCACGTACCTCGTGGACGCGATGGGGTTCAACCTGGTCCGCGGCAAGCCGTTCCAGATCAGCGAGATCCAGATGAAGGCCGAGCAGCTGCTCGGCGACCTGTGAGGCCGGAGCGATGACGGACCAGCAGACCCCGGCCGCCGCGCCCGCCGGCGAGCCCATCCTCCTGACGAAGAAGGACTTCGTCTCCGACGTCGACCCGCGCTGGTGCCCCGGCTGCGGCGACTACTCGATCCTCGCCCAGGCCCAGAAGGCCATGCCGGATTTCGGCTACAGGCGGGAGGACATCGTCTTCATCTCCGGGATCGGGTGCTCCGGCCGGTTCCCGTACTACATGAACACGTACGGCTTCCACAGCATCCACGGCCGCGCGCCCACGCTCGCCACCGGGCTGAAGGCCTCGCGCCCCGAGCTCATGGTGTGGGTCATCACCGGCGACGGCGATGCGCTGTCGATCGGCGGCAACCACATCCTCCACTCGATGCGGAAGAACGTCGACATCAAGGTCGTCATGTTCAACAACCGCATCTACGGCCTCACGAAGGGCCAGGTCTCGCCGACCTCCGACTTCGGTCAGAAGACCAAGACGACGCCCGGCGGGTCGGTCAACTACCCGATCCACCCGCTCGTGGTGGCGCTCGCCGCCGAGGCGAGCTTCGTCGCCCGCTCCGTGGACACCTTCCCCGATCACCTGCAGGAGACGATCTCGCGGGCGGGGCACCACAAGGGCTCGACCTTCGTCGAGGTCCTCCAGAACTGCAACATCTTCAACGACGGCGCCCACCGCGAGTTCACCGACAAGGAGGTCCGGGACGACCGGATGATCTTCCTGCGGCACGGCGAGCCGATGATCTTCGGGAAGGACCGCGACCGGGGCATCCGCCTCAACGGCGTCCGCCCCGAGGTGGTCCGGCTGGGCGACGGGATCACCGAGGAGGACCTGCTCGTCCACGACGAGACGTCCGAGGACCCCACGATCCACTTCATGCTCGGCCGGATTTACTGGCCCGAGTTCCCCGTGCCGGTGGGCGTCATCCGCAACGTCTCCCGCACCACGCACGACGCCCTTCTGCAGGGGCAGGTGGACGAGGCCATCCGCCGCGAGGGCCGGGGCGACCTGCGGACCGCCCTCGGCGGCGGCGAGACGTGGACCGTCGGGGGCTGACAGGGATGCGGACGGCGGCCGGCGGAAGGCGCGAGGGGCGCGCGTGACGCAGGCCGCCGGCGCCGGCCGGCCGTCGATCGGTGCCGGCCGCCTCGCTCACCGGCTGTCGCGCGCCCGCCATCTCGCGCTCGAGGCCGGGCGGGACGCGCTCCTCGTCGGCGTCGGCGCGGACCTCCGGTATCTGTCCGGGTACGCGCCCCCGCCGCTCGAGCGGCTGACGATGCTGGTGGTCCCGGCCCACGGACGGCCGTCCCTCGTCGTGCCGCGCCTGGAGGCGATGGCCGCCCGCGCGATCCCCGTCGTCGAGGCGGAGACCGTCGCGGTCGTCCCGTGGGACGAGACCGACGACCCTTTCGCCCTGGTCGCCGGGCTCGTCGAGCGCGGCGCGCCGGACGGCGCACGGCCCCCGTCGGCCGTCGCGGTCTCCGACCGGCTGTGGGCCACGTTCGTGCTGCATCTCCAGGAGGCGCTGCCGACCGCTCGGTTCTCGCTGCTCTCCGACGTCCTCCGCGGCGAGCGGATCGTCAAGGATCCCGACGAGGTGGACCTGCTGCGCGCGGCGGCGCACGCGGCCGACCGCGCCCTCGAGCAGGTCGCCCACGGTCGACTCATCGGGCGCACCGAGGCCGACGTGAGCCGCGAGGTCCGCGACCGCCTCGTGGCGGAGGGCCACGACGAGGCGTCGTTCGCGATCGTCGCGAGCGGCCCCAACTCCGCGTCCCCGCACCATGAGCCGGCCGACCGCGTGATCCGGGCCGGGGAGCCGATCGTGCTCGACATCGGCGGATCGCTCGGCGGGTACGGGAGCGACATCACGCGGACGCTGTGGGTCACCGGCGGCGAGCCCTCCCGCGGCCCCGACCCGGACTTCCTGGCGCTGTACGGCGTCCTGCGGGACGCGCAGGCGGCCGCCACGCGGGAGGTCCGGCCGGGCGTCCCGGCCGAGCACATCGACGCGGTGGCGCGCGAGATCATCACCGCGGCGGGGTACGGCGGGGCGTTCATCCACCGGACCGGCCACGGCATCGGCCTCGAGGAGCACGAGGACCCGTACCTGGTGGCGGGGAATGCCACGCCGCTGCGCGCGGGGATGGCGTTCTCGATCGAGCCCGGGATCTACCTCGACGGCCGGTACGGTGCTCGGATCGAGGACATCGTCGTGTGCGGCGAGGACGGCCCGATCGTGCTCGACGCCGTCACGCGGGACCTGCTCGTCGTCCACGGGTAGCAGCCGCCGGGCCGGCTCTCGACCGCGCCGCGGTGTACGCTTCGCCGGACGCGCCTCCGCCGGGAGCACCGGCCCGCGCCGACCGGCCACCACCCGCGGCCTCCGCCGCTCACCTGGAACCTCGTGGACGACGACCTCGCGCAGCCGCGCACCTCCGACGACACGGCGCCGCTCATCGCGGCAGCGCCGGTCCCGCCTCCGGACCGGCCGGGCCCGGCCGCGATCGATGGCGCGTCCGACGCGGGCCCGCCACCCGCCTCCCGGGCCGCCCCGTCCGACGGCGCCGCAGCGCCGACCAACGGGTCCGGCGCGACGGCGTCGCAGCTCCGACGCTTCATCAAGAGCCGGCCCTGGGTCCCCATGCACGAGCTGCGACGCCGGTTCGGGATCGAGGGGCCGGAGGACGACATGGCCCCCGTGGACGTCGGGGCCGTGCGGATCTTCGTCGGGCTGCCCGCCCGGGAGGCCGGCCTGCTCGGCGACCTGATCCGCCAGGGCGAAGTCGGGTACGAGCTGGTGCACGACCCCGACTGCCCCGCGATCGCCGGCGTCTACCCGATGCGGCCGGTCGTCCGCACCTGACGACCGGCGTCAGGCCCCCGAGGCCTCCGCCGCCGCGAGCGCAGCACGGATCCGCTCCAGCCGACGCGGCCGCTCGCGGACGAACCGCTCGATCGCCGCGAGGATGTGGTCCGGGTCGAGGTGCGCCTCCTCGATGACCTCGTCCACCGACCCGCCGGTCCGCCATCGGTCGTCCCAGTCGGCGCCGAGCGAGTACTCCTCCACGACCGGCCCGGAGGCCCAGTCGCGCATGAGGCGGACGGCGCCGTTCGTCACGACCATCGCGTCGAGACGGTCGGCCTCGGATGCCACCGCGTCCCGGTATGCGGCGTCCTGCCGGCGGAAGAGCTCCTCGCTCTCCGCCGCCACCACGCGCACGTTGAGGCCGCGGCGATCGAGCTCGGGCAGGATCGAGACGAGGTTCTGCGTGGACATCGTCCCCCGGACGAAGACCGTCCCGCCGCGCGGCTCGCCGGGGCGGAAGTCCCGCAGCACGTACGCCCCGCGCGCGGCCTCCAGGTGCGACGGCATGCCGAGCGCTTCGCGGTCCGGGATCGCGATCGGCGGCCGCGTCAGGTGCAGGACGACGATCGGCACGTCGGTCGCGAACGCCGCCGCGAGCAGCACCGGGACCTCGTTGTACTCCCACGGGTGGAGCTCGATCACGTGCCCGGTCGGGAAGAGCTGCATGACGCCCGGCTCGAAGATGCCGAAGTGCGTCCGGCTGTCCTCCGCCGTCTCGGGCCCGGAGTGGCCGGCGACGTACAGGAGCCGCCCCATCCGCAGGTCCGCGTCCTGGGCCATCTGGCTGAAGAGGCGGAGCGGTCCGTACTTGAGGTAGCTGAACGAGCCGTACGTGCTCATCGCGCCCCAGTACCCGTCGAACTCCGCGAAGGGGTCCTCGGCGAGGTTCACCGAGGCCATCCCGGCGAGCATCCCGGCGTTGGTGAACTCCGTGATCTCGGTCGGGAGCAGCGCGCCCGTCGGGTTCTCGTCGCGCTCGTACCAGCCGCCGCCGGTCTCGCCGCCGAAGCCGTGGCCGAACCCTGCGAGATTCGTCGACTCCGCGAGGTCCGCCGACGCGGCCACGAAGAGCGGCCGGCCATGGTCGCGCAGGGCGGTGGCGTTCACCCAGCCCGCCCACGCGGCGAGCCCGGCGCGGTTCGGGGCGCTCTCGCCCGGCCGCTTCCACATCGCCTCCGGGTACGCGGACGTGTCGAAGAGGCGCGCGTCGGAGAAGACGCCCCGCGACCGGTCCCCGAGCCGGTACCCGGGGATCTGCTCCGGGACCGTCGCGGCGATCGCGAGGAGCCGGTCGGAGAGCCAGCGGACGAGGTCCGGGTCGCGGCGGAGGACGGAGAGCGCGACGTCGAGGTTGCGCGACGCCTGCGCCGTCCGCTCGGACGGGTCCGTCGGAGCCGGCTCGTCCACCCCTTCGTAGGTCACGCCGTGGCGGGCCATGAAGTCCCTGCGCACCGCCCAGAACTCGGGGGCGTGGCGCGGCCACGGGGTGCCGTGGCTGGCGGCGCCGGACTTGCCGTACCCGCGCCCCTTCTGGGTCCGGAACCACGCGACCGACGGGACGCCGGGGTCCGAGCCGCGGGTCACGTCGAGGAGGGCGCGCGTCACGGGGCCCCAGGCCATCCCGTCGTCGGTGCCGGTGACGCGCCAGCCGTACGGGGCGAACCAGTCCGTCGGAGAGCCCGGGACGACGCTCGACGCGGGGCGCCCGTCGATGCCGAAGTCGTTCCAGTCCACGAGGAAGACGAGGTTGGAGAGGCCCAGGCCCCAGGCGGTGTTCTTCGTCTCGTGCGTGGCCCCGGGCGTGAGGCCGCCCTCGCCCTCGACGACGAAGACCTTCACCTCGCCGGCGCCGGACATCCGGAGCGCGAGCGCCTCGCCGGCGGCGACGGGCATCCCGTGGCCGGACGGGCCGGTGTTCGCCTTGAAGAAGAGCGTGCGCCCGGCCATCTCGGCGTGCCCGGGCAGGCCGTCGCGGCGGCGCAGGCGGAGGAGCCACTCCGCGGTGAGCGCCCACCGGCCGTCGTCGGGGAAGGCGAAGCGCGCGTCGCCGTCGAGCTCCACGCGGGCACGGAGGCTCTCGTTGAGGACGGCGAGCATCGAGTAGACGGCCGGCACCGTGTGCCCGGCGGACAGGACGAACCGGTCCGCGAACCGCAGCCACGGCCGGCGGATGTCCCACCGCATCGCGCCCGACAGGAGGAGCGCGAGGAGCATGTGGACCTTCGAGCGGGATCCGCCCGGGTGGCCGCTCTGGCGGTCGTTCAGGGCGAGGTCCATGCATTCGTCGACGATGTCCTTGACGATCTCCCAGCGGTCGAAGTCGGCCGCCGCCTCGGCGAAGAGGCGGTCCACCGGGCCGGGACCGGGAGCCGCGGGCCCGCCGGCGAGCGCCGACCCGCCCCGGACCTGCGCCGCGCCGCTCATCGGGCCCCCGTCCGGCTCGTGGCGAGCGGCTCGATGACCGTCCGCATGCGCCGCAGCGCCTCGGCGATGTTCTCGCGGGAGTTCGCGTACGAGAGCCGGATGTGGTCGCGCCCGACCGTCCCGAACGCCGTCCCCGCGAGGACCGACACGCCCGCCTCCCGGAGGAGTGTGTCGGCGAGCGTCGCGCCATCCACGCCGGTCCCCGAGATCTCGGGGAAGACGTAGAAGGCGCCCCTCGGTCGCAGGCACGACACGCCGGGGATCGCGTTGAGGCCGTCCACCACGAGGTCGCGACGCGCCCGGAACTCCGCCACCATCGCGTCCACCGTGTCCTGGGGGCCGGTGAGGGCCTCGACCGCGCCGTCCTGGGCGAACGTCGTCGCACCCGAGACCGAGTTGATGAGCAGGCGCCCGAACCCGTGCCCGAGCCAGGCCGGGACGATCCCGTACCCGAGGCGCCAGCCGGTCATCGCGTACGTCTTGCTGAAGCCGTCGAGCACGATCGTCCGGTCCGCCATCCCGGGCAGCGCGGCGATCGACGCGTGCTCCTCGCCGTCGTAGAGGATCCGCGAGTAGATCTCGTCCGAGAGGACGACGAGGTCCCTTTCGATCGCGATCTCGGCGATCCGCCGGAGGTCCTCCGCGGTCAGCACGCCGCCCGTCGGGTTCGCCGGCGAGTTGATGACGATCATCCGCGTGCGCGGTGTCACGAGCGACGCGAGCTCGTCGGTGTCGAGGCGGAAGTCGTTCGACTGGCGGATCGGGATCGGGACCGCGGTGCCGCCGACGAACCGGGTGACCGACTCGTAGATCGGGTAGCCAGGGTCGGGGACGATCACCTCGTCCCCCGGATCCACGAGGGCGAGGATCGCGTAGTACATGACGCCCTTGCCGCCGACCGTCACGAAGACGTTCGCCGGGTCCGGCTCGAAGCCTCGGCGCAGCGCGGTGTCGGCGGCGATCGCGGCCCGCAGCTCGGGGATCCCCGGGAAGGGCGGGTAGTGGGTGCGGCCGCGATCGAGCGCGCTCTTCGCCGCCTCGCGGATGTTCGCCGGGGTATCGAAGTCGGGCTCGCCGATCTCGAGGTGGATGACGCTCCGCCCGGTCGCCTCGAGGGCGCGGGCGCGGGCGGCGGCCTCGAATGCCGTCTCCGTCCCGATCGACTCCATCCTGCTCGCGAGCCGCATGTGACGGTCCCTCCGACGACGGCGGGACCGGCGCGAGCGGCCTCGCGCACCTCGATCGGCGCCGGGGAGACCATCGCCCCGAGGACCGATAACGTCAAGCGCGTCTTTCTACCGGCATCGTTCAGCGTTGCTGAACGATGCCGGCCCGAGGCGACGGCGCGGGCGCGGACGCGGGCGCGACCACATGGCCGTCGCCGTCGCCGGCCCCCGGCCCGAGGAGCGCGGCGAGCGTGGTCGCCACCGCCGGGTGCGCCCGGCGCTCGGGCTTCAGCGCGACCATCACCCGGCGATGGAGGGGCGGATCGAGCGGGGCCACGATCGCGCGCACGTCCCGCTCGCGGAGCGCGAGGCCGGGCAGGACCGCCGCGCCGAGGCCTGCCTCGACGAGGGCGACGATCACGCCGTAGTCACGGCAGTTGGAGCGGACGATCGGCTCGAAGCCGGACCGCCGGAAGTGGCGGAGGACCGCGCGGTAGATGGTGCTCGTCTCCGTGTCCATGATCCATGGGACCGCAGCCAGGCCCTCGAGGGGCAGCGTGCCGCCCGGAGCGGCTGCGCGCGCGGCGAGCCCGGACGGCACCAGGTCGGGCGGTACGGCGACGAACAGGGGATCGTCCATCAGGTCGAGCAGCTCGACGCCGGGCTCGCGGACCCGCGCCGACTCGTCGTACTCGTCGACGAGCGCGAGGTCGACCTCGTCGAGGCGGAGCGCCGCGAGGCTCTCTTCGGTCTCGAGGTCCCGGAGGGTGAGGCGCAGGCGCGGGTTCGCCCGTCCCAGCTCCGCGATGACCCCCGGCACGATCGCACGAGCCGCCGTGGGGAAGGCGGCGATCCGCAGCGTCCCCGCGACCTCGTCGCGCGTGGCGGCGAGGTCGGATTCGGCCGCGACGATCGCCGCGGTGATCGCGTCGGCGTGGCGGACGAGCATCTCGCCGGCGTCGGTGAGCCGGACGAGACGGCCGTGGGGCTCGAGGAGGGCGACGCCGGCCTCGGCCTCGAGGATCCGGAGCTGCTGGCTGACGGCCGACGGAGTGACGGACATCGCCGCCGCGGCGGCGCGGATGGTGCCGCGGCGGCCGACCTCGCGGAGCAGCTGGAGCCGCCAGACCCCGAGCATCCGACCCTCCCTCGACCGTCCGGCGACGGGCCGCGCCGGTCGTCCGAGTCTATCCCGTGCCGCCGGGCGGCGACCGCGTCACGGCCGCGCCCGGATCGCCGGCGACGTCACCCGACCATCGCCACCGCGGGCACCCGCACGCCCTCGCGCGCGAGGAGCGTCGACTTGATCGCGAGCATGTCGTCGCGCGTGCCGGTCCAGCCCCCGCCGTACCCGCCGAGCGTCCCGTCGCCGGCGAGGATCCGGTGGCAGGGCACGACGATCGGCACCGGGTTGCGTCCCAGCGCACCGCCGACGGCGCGCGCCGCCCCCGGCCGTCCGATCATCCGCGCGAGCCTGCCGTACGACGTGACCTCCCCGTACCCGAGGCGCGCCGCGCCCCCGAGGACGGCGCGGTCCCAGTCCGAGAGGCCGGCGAGGTCCACCGGGACGTCGAACGACGTGCGCCGGCCGGCGAAGTACTCGTCGAGCTCGGTGACCGTCCGGTCGATCGTCGCGCGCCAGGCGGCCGGGACGGCCGGGTCCGACATGGCGACGACGCGGCCGTGGAGCCGCCTCGCAACGTCCGCCACGAACTCCGCCTCGGGCTGCCGGAGGCTCACCGCGACGAGGCCGCGGTCCCCCGCGACGAGATGGACGGGGCCCCACGGGGCCGCGCACACGGCGTGGACGGCTGCGACGGGGGCCGCAGCCTCCGGGGAGGCGCCCCGGCGTGCCGCGGCCGCGCCGTCGGCCGCCGCGAGGGCCCGGCGCGTGCGCGCCTGGGCCGTGGCCGTCTCGGTCGCGAGCGCCGCGGCGTCGGGGATCGGGTCGCCGGAGCGGAGCAGCGCTTCGAGCGCCTGCGCGTCGGGGGTCCGGGTGCGGGGCGTCATCGGTGTGTCTCCAGGTGCGGCGCCAGCGTCGCGCGGAGGCGGCGGAGGCCGCGGCTCACGATCTGGCGCGCGTTCTCGTCGGTGCAGTCGAGGATCTCCGCGACCTCGGCGTACGCGGCGCCCTCGAGGACGCGCGCGACGACCGCTGCCCGTTCGCGGGCGGGCAGGGCCGCGAGCGCGGAGCGCACGGTCGCGCGCAGCTCGGCCGCCTCCGCGCGGGCCGCCGGGTCGTCCGAGGCGCCCGCCGCATGCTCGGCTGCGGCGTCCGGGGCGGCGGCCTCGACGGCGCGGACGGCCCGCCGCCGGTACGCGTCGGTGGCGACGTTGGCCGCGATCCGGTGGAGCCACGCCCGGTGGTTGGCCTCCGGGGGAAGCCGGTCCCACGCCCGGTGGGCGCGGAGGAAGGTCTCCTGGTGGAGGTCGGCGGCGTCCTCCGCCGTGAGGGTGAGTCGCCGGAGGTGGCGGTGGATCTCCGCTCCGTGCAGCTCGAGCAGGTCCGAGACCGATCCAGGCGTGGTGGGCCCGCCGGTGCCGGTGACGGGCGCGCGCGCCGGCGGCCGGCGCCGCGCGGCGTCGGCCGCCGCGGCGCCGGGTCCGTCGATGCGTGGTGCGCCCCGGGAGCCCGGGGTCCCGATGGGCGGGTCCTGGAAGGTCATCATGCCCACTGTGACGCATCGGCCCGCCGGTCGTGACAGGGCGCTCTCCGGGCCGGGCCTCCCAGCCCGGCAGGTGGCCTCCATGCTCCCTCGCCCGCCGCCGCGCGGAGCGTCCGCCGTACGCTAGTCTCAACGACGCACAGCGGATGGAGGGCGAAGCATGGCGGACACGGGAACGGATGCCGACGGGCGGGGGATGATCCCGGATCCCGCGCGGGCTGACGAGACCCTCGACGCCACCGCGGCGGCCGCCGCCACGGCCGCCGGCGTGGCCGCGGATGCGGGCGCCGACCGGCCGGAGAGCGATCCGGTGTCCGCCGCGGCGCCCCCGAGCCGGCGCGCCGCCATCATGCGGTCGGGCCTCATCGTCGGCGTCCTCGTCATCGTCTTCGGCGTCATCCTGCCGGCGACCGGCGTCGACTACAGCGATGTGCTCGCGGCGTTCCAGGCGCTGACGCCGGACCAGGTCATCGTGATCACCGTCCTCGGCGTGGTCGCCTGGCTCGTGAGCGGGCTCATCTTCTGCGCGCTCATCCCCGGGCTGTCGGTCCTCCGCGGCACTTCATCGTGGCTGATCCTGTCCGGCATCGGCTCGAGCATCCCGTTCGGGCCGTGGAATATGGGCGTCCTCTGGGTGATCGTCCGCGGCTGGGGTGTGGCGAACATCCCGGCCACCTCCGGCATCGCCCTCTACGGCCTCGTCAACGAGCTCAGCCGGCTCGCGCTGCCCGTCATCTCGGTCGGGGCGCTGGCCGGGGATGCCGGACACGGAGAACGCCGGAACGGCCTGGACGATCGCCATCATCAGCGTCATCGCGTTCTTCCTGGTCACCGGCCTCATCGTCGCGATCGTCCGGTCGCAGCGCGTCGCGGACTGGCTCGGTGCCAGGGGCCAGTCGCTCGCCTCGTGGGTGATGCGCCGGCTCGGGCGGAAGGAAGCCCCGAATGTGGACGGCGCGATCCACCGCTTCCGCGACCAGCTCGGCGAGGTCATCCGTCGCCGCGGCCTCGCCTCGATCGCCATCGCGATCGCCTCGCAGTTCGTGTGGGCCACCGTCCTCGTCGTGGCGCTCTGGATGTGCGGCGTCCCGGAGTCGGCACTGAGCCCGGCGGCCGTCTTCGCCGTCTACGGGCTCGTGATGGTCATCACGATCATCCCGCTCTCACCGGGTGGCGCGGGCGTGCCGGAGCTGCTGTTCATCACCGGACTGACGGCGATCGCCGGCGACCAGTACAACGCCGCGATCACCGCCGGCGTCTTCCTGTACCGCCTGTACTACTGGTTCCTGCCCATCCCGCTCGCCTGGATCCTGCTGAAGGTGGCGCGCCGCGGGAAGCCCATGCTGCCGACGACGGCGGAGCTCAGGGCCAAGGCGCACGGCGCGTAGGCGGGGGCGGCGAGGACCGGGCTCCGGGCGGCGTGGATGGGGTCCGGGCGGCCCGGCCGTCAGGCCCCGGAGCCCGCCCCTGAGCCGTGTTCGTCGGCGCCTTCGAGCGCGAGCTCGCGCGCGAGCCCGTCCACGGCGGTGCCGAGCGACGCGTAGATCCGGTCCTCGCCTATCGCGTCCATCAGGCCGACCCTGCGCATGCGGTCGCGCACCGGCCCGCGCACCTGCGCGAACGCGAGGATCATCGTGCGCTCGCCCATGTCGCGAAGGAGCGACGCGATCATGTCGGCCGTGGTCACGTCGAGGTCCGCGGTCGCCGCGAGGTCCACGACGACCGCGCGCGGCCGCGGGTCCGGTGCGTCCACGAGCCGGAGGATCTGCGTGTGCGCGACGTTCGCGTTGAAGAAGTAGAGGGGCGCGTCGACCCGCACGATGGCGAGTCCGGGCACGTACAGCGCCTGCGGGTGGCGTGCCAGGTCGCCGAACGTCCGCGGCTGCCCCGGCAACACCCCGATGGTCGCCACGTACGGCCTGCTCGCGCGGTACAGCAGGAAGGAGACGGACAGGATGACGGCGACGAGGAGGCCGGGCAGGACGCCGAAGGCCACGACGCCGGCCAGGGCGGCCGTGGCCACGACGAAGTCCGTCCGGCGCCATCGCCAGTAGCGGCGCATCTCGCGCCAGTCCATCAGGCCGAGCGCGGCGGCGATGACGATCGCGCCGAGGACCGCATTCGGCAGGTCGGTGAAGATCGGCGCGAGGACGAGCGCCGTCGCGAGGATGAGCAGCGACGTCACGAGCGACGAGAGCTGCGTCCGCGTGCCGGCGGCCTCGGCCGTCGAGGTCTGGGAAAGGCTCGCGTCCACCGCGAACCCGCCGAAGAGCCCGGACGACACGTTGGCTGCCCCGAGGGCCACGAGCTCCTGGTCCGGGTCGATCTCGTAGCGGTGCCGGTCGCCGAACGACCGCCCCACGCCGACCGTCTCGCCGACGGCGAGGAACACGAGCCCCACGGCGCCAAGGAGGAGCCCCGGCAGCGCGTCGAGAGGGACCTCGGGGATCCCCGGCCTGCCGATCCCCGTCTCGATCGGCCCGACGAGGCTCACCCCCTGCCCGGCGAGATCGAGCGCCTTCGCGGCCAGGATCCCGACGACCAGGACGACCAGGGCGCCCGGGATCCGCGGAGAGATCGCGCGGAGCCCGAAGATGATGACGAGCGCCGTCAGCCCCACCGCGAGGGTGGTGGGATCCGTCTCGCCGAGCCCGCTGAGGATCCCCTGGACCTGCTCGGGGACCGAACCCGAGGTCGACGGGATCCCGAGGATCTTCGGCACCTGGCCGACGACGATCGTGATCGCGACGCCGAAGATGAACCCGGTGATCACCGCCTTCGACAGGAAGTCGGAGATGAACCCCAGCCGGGCGATCCCGCCCGCGAAGAGGATGAGGCCGACGATGATCGCGAGCATCGCTGTCTCGGCGGCGAAGAGGACCGGGTCTCCGCTCGCGACGTCGGCAACGATCGAGGCGGACGTGATCGCCATCGTCGAGCTCACGGTGACCTTGACGTGGCGGCTGGTCCCGAAGACGGCGTACGCCGCGAGCGCCGCGAACGCTGTCGCGAGGCCGAGCTCGGGCGGGACGCCCGCGAGTCCGGCGTAGGCGAGCGCGACGGGCACCATGACGCCCCACGACGTGAGGCCGGCGACGACGTCCGGCCGCAGGTCGTCGCGGTGGTACGCCGGCAGCCACGTGAGGATCGGGACGTAGTGCCGGATCAGGACCGGTGCCCGCTCGCGGAGCGTGCGACGCGCGGGCGCGCCCCCGGCCGGGGCCGGCTGGGACTCGGGTCCGCCTCCCGCCGGCACGCCGCTCATGTCCGCCCGTGACACTGCTTCACCTTCCGGCCGCTCCCACAAGGGCACGGGTCGTTCCGGCCCACGCGCGCGAGGGCCTCCCGCACCCGCGCATCCTCGGCAGCATACCGGGCCATGAGCTCGGCCGGGGCACGGTCCCGGCGGAGCAGCTCGGCCATCGCGCGCATCGGTCCGTCCACGTGATGGAAGAACGCCAGGTAGCCCGCGCACAGGTAGTTCAGGCCGGGCTCGCCGTCGGGCGTCCGGATGAACCGGTCCTTGGGGCATCCCCCGTGACAGGCGAAGCGGACGTCGCACTCCCGGCACCAGCGGGGGAGCGTCTCGCGCTTCGCGAGCCCGAACGCCCGCTGGCGCTCCGATGCGACGAGCTCCGCCATCGGGGTCTCGGCGATGTTGCCCAGGCGGTACGCCTCCTCGACGAAGTGGTCGCAGCTGTACAGGTCGCCCGTGTGCTCGAGCGCGAGGGCGGTGCCGCATGTCTCCGAGTGGATGCACAGGCCATGCGGCTCGCCGTACCAGGAGGCGAGCGCGACGTCGAACGGCTGAACGTAGACCCGGCCGACGTCGTGGCGGACCCACTCCTCGAAGACGCCGATGAGGAACGATCCGTACTGCGCGGCGGTGATCGAGCGGTCCGTGACCAGCTCGCCCTCCTGGCGGTAGAGGGGCCGGTCGCGCCAGGACGTCCAGGGCGCCTTCACGGACAGCCCGGGCGACACCTCCAGCGCGTCGAGCGGGACGTCCACCGCGGGGGCGGGAAGTCGCTCGATGATCGGGATGAGCTGCATGAACCGGATGCCGCACGCATCCCGGAGGAACCGGTAGACCTCGACCGGGTGGTCCGCGTTCGCACGGTGCAGGGTCGTGAGGGCGTTCACCTCCACGCCGTGCCGCTGCAGCACCTCGAGGCCGCGCATGACCCGGTCGAAGGTGGGCGCGCCTCCCTTGTCCACCCGGTACGCGTCATGCATCGCGCGCGGGCCGTCGATGCTGATCCCGACGAGGAAGTCGTGCTCGCGGAAGAAGGCCGCCAGCTCGTCGTCGATGAGGGTCCCGTTCGTCTGGATCGTGTACGCGACGGACATCTCCGGGCGCCGATGCTTCTCGACGTACGCGACGGAGCGTCGGAAGAAGTCGATGCCCATGAGCGTGGGCTCGCCGCCCTGCCAGGCGATCGTCACCTCCGGGACGCGCTGGGCCTCGATGAGCTGCCGGATGTACGTCTCGAGCATCCCGTCCGCCATCCGGAAGCGGCTGCCGGGGTACAGCATCTCCTTGGACAGGAAGAAGCAGTACGCGCAGTCCAGGTTGCACGTCGCGCCGGTCGGCTTGGCGAGCAGGTGGAATGCCGGCGGGCCGGCCTGCCGCGCGGCACCAGGGCGTTCGGCGCCGGCGGGCTCAGGCAAGGCCCGTCGCTCCTCGCCACACGAGGATCGCCCCGAACGCGACGAGGACGACCGTCATGATCGCGGCGTTGTGCGCCGTCAGCCAGGCGCGCCACCCAGCGAGCACGGGCCCGGCCCGCTCGCCCATCGCGACGGCGACGAGGACCGGCACCAGGGCGGTCGCGCTCGCGACCAGGACGTAGGCCGCCAGGGCCGCGGCCGCGGCGGGAGCCGCGAGCCCCTGTTCGGCGATCGCCGTCCCGGCGGCGAGCGTCAGCACGAGGTTCTTGGGCTTCGCGGCGGCGAGGACCGCCCCGGTCACGAACGCGCGCGGGGCGCTGATCGAGTCGAAGGCGGCCATCCACTTCGGGCTCGGGTCGTCGTCGCCCGGCCCGGGCCGTCGCAGCCACCGCAGCAGCCCGTAGGCGAGGAGGATCCCGCCGAGCGCGATCGAGCCGATCGCCACGAGGCGCGACGAACCGTCCCCGCTGCCGATGCCGATGGCGCCCTCCAGGGCGACGACGGCGCCACCGAGGACGACGAGGCCTCCGGCCCAGCCCGCCACGAACGCGCCGCCCTTCGCCCGTCCCCCCGGGGACGCGACGAGCAGGATCGCCGCGATGGCCGCGACCGGGCTCGCGGCGACGCCGAGCCCCAGTGCGACGAGCGGCGCGATCACCCCGTCGGACACGTCTCCCCCAGCCGCGGCGTCGGGTCTCGCCCGATCGCGCTACCGGTGCAGGGTACCCGTCAGCCGGCCGCCGGGGCGCCCCCGTCCGCCGGGACGGGTGCGCCGGCCGCGTCCGCGGCCGCCTGGGCGTCCGCCGCGGCGTCGGCGAGGTCGTCGTCGTCCTCCACGAGGTGGGCTTCTACGACGCCGCCGAGGTCCTCCAGCTTGGCGATGACGTCCGGCGATTCCCCCTGCTCCACGAGGACGCCCACGGCGGCCTTGCCGCCCTTGAGCTCGTACCCGATCCGCTGGAGATCCTCGTCCTTGAGGCCCAGGTGCTTGTGCGCCATGCGCCCCACGACGGCGCCGCCGATCGTCCAGCCGACGAGCCCGACGCCCGCGATGGGCGTGAGCGCGACCCCGATGATCCCCAGGATGAACCCGACCCCGGCGCCCTTGCCGGTGTCGTGGCGACCCAGGCGGTGCTGCTTCACGTCGCCGTGCTCGTCGAGGACGAGGACGCCGACCGCGCGCAGCGTCGCCTCGCGCTGGAGCTTCTCCCAGTCCTTCAGCTCCGCCACGGCCGCATCCGCGGCGGCCTCGTCCGGGAAGAACGCCAGGACCACTTCCTTCGCCATCGGTGATGCCTCCGGTCTCTCGTGATGTGGCGGGGACGCCACGCCCAGGGCGCGCCCGCCGTACGTCTCCGGGTCGGTGCTCAGCCGGCGGCGCCGTGCCCGACGGCCTGCGCGGCCGCGTGCTCGTGGAGCGCGAGGGCGTCCGCGTGCGAGATCGGATGGAGGTCGAACACGACCTTCTTCACCGTGCCCGTGAAGGCATACGGGGCGCGGTCCTCGTACGCGAGGTCCACGACCCCGCCGTTGTCCCGGCCCATGTCCATCCCTGCGTACGTCGTGAAGATCAGCGAGATGGTGTGCTCGAGCCTGCCCTCACCGATCTGCCGGTCGTTCGCCCAGAGGGTGACGCGACCGCCCGCTCCCGGTGTGGCCTCGTCCGCCTCGAAGAGCATCTTCACCGTCACCTCGCCGGACGGGATCGGCTCCGTCGAGGTCTGCCTGTACGTCTCCACGCCGAGGAACTGGTACGTGTGGTTGAGCAGGCCGTTCTCGTCGATCCAGAGGGCGAACCCCCCGATGAAGTCGGCGAAGGCGACGAGCACGCCCTCGGCGCCGTCGCCTGGGACGTCGAGATGTGCCTCGATCGCGTACGAGCGGCCGATGATCCGCGGGATCATCATCGTCGAGACGTTCTGGACGTCGCCGAAGTACTCGAACCGGGTGACCGTGGGCATCGGCGGGAGCATCCCGAAGAAGACCGCGTAACCGCCGAGCAGCGGCAGGACGCGATTCCGCTCGGCCTCCCGCCAGAAGAGGTCCTTCAGCTCGGCGAGCTTCGCGGGGTTCTCGGACGCGAGGTCGTGCGCCTGGCTGAAGTCGTCGGGCAGGTAGTACAGCTGCCACTGGTCCTGCTCGGGGTCCCAGGACCCGCCCGGTGCGAACCGCTTCAGGGTCGCCGGGCTGAAGTCCCAGGGGAGCTTGTCGAGCTTGGCGCAGGCCCACCAGCCGTCCCTGTAGATGGCGCGGCTGCCGTACATCTCGAAGTACTGGACCGTGTGTCGCTCGTCCGCCGTCGGCTCGTCGAGCGTGTAGGCGAAGCTGGTGCCGTCCATCGGCTCCTGCTCGATCCCGTCCACCACGGTCGGCTCCGGGATCCCGACGAGCTCGAGGACGGTCGGGACGACGTCGATGCAATGGGTGAACTGGCTGCGCACCGTCGCGTCGGCCCTGATCCGTCGCGGCCACGCGACGACCATCGGGTCGCGCGTCCCGCCGAGGTGGCTCGCCATCTGCTTGCCCCACTGGTAGGGGGCGTTGTTCGCGTGTGCCCATGCGGCGGCGAAGTGCGGAGCCGTGTGGAAGCCGCCGATCTCCTCGACTCCGCCGAACTTCTCGATGATCTCGAGCTGCTGGTCCGCCTCGAGCACGACCCCGTTGAAGAAGGTCGTCTCGTTGAAGGAGCCGGTGAGCGTCCCCTCCATCGAGGCGCCGTTGTCGCCCCAGATGTAGAAGACGAGGGTGTCGTCGAGCTCCCCCATCTCCTCGATCGAGTCGAGCAGGCGGCCGACGTTCCAGTCCGCGTTCTCCGAGAAGCCCGCGAAGACCTCCATCTGTCGCGCGTAGAGCCTCTTCTGCGCGTCGGTCAGCGAGTCCCAGGCGGGGAACAGGTCCGGGCGGTCGGTGAGCTCCGTCTGGGGCGGGACGATGCCGAGCTTCTTCTGCCGATCGAGCGTGGCCTCGCGATACGCGTCCCAGCCGGCGTCGAACTTCCCCTTGTACCGGTCGGCCCACTCCTTCATGACGTGGTGCGGCGCGTGCGTGGCGCCCGTCGAGTAGTAGACGAACCACGGCTTGTCCGGGTCCTGCGCGCGGACCGCGTGGAGCCACTCGACGGTCTTGTCCGTGATGTCGTCCGGGAAGTAGTAGAGCTTGCCGTCCTCGCCCTCGGGGATCCCGAGGACGGAGTTGTCCTGCGTGATGATCGGGTCGTACTGGCCTGCCGCGCCGGTCAGGAAACCCCACCAGTGGTCGAAGCCCCAGCCCGTGGGCCAGTGGTCGAACGGCCCTGCGGCGCCCATCTCGCGTCCCGGCGTCATGTGCCACTTGCCGAAGCCGGCGGTGATGTACCCGTTCTCCCGGAGGATGCGCGGAAGCGCCGTGCAGCTCCGCGGCCGTGTGCCCGTGTAGCCCGGGAACGGGCCAGGGAACTCCGCGATCCCACCCATCCCCACGCGGTGATGGTTGCGCCCCGTGAGGAGCGCGGCACGGGTCGGCGAACAGACGGCCGTCACGTGGAAGCGGTTGTACGTGAGGCCCATCTGCTGGACGCGGGTGAGGCTCGGCGTGCCGATGCCGCCCCCGAAGGTGTCCGGCCCCCCGAACCCGGCGTCGTCGATGAGGACGATGAGGACGTTCGGGGCGCCCTCGGGAGCCTTCGGTCCCGGGATGAACGACCAGTCCGCCGCCGAGTCCGCCATCGTCCGGCCCGCGGCGCCGCCGAACGCCCGGTCCGGGATGGGCAGGTGGGTCCGGTCCTGGACGAACTTGCCCATCGCCTCGGCGAGCGACGCCGTGAGCGCCGAGGTCCCGTGCCTGTCCGTCTCGACGACCGACTTCGCCGGCGAGCCCGCCAGCGCCTGCTCTACCGCCAGCCTCTGGTCCGCGTCGAACATCGCGATGACCGCAGCGGTGCCGGGCTTGAGCGCCTCACCGAGCTTGTCGTGGAGCCCCGTCTCGAGCTTGTGCCCGGCCACCTTCCCGAGCACGCCGCCGGCCGCGGCCCCCACGACGGTCGCCGCAAGGAGCGGCGGCGCCGCGAGGCCGGCGAGGAAGCCGACGCCGCCGCCCCACTTCGCGCCGGTCCGGCCCAGGTGGTCGCCGGTGCGCTGGACCACGACCTCGCCGTCGGCGCCGTGCGAGACGAGGATCGCGGCCTCGATCCGGACGGCCTTCGTCCTCACCAGCTCGATCAGGCCGTCGAACTCTCGGGCCGCGAGGTCGGCGTCCTGGTAGCCGGCGACGAGGACGTTCGTCATCTCATCGGTCATCGGAAACAACTCCCATCCCGGCGCCGCTCGAGCCCCGCCGATCCCTTGCCTGTCCCGCTCCGGGAAGGTGCCCGGAGCCGCCCGCACACGACCTCGCGGCGGGCGGCACGCGTCAACCGCAGTGT
>JALOOH010000288.1 GCA_025454515.1 Chloroflexota bacterium
CATCGGGCCGGGAGGTTGATGACGACCATCGTCGATGTGGCCTCCAGCGTGGGATGCGGTCGCGGGCGGCCGCTGGTGGCGGCCATTCTACGCGGGACGATCGGCGAGGCAGGCGGCCGGGTCGGCGGGTGGCGGACGGCGAACCCCCGACGGAGCGGCGAGCATCTGCGTCAGCGCGGAGCCGCGGAGGTCGGGGGTCGCCGGACGACAGGACCCGCCCGGCCGCCGGTCGGCGCGACGGGAGTCGCAGGCGACCGGCGCATCGTGGCGGCTACCGCGGCAGGCGCATCGTGGGCGCTACCGCGGCGCGCGCCGCCCGTCGAGGTCGAGCGCGAACCAGGGCCCCCGCGCGGGGTCGAGGATGTCGCGACGGATGCGGTCGATCGCCTCGCGGTAGCCCGGCCAGACGACCTCCCGGCCCGCGTCATCGGGGGCGAGCCAGCGGGCCGCGTCGTGCTCGTGAGAGAGCCGCGGCTCGGTCCCCGCCCGGACGCGGACGGCGAAGACGGCCGCGAGGACGACCGCGTCGACGCTCGGCTCGTGGAACTGGTTCACGAGGTCGAGGTCGAAGAAGCCCTCGATCGATCCGGGCCCGATCCCCGTCTCCTCCTCGAGCTCGCGCAGCGCGCCGAGCGCGACGCGCTCGTCGGGCTCGAGCGACCCGGAGACGCACTGCCACAGCCCGGGCAGGATGCGGCCGGGAGCACGCCGCAGGAGGAGGATCTCGGGCCCCGCCTCGCCCGACCGGACGACCCAGCAGTCGACGATGTCGGGGCGCAGCGGGCTCATCGGGACGGGTGCGGCGGGAGCATCCGGGCGGCGGGTGCGGCGCGGGCCGTCAGATGCGCTCGAAGCGCTCGATCGGGAGGACGAAGACCGTGGCGCCGCCGACTTCCACCTCCAGGGGGAACGGCATGAAGAACTCGCCCGGCTCCATGATCGGCGGCATCGGGTTCACGACCTGCGAGCGCGAGTGACAGCTCTCGCGGATGATCCCGAGCGCCTCCTCGACCTTCGCGTCCTCCACGGCGAGGACGATCGTGGCGTTCGACTGCTTGAGGAACCCGCCCGAGCTCTGGAGGCGCGTCGTGCGGAACTCCCTGTCGAGCAGGGCATCGACCAGGACGCCGGCGTCCTCCGCATGGACGATCGCGAACAGGAGCTTCACGGGGCGGAGTATAGGCCACGGGCCGCGGCCGTCCGCCGGCCGGAGCGTCCTCGCGCGGGTGTACCATCACTCTCCCACCGGCGCGCCGGCCCGCCCCGAACGGGCCGAGGAGGAGACCGTGTCCACAGGCCGCCCCGTCGAGTCCACCCCCGGGGACCTCGCGCGCGCCGTGCGCGGTGCCGAGGCCCGGCTCCTCGCGACGCTGGCCGAGGTGCTCGCGACAACGGACGAGGCCGATGCGGCGCTCGAGCGCCTGCTCGAGCTCGCCGCGGGCCTGCTCGACGGTGCGGTCGCCGCGATCGCGGTCGCCGAGCCGGACAGCGGCGTCCTCGTAGGCGGCCCATCGCGCGGGTTCGACGGGCGCCCGATCGTCGACGAGCCCCTTGCCGTGGCAGGGTCCACCGACGCGCTCGCGATCGCCGCGCGCGAGTCGCGCGTCGTCGCGATCCCCTCGGCGCATGTCTCGCCCGCTGCCGCGCGCCTCGGGATCGGGACCGGCCTCGTGCTCCCGCTCGTCGTGCGACGCGACGCGGCCGACCTCACCGTGGGCGCGCTGCTCGTGGCCCACGCTGACGGGCGCGTTCCGACGGACGACGAGACCCGTCTGGCCGCCGCGATCGCGGCGATCGCCGCGGCGATCGTCGAGCGGTCGCTGCTGACGGACGCTGCCCGCGCCCGGGCGGAGTGGCGTGAACGGCTGGCCCAGGTGGATCCCCTGACGGGCCTCGCGAACCGTCGCGCCCTCGAGCGTATCGGGGAGCTGGAGGTCGCACGCGCGATCCGCCAGGAGACCGCGCTCGCCGTGGTCGTCGTGGACGTGGACGGCTTCGACGCACAGGCGGCGGCGGCAGGGCGGCAGGCGGCCGACGCCGTCCTCCGCGAGGTCGCGGTCGCGGTCGCCGAGGGGGTCCGCCTCGTCGACACGGTCGCGCGGCTGGGGCCGGCGGAGTTCGTCGTGCTCGCCCCCGGGAGCGGCGGCGAGACCGTCGCGCGACGGATCGCCGGCGCCGTCGCCACGCTCGCGCCCGTGGGCGACTGGAAGGTCCGGGTCTCCACCGGGGTGGCGCACGTTCCCGGCGACGGGACGACGCTGCGGGACCTCGTGGACGCCGCGACGCGGACGATCGAGGCGGCGAGGGCGGCCGCCGGCTGACCCCCGGTGCGCGTCAGGCCCCGGTGCCGAGCGCCTCCAGCACGATCGCGGCGATGTCGGCGGCCACGACCTCCGGCTCGCGCGACGCATCGACCACCCGCCACCGCCCGCAGGCCGCGGCCTCATGGAGGTACCCGGCCCGGACGCGCTCGTGGTACGCGCGGTCGAACGCGCCGTCGAGCTCGAACTTGTTCAGGTCGTCCGG
>JALOOH010000289.1 GCA_025454515.1 Chloroflexota bacterium
GAGGGGCTCCGGCGTCGCACGGACGACCGACTGCCCGCCCGCCTGCACACGCCCCTGGAGGGCGGCCCGCTGACGGGGACCTCGATCGACCGGGCGGCGTTCGAGGAGGCGATCAGCGGCCTGTACGCGCGGAAGGGCTGGGACCCGGACACCGGGATCCCGTCGCGCGAGAAGCTCGCCGCCCTCGGGATCGAGTGGACGGCCGACCTCGTCGGGGTGGGGTGAGCGGGGCGGCCGCGCCGGGTGCGCCGGCGCCACCCCCGCGGCCCGCGCGCGGACCCGATCGGGGCGCGTCCCGGTGAGGGTCCATCTCTGGGGCGAGCTCGGGTACTACGGCCCGGAGCGACGGAGCCGGTTCGAATGGCCCGTCGAGGGCGAGATCCCCCTGCTCGACGCGCTGCGCGTGATGGGCGTCCCGGCGGCGGACGTCGCCGTGTGCGGCGTCAACGGGGAGGTCGTCCGTCTCGACGACCTCTCGCTCACCGTGACCGACGACGATCGCCTCGACCTCTTCCCGCCGACGAGCGGGGGCTGAGGTGGTGGCCGTCTGGCCCGCCGTGGGACGGCCAGGCCGTCCGCGATCGGGGCCGGCGGACAGATCCTCCGAGGTCGTCACTCGATGGCCTGCGCGGAGACGGACGTCGCGTACTCGTCGATCTGGTCCTCGGTCACCGCAGGTCCGTCGACGTGCCACGGCGGCTCGTCATCGAGCAGCAGCGAGATGGTGTCGAGGGACGTGTAGTTCGGAAGGCACGGCTCCACCCCTCCGAGGAGCGTCTTCGCCTGAAGGGTCTGGCCGGTCGTCGCCACCACGACCCGGATCGTCAGGACCTGACGGTATCTGACGATCTCACCCTCCACGCCGTCGGTGCGCGTGTAGGTCCCGCACGAGTCGACGCGCTTGGCGTCGCGGATCCGGGGACACAGGACCAACTGGATCCTCGAGAGGGGCCACTCGTCGGTGGTCCACCGCTCGTTGATCGCGATGGTCTCCCAGATCCGGCCCCACGAGCCCGACACGGCGGCGTTCGCGACGACCAGTGGGTGGGTCTTCCCTGCGTACGGCGCCGTGCCGGGGACGGGCCTGCCGAAGCACGCGCCGAGCAGGAGGTCGGCCACGCTCGGCGTGGGCGTGGGCTGCGGACCCTGCGTGTCCGCCGGCGTTGGAGCCGCCCCGGCGCGCTCGGTCGGCACGGCCGCGATCGGTCCGGCGAGGACCTCGAGGCGCTCGACGCGGACGCACGGCTCCGGGGGATCCGACGTCGTCACGCACACGCGCCCCGTCACGCGCACGACGGTGCCGTCGGCTGCGAGTCTCCCGCGCACCGCGTCATCGAGGAGGGATCGGTCGAGGAAGATCCAGGTACGCCGTGGCGTCGTCGTTGATGCCTGGTCCACAAGCTCCACGATCTGGGCCGGACACCGCGTCCCGTCGCCATGACACGTGATCGCGTCCGGCAGCGCGAGTCCTCCGTCGAGCGACACGGATCTCCCGACGGCGTATGTGGCAAGGTCGTCGAACGTCGCGGCTTCGAGAGGCTTGAGGTATTCCATGCCGCCGGACGCCACGAAGGCGCCGGCGCCCCCGATGAGCACGGTGGCGACGATCAGCGCGGCCGCCACGAGGCACCCGCGGCGCCTGCGTCGTCCCGACGGAGCCCCGCCTCCGGGCGGTGCGACGACGGACTCGGCCTCCGTGGATGGGGCCGACCCCGCCCCGGCCGCCGCCGGGTCCGGGCCGTCGATCGGATCGAGCGCCGCTCCGCAGGCCGCGCAGGATCGCGAGCCCACCGGTGCGGCGGAACCGCAACGGGGGCAAGACCGTGCGTCCATGAGGCACCTCTCTGCGGTCGCACGCTGCGTGACACCCGTGGCCGCCCCACTCTGACGACAGACGCCCTGCGACCGCCTCGCCCAGCCACGATGGGCCGGTCACCGGCAGCGCGTGAGTGCCGTCGGTCATCGGCGTCAGCTCGCGGACGCTGCCATGGCCTCGGTGCGATGTCTCCCCGCAGTGCTGCCCGCGATCAGCTCAGCCGCCCCAGGCGAGCATGTAGACGCGCAGCCAGTTCTCGCCGAGGGCCCGGCGGATGTCCCCGGTCGCCCAGCCGCGGTCGAGCAGCCCGCGCACGAGGTTCGGCAGCTCGTCGATCGCGGAGAAGCCGTCCACGAAGGCCGCATCCTCCTGGGCGCTCACCATCTCCGGCGTGAAGCGCGTGCCGGGGTAGGCGCCGGGGCTCGACCCATCGAGCCCCTCCATGAAGTCCGGCCCGATCCCCACGTGCTCCGGGCCCACCAGCCGGCGCAGGTGGTCGAGGTGGTCGAGCATCCGGTCGAGCGGCGCGGTCGGCGTCACCGGCTCGTCCGCGTTCCCGGCGTGGCGGACGAGGAAGTCGCTGATCGCGAGGACGCCGACGACGCCGCCGGTCCCGGCGATCGCCTCGCAGACGCGGTCGCTCGTGTTGCGGAGGTTCGGGTTCACCGCGGCGAGGCCCGTGTGCGAGCAGATGACCCGGTGTGTCCGCCGACATCGAGGAGCATCCCGAGACGACCCACCTCGTCCACGAGCGCCCGCCCGTCGTCCGTGAGCCCGACGTCGGGCGCCAGGCAGCCGCCGCCGTACCGGTTGGGCAGGTTGTACGCGATGCCCGTGATCCGCAGCCCGAGCGCGTGGTACGCGGCGAGCGTCCCGTGCTCCACGCCGACCGGGTCCGCCGCCTGCCGGCCGAGGACGAGGGCGACCCCGCCGCCGGCCGCGATCCACGTGATCTCGCGCGCGCTGGTCGCGATGCGGAACCGGCTGTCCGGCGCGTCGAGCAGCGCGGCGACCGTCTCGAACGGCGCGAGCCCACCCCGGTCGTCCTGGTCCTCGATGGTCAGGTGGACGCACCCGACCCTCGCCGCCCGGAGGCGCTCGGCGTACGCCGCGGTGGGGACGGAGCAGTCGAGGCCGTCCACGACGAAGGTGGAGGCCAGGAGGTCGCGCGCCTCCGCGGCCGTGTCGCGGCCCGCGCTCACGCGTCGCGCTCGCGCAGCTCCCACGCGACCACCTCCGCCCCGGCCGCGAGGTCCGCGCCCGGCGGGAGGAAGACGAGGCCGTTCGCGGCCGCGAGCGACGCGAGCATGTACGAGTCCTGGCCGCCCGACGACCGCGCGAGCAGGCCGTCGGGGCGCTCGGGGTCCGGCGCGAGGACCACCCGGTGGATGTTCTGTCGCCCTCCCGACCCGCGCATCGGCTCACCCAGGCGGACGATCCGGACCGGCCGACCGTACGGACGCGGGTGGCCCGCGAGGAGGCGGATGACGGGTCGGACGAACAGCTCGAACGTGACGAAGACGCTCACCGGGTTGCCGGGAAGCCCGAACAGGTGGACGGGGCGCCCGTCGTCGGACCGCGCCCGCGCGAAGGCGAAGGGCCGGCCGGGCTTGATCGCGACCCGCCACAGCGAGAGCTCGCCGACCGCCTCGAACGCCGCCTTCACGTGATCGTGCGCACCGACCGAGACGCCACCCGAGAGGACCACCACGTCCGCCCACGCGACGGCCTCGCGGACGAGGCCCAGCAGGTCGTCCATCGTGTCCCGGGCGATCCCCAGGCGGCGGACCTCCGCGCCGGCCTCGGCCGCCTGGGCCGCGAGCGAGAACGAGTTCGCATCGTGGATCTGGGCCGGCCCGAGGGGCTCGCCCGGGGGCACGAGCTCGTCGCCGGTGGAGATCACGGCCACGCGCGGCCGCCGGTGGGCCTCCACGCGG
>JALOOH010000290.1 GCA_025454515.1 Chloroflexota bacterium
GAGGACGACGGTGACGAGCCGCGGCCGACAGTGTCGATCCGAGCGGGGCCGGCGACATCGACTCGCACGCGAGGCGTCCCGGGAAGGAACAAGATGCGCGCTCGGTGGACCGGCCGCCTGCCGGTCGTCTGCCTGTCGGTCCTCGCCCTCCTAGCGACCGGCGGCCTGGGGGGCAGCCCGGCGTCGGTCGTGCTCGCGACGTCTCCGACGCCGGCCTCTGTCTCCCCGCGGATCGACTTCGCCTGGAAGGCGTCCGTCGGCACGGGCGGCGCGAACGGGAGCGCGACGGTCCGCGCCTTCGACACGGCGCGTGGCTCGGCCATCCTATCCCTCCGCGGTCTCACTCCCTCCGTGAAGTACGCCGTGACGATCCGCCGGGGCGCGTGCGGGTCGCTCGGGACGCGTGTCGTCACCGTCGGAACCTTCACCTCGACGAAGGCCGGCGCCATCGCTGCCACCGTCCCGCTCACCGTCGCGCAGGTCGCGGCGCTCCGCGGTGTGGCGGTCGGGACCACCCGGGTCTCGGTCGTCGTAGGGTCCGGCGCACAGGCCCGCTGCGGGACCCTCGCGAAGTCGCGCGCCGTCACCCCGCAGGTCTGGTTCGCGCCACTCGCACCGATCCCCCCCCAGCCGTGGCGGCCGTACATCGGAGCGACGGACTGGAAGGCGCTTTTCGCCGCGGATGCCCCATGGCCGCGTGTCGCTGGTCGCACCCACGTCTTCAAGTACTACACGGAGTGGATCGATCCGCGGACAACGGGCGGGCCCACGGACGCCGAGATGCGCCGCGAGGTCGCCGCCCTGAAGGCCCGCGACATCGCGATCGCCATCGAGGCATCTCCCCTCGTCGTGGAGGAGTGCGGCGGAGGCGAGGGGTTCGGTCCCGGCGCGGCGGACGTGGTGCGGATCATCCGGCGGATCGTCGCGGCAGGGGGTTCAGTCCGCTACATCGCCCTCGACGAGCCGGTCGCGGGCGGGGCGGTCAACGACGGGAAGAACGGCTGCAGCTGGCCGCTAGAGAGGACCGCCCGCCAGGTCGCAGACTTCGTCCGTGGGGTCCACGCGGTCTACCCCTCGATCGTCGTCGGCGACATCGAGCCGTGGCCGTATGTCTCGACGGAGCTGCTCGGACGCTGGCTCGATGCATACGAGAAGACCGCCGGGTCCCCGCTCCCGTTCCTCCATCTCGACCTGGACTGGCAGGCCCTCGGCACAGACTGGCCCGCCCGCGTACGCGCGGTCAAGCAGGACGCGCGGAGCCACGGCACCCGGTTCGGGCTCATCTACAACGGCGGGCATGAGACGACGGACGCCGCGTGGCTGGCGGCCGCCGAGGAGCACCTGCTCGCCTTCGAGATCGATGGCGACGGACCGCCCGACGACGTGATCTTCCAGTCCTGGTACGAGAAGCCCGACCGGTCGCTGCCGGAGGCGGGGCCCAGCACCTTCACGCACCTCATCGCCGACTACGTGCGGACGCGGACGACGGTGACCGTCGCCGGCGCGCCGGCGACGACGGGCGCGACGATCGCGGTGACCGGGACCGTCCGGACGCTCGGCGGCGACCTCGTCGCCGGCGGCACCGTCACCTTCGCCGCGACGCCGCGCGACGGCCCGTACCAGGTCCTCGAGGCGCGCGGGACGGTCCCCAAGGGGATGACGCGGGCGCTCATCGGCATCCGGACGAACACCGAGGGTGCCGGCCCGGGCACTGCCGACATCACGGTCTACGAGATCGGGTACACCGAGGGCGCCGAGACGACGAGCCGCGTGCAGAACGGGCGCTTCGATGGCGGCGCATGGGACCACATGGGGACCGCGAGCTTCACGTCCGCCCCGAGCGATCGCGGTGCGGGCTCGATGCTGCGCGCCGTCGCCACGCCGACGCAGTGGATCATGTCCAACTCCGCCGAGTTCGCGGTGACTCCCGGGGCGGCATACCGACTGTGGCTCGCGGTCCGCGTCCCGGAGGCCTCGATCGGGAGCACCGTCGCGGGGATCATCTTCCTCGGGGCGGACGGGGTCGAGACGGAGCGGCGGATGATGTCGCTCACTCCCGCGCCGATCCCGGCCGGCTCGACGACGGTCGACGAGATGGGCGCCTTCTCGCTCGCGACGAGCCGCGTCGATGCGGGCCGCTACCTGCTCACCGCCACCTACTCCGGCGGCAAGACGTACTGGCCGGCCCGGGCGCGGACGGAGGTGACGGTGCCGTAGAGCGGTCAGGCGGGGCGGCCAGGAGCCCTCGATCCAGCCAACGCCACCGCATCTTGGATCCTGGCCGGGTTCCCCGACTACGACCCGTGGGCCGGGATGGAGTGGCCGGGCGGCGCCGGTCCGGCTCGACGCGCGCGGGGAGTGGAGGTGGCGCATGAATGACCTCGAAGCGATCGAGCGAGACCGCCTGCGGGCGCTCGTCGACGCCGACGTGGATCGGGCGGCACCGTTCCATGCCGCGGACTTCGAGCTCATCACCCCCGCCGGACGGACGCTGTCGAAGCAGGACTACC
>JALOOH010000291.1 GCA_025454515.1 Chloroflexota bacterium
GTGCTGCCACTCCATGGCCGGGATGCGCCGGGAGCACCAGGAGATCGCGCGGCTCGTCGGGTCGATCGGGCGCTACCGGGCGGACCTGCGCGCCGGCCGGCTCGGTCCGGCCGAGCAGACGGGCCTGCGTCGTGCCCTGTACCGCCTCCACGCGATCCTCAAGGTCCACCTCGCCGAGGAGGCGCTGTACGTGGGCGTCCTCCAGCGGAACCTGAGCGAGGAGGAGACGGACGTCCTGGCGCGCGCGATGGACCACGCGCTCGCCGAACCCCTCTGACGCGGGCCGGGGTCCCCGCGGGGTCCGTCAGCGCGGGGCCTCCGCGCGCCGCCGGATCGCGATCGCCGCGAGGAACCGCGCGTCGAACTCCGCGATGAGCCGTGCCCGCTCGCGCATGACCGCGGACCACTCGTCGAGCATCGCGTAGCCGACTCGGCGGACCAGGCCGACGTGACGTGTCCGGTCCCCTCGAGCTCGCGGAGTGTTCGGTAGACGGCTCCGTAGTCGAGCTCGCCGTCGGTGATCCCGATCGCGGCGAGCTCACTCACGATGGCGTACCCGTGCGTCCGCCCCTCGGCGAGGAGGACGAGGATGAAGGGCTCCATCCATCGACGCCGCGGTCCCGCCGGCGGCCAGCCACGGTGGACGGGCAGGCCAGCGTCATCGCGCTCGGTGGCGATCCCCTCGCCCGGATGAGCGGGGTCGGCCGTCTCCGCGCTCGCGTCGTCGAGGGCGCCGTCGGACACCGGCATCCCGCCGGCGCGCGCAGCGACACGTCCCCTGCTTGAGCCACCCATCTGGCTCAGGAGACTAGCGGTTCGCCCGTGCCGCCGTCGGCGGCCGGGGCACGCGAGAGTCCCGTCAGCCGTGGGACGGACCGTGGCCCCCCACCGCCGAGGCGACGGCATCCGCCCGTCCCGCCTCGAGGTAGTGGTCCAGGATCGGGACGTAGTGGTCCTCCTCGCGGAGGTGGGGCTCGAGCGTGTCGTGGAGCTGCCGCAGGAGGCCCGCGATCTCGGCGCGGTCGCCGGTCCCCGCGGTGAGATCGCCGCGGATCTCGCCGAGCCGGATGACGAGCATCCGGATCGTCTCGTGCTCGCGCGCCATCGGCGTCATCGCCAGGCGACAGGACAGGAGCCGGTCGAGCTCCGGGTAGACCGAGGTCTCGACGGCCGCCATGTGGGGGACGAGCGCCTGGACGAGGAAGTCGTGCTCGGCCGCCAGGGTGCTGGCCGCGTCGGAGGCCGACCCACGCTCGATGTCGTCGGCGAGGCCCGGGAGGCTCTCGACGTGTGCCATCAGGCGATCGCGGTGCTCGTCGGAGACCTGCTTCAGGTGCGACATCGGATCCCTCCCCGGAGCGGCGGAGTGGCTGGACCGGCGTCCGGTCGAGCTCACATGCTGGTTCACGCTGATAGATGTGTAACGCCAACATCACGCGGCGTCAAGATGCCGGATGACATGAAGGGGGTGGTAGGGGAGGGTGGACTCGAACCACCGACCGGGCGTGTATAAGACGCCTGCTCTCACCAGCTGAGCTACTCCCCCGCCGATGCGCGCCTATGGTGCCACGGGCACGAGCGGGTCAGTCGGCGACCGGCAGGTCCATGACGAACCGGGTGCCCCGATCCGGCTCGCTCTCGACCGAGATCTCGCCCCCGGCGCGCACCACGAGGAGGTGCACGCTCGCGAGGCCCAGGCCGGTCCCGACCTCCGCGATCGCGTCCGACTTCGTCGTGTAGAACGCCTCGAACGCCCCGGCGACCGCCTCGCGATCCATCCCGATGCCGGTATCCGCGACCTCAAGCCTGACGTAGTGCCCGGGAGGCAGGGCCGAGCCACCGCGCATCCCGCCGGATCCGGCCGTGGGTGCGGCCGTGTCCGCGGACGCAGGCGCGATCTCACGCGCGCGGGCGACGATCGAGAACGACCCACCGTCGGGCATGGCGTCACGAGCGTTGGTCGCGAGGTTGACGAGGATCTGGGTGACCGCCGAGGGGGCGAGCCGGACCGCCGGCAGGTCGTGCGGGACGTCCACCTCCAGGCGCACCTCCGGCCCCAGGAGCCGGGTCAGGATCCCGCCCATCCGTGACAGGTGGCCGCCGAGGTCGGCGGACCCGCCCTGGGCACCGGGGCGCGCGAACTCGAGCACCGACCAGAGGAACTCGCGGGCCTCCGCGACCGCCGTCGCGATGAGCCGGATGTCGGCCTGCCGAGGGTCGTCTTGAGCGAGGCCGGCAGAGAGGGACGCGGTGGCCCAGTCGATGGCGGTGATGTAACTGCGGACGTCGTGTGCGAGGATCCCGGCGAACCGCCCCAGCGTCTCGACCCGCTGGGACTGGGCGAGGCGCGTCTCCAGCGCGACGCGCTCGGAGAGATCGTGGACGGTGACGACGACCCCGGCATCCGCAGCGCCGCGGATGGGGGCGATCTCCACCGCGGCGGGGAAGGTCGTCCCGTCGGCCGCGATGGCATCGACCGCGGGAAGCCTCGCGACCCCCGCGGCCTCGGGGTCCGCGAGCGCGCCGGCCACGCGGAGCTCGAGCGTCGCACGAGCGTCGGTGGCGAGCAGGTCGTGCACCGGCCGGCCCACGAGCCTGCCATCGATCGTGAAGGCGCGGGTCGCCGCCGGGTTCGCGTACGCGATGGTCCCATCCGACGCGACCGTGAGGACCGCGTCCGGCGAGCCCTCGAGGACGGCGCGGATGCGCGCCTCGCGCTCGGCGAGATCGTCGCGGTAGCGAGCCTGGCGGAGGGCGATCGCAAGCTGCTGGGCCACTTCCCCGGCGATCTCC
>JALOOH010000006.1 GCA_025454515.1 Chloroflexota bacterium
TCGGTGAGCCACAACGTGAAGGCGATCTACCAGCGCTACATGGGCTGGTACGACGGCAACCCCGCCCACCTCTGGGGCCACCCGCCGGTGGAGGTCGGGCGAAGGTACGTCGCCGCGATGGGTGGCGCGGATGCCGTGATCGCCAGCGCCCGTGAGGCGTTCGACGCCGGCGACTTCCGCTGGGTCGCCGAGCTCGTGAACCATCTCGTGTTCGCGGAGCCGGACAACGCCTCTGCCCGGGCGGTGCAGGCCGATGCGCTCGAGCAGCTCGGCTTCGGCTCGGAGAACGGGACCTGGCGCTCGGCCTTCCTCGCAGGCGCGACGGAGCTGCGCCACGGCTCGTTCGGGACCCCGGTCTCGACCGGCTCCGCAGATGTGCTCGGCGCGCTCACGCCCGAGCAGGTGTTCGATGCGATCGCGATCCGGGTGGACGGGCCGCGGGCGTGGGACGAGAGCCTGTCGGTCGGCGTGGACCTGACCGATGTCGGCGAGGCGTACCGGCTGGAGCTCCGCAACGGCGTGCTCGTGCACCGGGCCGCCGCGGTCGACGGGGCCGACCTCGTGCTGCGGATGACCCGCGCGGCACTGCCGGGGCTGCTCCTTGGCCGGACGGACGGGGTGACGCTCGACGGCGATCCCGCCGTCCTCGGCCGTCTCATGGCCGTGCTCGACGCGCCCGACCCGGACTTCGCGATCGTCACGCCCTGACCGTGGCGGCCGGGGGGCCGCCACGTCGCGGACGTCCCGCGTCCGCCACGCGTCCGGCCGCGCCGCCGCGTCAGAGGATCGGCAGCAGCCTCCGGACCAGGGCGGCGGCGGTCCGCGCCGCGTCCTCGAGGAAGATCGTGAAGTCGATCGTCCCGTCCCGGCCGGCGAGGTCGCTCACGGCCCGGACGACCAGCCATCCGATGCCGTACCGCTCGGCGACCTGGGTCATCGCCCCGCTCTCCATGTCGGCTGCCAGAGCGCCGAACCGGGAGGACAGGTCGGCCCGCATCCGTTCCGACGCGACGAAGACGTCGCCCGTGGCGATCGGGCCGAAGTGGACCGTGGGGACGTGCGGCGCGTCGCCCACCCGCGCCCGGATGCCGGGGAGCGGCTCGCCTTCGAGCGCGCCGTGGACGCGCGCGAGGAGGTCGGCGCGCACGGCCCAGCCGACCCGGTCGCTCGAGCCGGGGAACGGCATCCCGCCGGGCTGGTAGGCGACGGGACCTTCGTCGGTGACGCGACCGTAGTCGTACTGGAGGACGCGCGTCGCGACGACCACGTCACCGATCGACAGGGCCGGATCGAGCGCGCCGGCGACGCCGGACAGGAGCAGGCGGTCGCAGCCGCAGCGCTCGACGAGGACCGTCGCGGCGGACGCGGCGTTGACCTTGCCGATGCCGGACTCGACGAGCACGACGTGGCGGCCGCCGATCGACCCGCGCGCGACCTCCATCCCCCCGTGGGTCGTGGTCGACGGCCGGTCGATCTCCTCGCGGTAGAGCCGCAGCTCCTCGGGCAGGGCGCAGAGGATGCCGACGGGGGCCGAGCCGTCGTGGGTGCTCATGGCGCGGAATGGTAGCGGCAGCCGGGCGGACGGGGCGTCGGGCTGTCCGGGGCCTACCCGGCCACCACGTCCACGCGGTGCCAGCCGGTCGCGCCGTCGGGGAGCGGCGGCGTCGGCTCCTCCACCTGCAGGGCTCCCGTCCCGTCCGTCGCCCGCACGAGGAGCGACGCCCGCCCCGGCCGCGCGGCCGTGACCTCCGCCCGGAAGCGGACCCACGTGAGCGGGCCGAGGGGCGTCGTCGTCGCGTCCTCCAGCCGCGCCTCGGTCCACGTCTCGCCGCCGTCGGCGCTCACCTCCACCCGTGAGAGGCCGCGGTCGCCGGCGAAGGCGATTCCCGTCACCGGGAAGGGTGTGCCGGCCGGCACGGCGTCCCCCGCCTGCGGCAGGTCGATCCGCGACATGATCTTCTCGAACGCCTCGGCGTCCCAGCCGCGCTCCACCCAGTAGCCGGGCTCGTTCGTCTCGCCCAGGACGATGCCGGTCAGCCACTTGGGCCCCTTCATCCCGAACCGGTCGGGGATGAGGACCCGCGCGGGGAAGCCGTGGTCGGCGTCGAGCGGGCGGCCGTCCATCTCGAAGACGATCCACGTCCCCGGGTCGCGCGCGACGTCGATCGGCAGCGATTCCGCGTAGTCGTCCGCCGAGCGCCAGACGACGAACCGCGCCTCAGGGCGGACGCCGGCGCGGTCGAGCAGGTCCGCGACCGGGAAGCCGCGCCATCGCTGGTTCCCGATGTACCGGTCGCCCGCGAGGAGGTCGTAGCTGATGCACATGAGCGTGCGGTGGTCCTCGGCCGACGGCATCGCGCGCAGGTCGTCGAGGCCCAGGGCGAACGGTCGATCGACCAGGCCCTCGACGGACAGCCGCCATGTCGCGCCGTCCACGGACGGAGAGCCCAGGTTCTTGCTGACCGTGTAGAAGGTCCCGACGGGGGTGAGGGCGGGCGTGGGCCCGAACGGATCGGACGGAGGGGTGGTGGGCGCCGGGGCGGCGGCGGAGGACCTGGCGGCGGACGCGGCGCGCCAGCCGACGATCCCGAAGGCGCCCGCAAGGGAGATCCCGCCGACGGCGAGCGCGGTGCGGCGGAGGAGGGTCCGGCGCGACGGGTCCGGGGCGTCGGAGGGCGGTACGGCGGCCGGGGCCGGTGCGCCGGGCGGGGCCGCTGCGGCCACCGGGGTCGGTGTCCCAGCCGGCCACGTCGCCGCGATCCCCGCGAGCGTCAGCCCGTACGCGAGCGCGGCGACCACCAGCGGGACCTGGAGGGCGAGCGGGTCGGCGACCTGCGTCCCGAGGAGGCCCGCGCCCGCGATCGGGAGCACCACCAGCTCCACGAGCGCCAGTGCGAACCCCGCGGCGAGGAGCCCGGTACGGGCCGGCGGCCGGTCTCCCGCGACCCGGAGCGCGATCGGGCCCAGTGCCGCGCCGGCCCCGACCGCGCCGACCGCCACGCCGACCGCCAGGCCGCCCTTGGCGCCGGACCCGAACGCCGCGATCGCCGCGTCGAAGGCCGGGAGCGGGACGAACCGGAGCGTTCCGTCGGCCACGACCTCGAGGGCGCCGGGGACGCCGAAGACGAGCCGGGCGATGACGAGGACGAGCAGCGCCGGTCCCGTCGCGACGGCGCCGGCGAAGAGCGCGGCGGGGACCGTGAGGCGGGGACGCATGGCGTGTGGCGTCAGGCGCCCTTCTCGGCCGCCCGGGCGAGCGCGACCGCCTCGGACGGCGTCCCCACGAACGGCTCGCCGTGGCCGGGCAGCACCACGCGCGCCGGGAGCCCGTCGAGGCGCGCGAGGGACGCGACGGCCATGGAGCGGTCCGACCAGAAGGGGCTGATCCGCGGGCCGGTCCGGCCACGCACGACGTCGAGCGTGTTGAGCGTGTCGCCGGTCATGAGCGCGCCGCGTTCCTCGAAGAGCAGCGCGCACGCCCCCGGCGTGTGGCCGGGTGCGTGGACGACACGGGGAGACCCGGGGAGGTCCAGGACGTCGTCGTGGGCGAACGTCGCGGCCTCGGTCACCGGTGCCATCCTCGTGCCCCCCTTGCGCAGGCCGTACAGGCCCATGCGGAGCATCCCCAGACTGAACCCGCGGTCGATCCCGCCCGCCGGCCGCTTCCCCGCGAGGAGGTACTCGAGATCGGCCTCGTGGATCCGGGCGTCGCAGGGCGCGGCCGTGCGGATGCGCTCCGCGATCCCGACGTGGTCGGCGTGTGCGTGCGTCAGGAGGACCGTCTCCACGTCCGCGAGCGTGCGCCCGATCCGCGCCAGGCCGTCCACGAGGAGGTTCCAGTTGCCCGGCATCCCCGCGTCGACGACGGTCACCCGGCCCGCCTCCTCGACGAGGTAGAAGTTGACGATGCTCTCGTTGACGCGTTCGATCCGATCGGCGACCTGCATGACGGAAGGATAGGGCGGGTGCCGCGATCGGGCCCGTGGCCGCCATCGGCGGTCCGGGCGCGCCCAGCCGCACGGCTCGGTCAGCCGCCGCGGTAGCGCCAGCAGCCGGGGAGGTGGTCGTCCACGATCCCCACGGACTCCATGAACGCGTAGACGATCGTCGAGCCTACGAACCGGAAGCCGCGCCGCTTGAGGTCCTTCGAGAGCGCATCGGACTCGGGAGTCGTCGGCGTCAGCTGCGCGAACGTGGTGCCCGGCGGGAGGACCCGCGGCACGCCGGGGTCCCGTCCGAGGACGTTCCCGAGGTACACGGCGAACGAGCCGTGCTCGGCCACGACCGCCAGGAGCGCGGCGGCATTCCCGATCGTCGCGTCCACCTTGGCGCGGTTGCGGACGATGCCCGCGTCCGCGAGGAGTCGGGCGCGGTCGCCGTCGTCGAACGCGGCCACCGCGGCGGGCTCGAAGCCCGCGAACGCATGCCGGAAGCCGTCGCGCTTGTTCAGGATCGTGGACCACGACAGCCCCGCCTGGAATCCTTCGAGCGAGAGCCGCTCGAACAGCTCCACGTCCCCGGAGATCGGCACGCCCCACTCGGTGTCGTGGTACGCGACCATCCGGGCGTCCCGCTCTCCCGGGTCGCCCGCCCACCAGCAGCGCGCCAGGCCGTCACCCTCGTGCGTCAGCAGGTCGGTCGTCATCGTCTCCCTCCCGTCATCCCGCGCGCGGGACCTCGCTCACCTCGGCCACCCGGCCGTCACCGTGGGCCAAGCGCCTCCTCGAGCGCCGCCCGGAGGATCCGGTCCATGACCGCCCACTCCGCGAGGAACGCGTCGTGCCCCTTGTCGGAGGCGAACTCCACGTAGCGCGCGTCCGCGCCCGCGCGCGCCGCCGCGTCCACGAGCGCCCGGACCTGGCCGGGGCCGTACAGGATGTCCCCGGCGATCCCCACGCCCGTCACGACCGCGCCCGACGGTGCGAGCGCCCGGAACGCCTCCTCGATGCCGCCGCGGTCCCGTCCGACGTCGTGCGCGTCCATCGCCGTCACGAGGGTCCGGTACGTGTCCGGGTCGAACCGGTCCACGAGCTTCTGCCCCTGGTGCACGAGGTAGCTCACGATCGAGAGGCGCCCGTCGTCCTCCCGCCCGCGTCCGAACCGGCCGTCGAAGTCGGCCTCGCTCCGGTACGTCGTGAGGGCGAGCCTGCGGGCGATGTCCATCCCCTCCTCGCCGAACCGGTCAACGAGCTCCAGCTGGATGTGGTCCCAGGCGAGGGCGAGGGCACCGACGGCCGCCGGCGCGGCGATCGACAGCAGCGACCCGACCGCAACGGGTCGCTCGAGCGCGATCTCCTGCGCGACCATCCCGCCGAGAGAGCCGCCCGCGAGCATCGCCACCCGCTCGATGCCGAGCGCGTCGAGGAGCAGCCACTGCGCGCGCGCCATGTCGCGCGGCGTGATCGC
The DNA here is from genome assembly GCA_025454515.1 of Chloroflexota bacterium. Taxonomy (GTDB): domain Bacteria; phylum Chloroflexota; class Limnocylindria; order Limnocylindrales; family CSP1-4; genus CAIYQJ01. Next base: position 5,407 of record JALOOH010000006.1, read on the forward strand.
CGGGAACGCGCGGCCGTACGCGCGCCCGGTCGCGGGGTCGCGGGAGGTGGGTCCGGTCGTCCCGTAGCGCCCGCCGAGGAGGTTGGCGCAGAGGACGCCGACCCGGCCGGTGTCGAGCGCCTTCCCGGGCCCCACCACGGGGGCCCACCAGTCGCCCGCCGCGTCCGCCGAGCCGGTGAGCGCGTGGACGAGGACGACCTGGGGTGCCGCGTCCGGGCCCGGGCCGTCGTGGCGATGGGCCACGTGGACGCCCTCGAGGACGACGCCCGACTCCAGCGCCAGGGGGCCGATCTCGCACGTCTCGACGCGCCCGGACCCGAAGCGGGCGGCCGCCGGGCCGATCGCGGCTGGCGCGTCCGCCGTCGTCGCGACGCCGGGTGTCCCGGCGTCGGACGACCGTCGGCGGTCACGCGGAGGCGCCTGCCGGCTCCGCGCCGGCCATCGCCGTGGCAAGTGCCTGGTCGAGGTCCGCGAGGATGTCCTCGATCGCCTCGAGCCCCACGGAGAGCCGGATCAGGTCCGGCGTCACGCCCGATGCCGCCTGCTCGTCGTCGGTCAGCTGCTGGTGCGTCGTGGAGGCGGGGTGGATGATCAGGCTCTTCGCGTCGCCCACGTTCGCGAGCAGGCTGAACAGCTTCACGCTGTCGATCAGCCGGCGGCCGGCGTCGCGGCCGCCCTTCACGCCGAAGGTCACGATGCCACCGTACCCGCCGGACAGATACCGCGTCGCGGTCCCGTGCGTCCAGTGGCTCTCGAGGCCCGGGTATGCGACCCAGGTGACGTCCGGGTGCGCCTCCAGCCACCGTGCCACCGCGAGCGCGTTCTCGCTGTGCCGAGCGATGCGGAGCGGCAGCGTCTCGAGGCCCTGCAGGAACAGCCAGGCGTTGAACGGCGACAGGGCCGGGCCGTAGTCGCGCAGGCCCTGCACGCGCGCCTTGACGATGAACGCGAGCGGCCCGAAGGCCCCGGCGTAGCTCACGCCGTGGTAGCTGGGATCGGGCTCGACGAAGTCCTGCGCGAACCGCGGCGAGGCCGACCAGTCGAAGCGGCCGGAGTCCACGATCGCGCCTCCGATGCTGGTCCCGTGGCCGCCGATCCACTTCGTCAGGCTGTGGATGACGATGTCCGCCCCGTGGTCGATGGGGCGCGCCAGCAGTGGCGCGAAGGTGTTGTCCACGATGACCGGGACGCCGCGCTCGTGGGCGATCGCCGCGATCGCCCGCAGGTCGGCGACCTCCAGCTTGGGGTTGCCGATCGTCTCGAGGTAGACGGACTTGGTCCGCTCGTCGATCGCCGGGATGAAGCTCGACGGGTCGGCGGAATCGACGAAGCGCACGTCGATCCCCAGCTTGGGGAGGCTGTGGCGGAAGAGGTTCCACGTCCCGCCGTACAGGCTCGTGGCGGAGACGATGTTGTCGCCGGCCCGGGCGAGATTGAGGATCGTGAGCGTCTCGGCGGCCTGGCCGGACGCGGTCGCGAGCGCGCCGACGCCGCCCTCGAGCGCCGCGAGGCGCTCCTCGAGCACCCCCGTCGTGGGGTTCATGATCCGCGTGTAGATGTTCCCGAACTCCTGCAGCGCGAAGAGCCGGGCCGCGTGGTCGGCGTCGTTGAAGACGTAGCTCGTCGTCTGGTAGAGCGGGACCGCACGGGCGTTCGTCGCGGGGTCGGCCGCCTGGCCGGCGTGCAGGGCGAGCGTCTCGGGGCGGAGGGTCTTCGCGTCGGTCACCGGTCGTTCCTCTCGTCGTCCGTCGCGGCCATCCCGCCGCGACGATGGGGCGCGTGCTGTGCCCGTACGTTGCGCGTCGCGCCGCAGCCGGCGCATCGCGGTGGCGGTCCCGGGGGCCCGGTGAGGCCGTCGCCCGACGGGGAGCGCGCTGGCTCGCCCGGGGGCCGGTCGGGTTCGGCGGTCACCCGTCGCGCTGGGGGAGGAAACGAGAAGCCGCAGATCCACTGCATCGGATCTGCGGCCCCGGGACCGGACCTGCGGCCCCGGCGTGACCTGTGCGTCTCAGGTCGCGCGGCGCCTCAGGCCCCTTCCTCCACGCGGCGGGGCCGCCGGCGCATGCGCATGTCCCAGGAGACGCAGGTGTGTGTCATGGGAGGCGGAGTGTGAGGGATGCGGCCGCATCGCGCAAGTCGCGCCGCCGCGGGCGACGTCCTGCCGCGCCGGCGGCGGGTCCTCGTTCGGGGCGGCGATCGGCGGCCGATCCCGACCGGATCACGCTGCGTCGACCGCGGGCAGGCCGCGCGTCGCGCGCCCGAGAGCGACGAGCGCGCCCGCGCACGCGAGGAAGACCGCCGCCGTTCCGATCCACAGGGGCGCGCCCGGCGCCGCGTCGAGCACCCACCCGCCGATCGGCGGCCCCAGCGCCGTGCCGACCCCCGCCGCCCCCAGCAGGAACCCCTGGTATCGGCCGCGCCGGTCGACCGGCGAGACGTCCGACACGAACGCAGCCTCCATCGGGTAGAACAGCATCTCGCCGCACGTGATGATCGTGACGGCCGCGGCGAGAGCGGCGACCGCCCACGCCGGGTCCTGCGCGACCGCCACGATCCCCATCGCCGCGGCGTACAGGAGCAGCCCGCCTGCCATGACGAATGCCTTGGGCCGGCGCTCGACGGCGGTCGAGATCCGCAGCTGGAACAGCACGATGAGGATCCCGTTCAGGCTGAACAGGATCCCCCACATCCCCGTCGTCATCCCGAGGTCGGTCGCCGCGTGGATCGGGAGGACGCTCACCCAGAGGAAGATGCAGCCCTGGGCGACGAGGGCGATCGCGAGGAACGCGGCGAACGCGCGTGCCCGGAGGCGCGCGAGTCGCGACCCGTCGGTCGCGGTGGCGCGCGGCCCCGGCTCCCTTGCGCCGGCGTCTCGCTCCGCGCCCGGCACGAGCGGCGGCTCCAGGCCGACGACGACCGGCACCTCCATGACCGCGCCCTGATCGTCCACTGCCGGGGCCCCCGACGCCGGCGTCGCCCGCCCCAGCGTCTCCGGCAGCCACGCCCAGGCGATGATCGCGAACGCGCCGACGAGGATCCCGGAGATGAGGAAGAGGACGTCGTAGCCGAGGCTCGCGAGGCCGGCGCCGATCGCCGGGCCGGCGATCCAGCCGACGGCGTTCGCGACGCTCAGGAGCCCGTACGCGCGGGGCCGCCGGTCCTCCGGGACGACGTCCGCCACGGCCGCCCGCGCGGCCGGCACGAACGCCGGGTCCACGAGCCCGAGCACCATGGTGAGCGCCGCGATCTGCCCAAGGTCGCCGGCCCGACCCATCAGCGCGATCACGATGCCGGACAGGCCGACGGAGACGATCATCACGCGCCGTCGGCCCACCCGGTCGGCGAGCCAGCCGCCGGCGGCGCCCGAGACGATCGAGCACACGCTGTACAGGGCCGTGACGAGGCCGGCCTCGGCGGCCGTCGCGCCGAGGCTCTCCACGAGGTAGATCGTCAGGAAGGGGAAGACGAGCGCGAAGCCGAAGTTGGCGACGAGGTCGCCGGCCGCGAGGACCAGGACCGTGCGGTCGAAGTCCCGACGAAGCTCGCGGAAGGCTCTGACCGGCGGGATCCGGTCGATGAGAGGGCCCACGAGGCCAGTATGGTCGCCGCCACTCCCTTCCGGGCGCGCGTACGATGCCGTGCATGCCGACCCGACTCGTCAGCGAGCAGATGGTGGGGCGCGAGCGTGAGCTCGCCGCGCTCGCGGACGCGCTGCAGGCCGCCTCGCGCAGCGAGCCGACGACGGTCCTGGTGTCCGGCACCTCCGGCATCGGCAAGACGCGCCTGCTCGAGGAGGCCGCCCGCCGCCTCGCGGGGATCCCCGGCGGATGCACCGTCCTCCGCGGGACGGCGCATCCCACGCGGCGCGGCCTGCCGTTCGCCCCCATCGCCGAGGCGCTCGCCCGACACCTCCTCGGGCTCGCGGACGACGACCTGCGACCGCTCGTGCATCCGGCCGCCGTGGAGCTCGCGCGCGTCGTCCCCGGTCTGCACGCACGGCTCGCGGCGCTCGGCCTCCTGCCGGAGCAGCCGCCGATCGTGACGCGGATCGGGCGCGAGGCGCGGATGCTCGAGGCCATCCTCGGGACCGTCTCGCGGATCGCCGAGGCGCGCCCGACGATCCTGGTCCTGGAGGACCTTCACGATGCGGACGCGGGCACGCGGTCCGCCGCGTCCTTCCTCTCCCGCGCCATCCGGGACCGACCCCTGCTGCTCGCCCTCACGTACGAGCCGGACCGCATGACCCGGTCGCACCCGCTCGTCCGCACGCTGCGATCGTTCGACGACGCGGCCCGCCCGGCCGGGCGCATCGAGATCGGTCCGCTCGGCAGGGACGGGATCGCCGACCTCGTCGCCGCGATCGAGGGCGAGCGCCCATCCGCGACCGCGCTGCTCCAGGTGGCGCAGCGGTCCGACGGCAACCCGCTGGTGATCGAGGAGCTCCTGGCGGCCCGTCGCGAGCTCCCCGGGGCACGGATCGGCTCATCGCTCGAGCAGCTCTCGCTCGCCCGGCTCGCGCTGCGGTCGCACGAGTGCCGCCGCGTCCTCCGCGCGCTCGCCCTCGCCGGGGCGCCGATCCGCCCGTCCCGCCTCTCCGCCGCGCTCGCCGCCTTCGAGACGGCCGCGGCCGCGGACGGGCGCAGGCCGTCGGCGGCCGCCGGTCCCGGCGCCGCGGCCGCGCGCCGCCAGCCCGCGGCCCGCGTCGCGGCCCGCCCAGGGGAGGGGAGCGTCGCTGGGATCCCGCGCGTCCCCGACCCGGGCGTCGCGGACGGGCTCGCGGAGGCGATCGCCGACGGCTCGGTCGTCGTCCTCGACGCGCCCGCCGAGGGCAGCCGGCCGGCCGGCCCCGGGGACGATCCCGTCGGGTTCCGGCATGCGCGGATCGGCGAGGCGGTCGCCGCGGACCTCCTCCCGACGCTTCGCAGGCGATACCACGCCGCGCTCGCCCTCGCCTTCACCGACCAGCCCGCCGAGGCTGCCGCCCATTGGCTGGCGGCCCACGCGGACGTCCGCGCACGCGAGGCGGCGCTCGCCGCCGCGACCGTCGCCGAGGAGCGCGACTCCGCGGCCGATGCCCTTGCCTCCCTCGAGCTCGCGCTCGAGCTCGAGGAGGCGGGCGGCGACGGGTCGGGTGCACCGCCGTCCGCGCGCCCGGCGCCATCGACCGTCGCGGCCGACCCGGTCGCGAGCCGGGCCCGCGCCGCGGACGCCGCGTATGCGGCTGGCCTCCCGATCCGGGCGGCGGCCTACGTCGGCTCCGCCATCGCCCTTGCCGATCCGAAGCTCGACCCCGAGCGCGTCGCGCTCCTGTACGACGCGCTCGGCCGCTACCGCCGTGCAGCCGGGGACATCGACGGGAGCCGGGCGGCGCATCGAGAGGCCGTCCGTCTCGCGCCGGCCGCTGCCGCCCGGGTCCGCGCCGCGGTCCTGGGATCGCTCGCCCAGGTGCGGATGTTCGAGGGGTACTTCTCCGACGCGCTCGTGGCCGCGACGGAGGCGATCGATGCGGCCCGGGCGGCCGGGGAGCCCGCGCGCGTCGAGCTCGTCCAGGCCACGATCACGCTCGGTGTCTGCCGGGCGTGGATGGACGACCCCGAGGGCGGCGTGACGATCCTCCGCGAATCGCGCGCGGCGGCCGACAGGCTCGGGCTGCTCGACGAGCGGTTCCGTGCGGACGCGAACCTGACGACGGTGCTCGACCTCCTCGGGCGACGCGAGGAGGCGCTCGCGGTCGCGTTCGAGGGGATCGAGGCTGCCGAGCGCGCCGGCCTCGCGGAGATCTACGGCAACTTCCTGCGGGGGAACGCGGCCGAGACCCTCTTCACGCTGGGCCGCTGGGAGGGATCGCGGGCGCTCAGCCAGGATGCCCTCGCGCTCGCCGGTGCGCGGATCCCATCTGCCGGCCTGACCGCGGCCCTCGCGGCGTTCGAGTACGCCCTGCTCAACCTCGCGATCGTCGAGATCGAATCGAGCGCCGCCGAGCCGGCGGCACGCCTCCTCGGCCAGCTCCTCATCGACCTCGAGCCGAGCCCCGACCTGGAGAGCTCGGTCCCGACCTACCTCGCGGCGGCGTCGCTCGCGCGCTGGCGGGGCGACCTCGACGACGCCCGTCGCGCGATCGCCGCCGGCTGGGAGCGCGTCGCGGGGACCGAGGACTGGGCGCTGCTCGCCCGCGTCGCGGCGGACGGGATCGAGGTCGAGGCCGATGCCGCCGCGGGCGCCCGGGCCCGGCGCGACCTCCCGCTCGTCGCGTCGGCGCGCGAGCGCGCGTCGGCGATGCTGGCGCGCACCGAGGAAGCCGTGGCCGCGGCGGCGTCCGGCCCGGCGCCCGGGTCGCGGCGCGAGGGCGAGGCGCTGCTCCGCGCCGCGCGCATGCACCGCGATCGGATCGACCATGCGGACCGTCCCGACGACTGGGCCGCGCTCGCGCGGACATGGGACGACCTGGGCGTGCCCTACCGGGCCGCGAGGGCGCGATTCCACGAGGCCGCTGCACGGCTCCGCGGAGAAGGTCGCGCGACCGCGACGCGGGCCGACGCGCGCGGCCCGCTCCTCGCGGCGTACGAGGCGGCCCTCGCTCTCGGCGCGGCGCCGTTCGCGGCGCAGATCCGCGACCTCGCCGACCGCGCCCTCATCACGCTGCCGCCCCCGCGACCTGCGGCCCGCCCGAGCGGTGGGCCCGTCGGGCCCGGACGCCCGGAAGCGCGGGCGCGCGGCTCCGCGAGCGCCGCGGCCGAGCTGGCGCGGGCGCTCGTCGGGGCCCCGGCGGCGCCCCGACGCGACGCGTTCGGGCTCAGCCGACGGGAGCACGAGGTCCTGGGGCTCATCGCGGAGGGCCGCACGAACCGCGAGATCGCCGAGCGGCTGTTCATCAGCGAGCGGACCGTCCACGTCCACGTGAGCCGCGTGCTCGCGAAGCTCGGCGTCTCCGGCCGCGTGGAGGCGGCCGCCGTCGCGATCCGGCTGGGTCTCACCGAGCCCGGCGCGCCCGAGACGCCGCCGACGACCCGTCGACCCGGCGGCCGACCCACCTGACGCCGGTCGGACGCGGGTCCCGGCGGCCGACGACGTGCGGGGAACGCCAAGACCCGGGTCCCCGAGACCCGGGTCTTGGCGTAGCCGATCCCGACGTGGGCGACGAACGGGCGATCGCCTGCTCCGGCGAGCGGGATCGGGTCGAGATGCGAGGCCGGTGCTGCGAGCCGGCCCCGGTCAGGAGGTCACCAGCGGCGGCCGGCCTCCGCGACGAGGGCGAGTGCCGAGAGAGACCCGAGCGCGATCGCGATGCGCCACGCTCGCCACGTCATCTTCTGCTTCATGCCGACCGTTCCCTCCCCTGCGCCTCAGGGGCGCTGCGGATGCGGCCCTCACACGCCACTCGATGGGCCGCGTTGTGGCGTTCGGACAGCGAACGTACCTGCGCGGCGGGTCCTTCATCCATGGCCCCTTGGTACTGCCGGGGACCGGTACCTTCGCGTGCGGGTGCGCACCCACGGTGGCGCACCCGCGCCGGCGCGGGCGCCGGCGCCCGGGCACCCGGGCCCGCCCGCGCGCGCCTCTGCGCGTGCGCCGGCACCGGAGGCGGACCGTGCGTGGGCGCGGTAGACTCCATCGCCCGGGATGCGCCCCGCCCGCCCCGCCATCTCACCGAGGATCACGATCACGATGCGGACCCTGCGGACCCTCGCTGCCGCCGCTGCGCTCGCACTGGGCGTCGCCGCGTGCGCGAGCTCGTCGTCGCCCGGCTGGACCTTCAGCCCCACCGAGCCGGCCACGCCTGCTCCCTCGCAGCCGTCCGGCGCTCCGCCCACGGTGGTCCCCGGCCCCACGAACCCGACGACCGGCGGGAGCCAGGGGGATGTCACGACGGGCACGACGTTCAACATCGCCGCCCTGAACATCGCGTTCGACGTGACCGAGATCACGGTCCCGGCGAACACGACGTTCACGATCAACTTCGACAACCAGGACGCGGGCATCCCGCACAACGTCGCGATCCACAAGGACTCGCCCACGGGCGAGGCGGTCTTCACGGGCGAGATCATCACGGGCCCCGCGCAGACCACGTACACGATCGGCGGGCTGAACGCCGGAACGTACGCTTTCATCTGCACCGTCCACCCGAACATGGTCGGGACGCTGACCGTCACACCCTGACGGACGACCGTGATGCGACGCCATACGGGAGCTCGCGCGCCGCGGGATGGTGGGCCGAGGCCCTCCGCGTGAGCGAGAACATCTGCTACACGGACAGCTACCTGCGCACGGTCGCCGCGTCGGTCCGCGAGGTCCAGCCCGCCGAGGAGGGGAAGGGCGCGCTCGTCGTCCTCGACCGGACCGTCTTCTACCCCGGCGGGGGCGGCCAGCCGGCGGACCGGGGCGTCATCCGTGGGACCGACGGCCGGTCCTGGGTCGTCGTCGCCGCGCGCAAGGCCGGCGACGACATCGTCCACGAGCTCGAGGCCGGCGCGGAGCCGCCTGAGGTCGGCGCGGCGGGCGTCTACCAGGTGGACCTCGACTGGGAGCGCCGGTACCGCCTCATGCGCACGCACACCGCGCTCCATGCGCTCTGCGGCGTGGTCTGGCGCGACCACGGCGCCCTCGTGACCGGCGGGAACATGGAGCCGGGCTCCGGCAGGATGGACTTCGAGTTCGAGACGATGAGCGGCGACCTCGTCGCCGCGATCGAGGCGCAGGTGAACGCCGAGCTCGCGAGCGCCCGCCCGGTCAAGGTGGACTTCCTCCCACGGGACGAGGCCTTCGCCATCCCCGACCTGATCCGGACGAAGGTGAACCTCCTGCCGCCCGGCATCGACGTCATCCGGACGATCGAGATCGAGGGGCTCGACCTGCAGGCGGACGGGGGGACGCACGTCGCGAGCACGGCAGAGGTGGGCTCGATCCGCGTGACCGGCTACGAGTCGAAGGGCCGGATCAACAAGCGCATCCGCATCGAGCTCGCCGACCCCGCCTGAACGGGCCGGGGCGCGGCGCCGGGGCGATCAGAGGTCCACGACCTCGACCGGCTCGACGATCCGGGAGCTGGGCACGCCGGCCAGCGCGGCGCGCGCCGCCGGGCTCGCCCAGAGCCTGGTGAGCGACTCGCGGAAGGCGATCGCCGTGTCCGCGTCGTCGAACTCGAGGTCGATGGCGACGTACGACGGGTCGTCGACGGGGCGCACGATCCGGTAGCGCCGCACCCCGCCACCGGCGCGGTCGACCGGATCCAGGTCGAAGGCCTCCTTCCACGCGTCGTAGTCGTGCACGGCATGCTCGATCTGCACGAGGACGGTCATCACGTTCCTCCGGGACGCTGGCATCACTTGGACACAGTGACACTGTAGTGAATATACCTGTACTGTATTCGCCGTGTCAAACCGCCCGGAGCCTCGCCGCCGCTACGAGTCGCCACGCCGCCGCGAGCAGGCTGCCGCCACGCGCGGCGCGATCCTTGACGCGGCACGGCGCGTCTTCGTCGAGCGCGGGTACGTCCAGACGACCATCCGGTCGGTCGCGGCCGCCGCCGGGGTCTCACCCGAGACCGTCTTCGCGACGTTCGGCGACAAGCGGACCTTGCTCGCCTCGGTCATGGACGTCGCCATCGCCGGTGACGACGCCCTGGAGCCGATCCTCGACCGCGACTGGGTGCGGGCCCTGCGCGAGGAGCCCGACCGCGGGCAGCGCGTGTCGACGCTGGCGCGGCGCGGGAGGGGGATCCTGGAACGTCGCAGCACGCTCGACGAGGTCGTGCGCCAGGCCGCGGCCATGGATCCGTCACTCGCCGACCTGGAGTCGCGGGGCAAGGCCGAACGGCTGGCCGGCCAGCGACGACTGCTCGCCATCGTCGCCGGCCCCGACGGGTTCCGGCCCGGGCTCGATCTCGACGTCGCCGCGGACATCCTCTTCGCGCTGGGCAGCCCCGACGTGTGGCGGCTGCTCGTCGTGGACCGAGGCTGGTCGCCCGCGCGCTTCGAAGCGTGGTACGCGCAGGCGATCGCGTCGCTGCTCGCCTGAGGGACGCCCGATGCTGCTACCGCAGGCCCGAAGTCACCGTCTTCGCCGCGACCCAGTAGCGATCGTGTGACGGCGTCTCGATCCAGACCCAGTCTCCGCGACGCTCGAGCACCCGGACCGGACCATCGATCGGGTCCGGGTGCGGACGGGCATCCGGACCGGGCGAGGGCTCCCCCCACCCCTCCGCCCCCGTGACTCTTGCCGTCGCCGGGAATGGTGCTGGCGGCGGTGGCTGGGGTGGCAGCGGCCCGAGCTTGTCGGTGGGGATCCAGGCCGACCCTCCGGACCACTCGATCCTCGCCCAGCCGCCTCGTTGCTCGAGGACGATGACGGGCCCTTCGACACCTTCGGAGTACGGCAGGTCGTCCGGCCCGGGATCCGGGCGGTCCCACATCTCCGTGGAGGCCGCCTGGTGCGTCCAGCGTGGCGGCGGAGGGGGCTCGCCGCGCATGATCCTCTCCATCATCCTCTCGTAGTCGACGGGCGGCACCGGCTTGTCCGGCTCGGGGAGCCGCGTGAACCACTTCCGCCGCTCGTCCCGCGACCGGAGGAACAGCACCGTCAGGACGGTCGCCAGGCTCACCCCGAAGGCGATCGCAAGGAGGATGACGAGGCCCAGGACGACGTCCAGGTCCCGCGTCCCGGATGCCTCCTCCTCGTCCGGGAGGACAGCGGACGTCTCGGTCCCCTCGATCTCGTCGGCGCTGGCGGGCGCCACCGGGGACGCCTCCCCGACGGGCCCCGCCTCCGTCGTCTCCTCGGTCGTCTCCGCCCCTTGTGCGATCGTCGGGGGGAGGACCACTCGCCCCAGCTCGGTCGCGAGCTCGTTCGCCGGCCGGTCCGCGCCCGCGATCACCACGCCGCCCAGGACGGTCGAGGACGACGGAGACGACTCGCCCGCCTCGTACACCGCGACCGTGGCCGTCACCTCGACCGGTTCACCCTGCGGGTGCGCGACCTCCTGGGGGAAGAGCTCGTCGCCCGACGGCGCCGGCTGGCCCGGGCGGAAGCAGTAGTTCAGCCAGCGGGCCACCACGACGTACTCGCCCGGTGCACCGCCTCGCGACTCCCACAGGACGTAGTTCGCGCCCGGGTCGTCCGGGTACCTGCCGGTGCCGGGGCCGGACGTCACGGCGGAGTCCCCCGAGACGGTGTCGTCGTACAGGTACGACGGGACCGGCGGGACCATGCACGATGGTCCGCCGGTCACCTCGCCGACCCCGTACGGCGCTCCGTCGGCGGGGAGGATCGCGTACGCGAGCGCCACGTTGTCGTAGTCCCAGCTCGGCTGCACGACGATCACGGAGGCGGTGAACGGCGGCGACGGCGGCGCATCGGCACGGACGACAGGCACAGCCGTCAGCCACACGCAGGCAAGGGACGACCCGACGATGGCCCCGACGAACCGCGTCGTGCGCATCACGCAGCGCTCCTCCGCTCCCGGCGGGCGGACGGGACCTGGGGCGGGACGGCGGGGACGCGACCCGCGCCGCGTGCCGGACCGCGTCGATGGTGGTCCCGCGCGGCTCCGCCCGCCAGTGCCGGTCGTCGCCTCAGGGGCTTGGCGATGCGCCCTGCGGCGCCTACGATGCCGGCACCCTCGCCCGGGGGTTCAACGAGAGGTCGCCGCCATGTCGTCCCAGCGGTCGTTCTTCCTCGTCCCTGTCCTCGTCGCCCTCGTCGCCGCGTGCGGCTCCTCGGGAGGAGGTGGTGGCTCCGGCGACCCCGGCAGCGCCGCGGGAACCACGCAGCCCGCCTCCGCCGACGGGGTCGAGCCCACCGCCGAAGCCGCCGTCCCGACGGCCGCCGCCGCCGAGCCGACGTCGAACGGGGGCCAGGCCGCCCCGACCGAGCAGGCCGTTCCCCAGGGCGGCGGAGACATCCCGGCCATCGCCGACGGCCCATGGGGAGCAGGGACGGCCACGGCCGAGATGAGCGGCGGCGTCTCGATGACCATGAAGGCCGCGATGCCGGCCGACCTCGGCTACACGATGGAGGGCCTCACGGTCTTCGTCTTCACGAACGACGATCCGGGGAGTGTCATCAACATCACCCTGTCGCAGTCCGAGCAGTCGGGGTTCGGCGTCAGCAGCGCACCCGCGAACGTGTCGACCGCCGGAGGCTGGGGCGTCGACGGCTGCGTGATCGATGTCACGAGGAACGACGAGTCGGGGATCGCCGCGACGTTCGCCTGCGACGACATCCCGGCCATCGGCATGACGGAGGCGAAGGCCTACACGGTGGACCTCGAGGGCAGCTTCGAGGTCGCCCGCTGAGCGCCGGAGATACGGGCCGCGGCCGTGGCCCGGCGGCGCGGCCCCGGCCGCGCCGCCACTCCCCCCGGCCGCCGCGCCGCGCCGCCGGCCGCCGCTCCTGCGACCCGGGCCGCCGGCCGCGGCCGGGGGCCCGGGTCCTGCAGCGGATCTTCATCACGCGAAGATCGGCGGCCCGCGTCTTCACCCGGTGAAAGCAACCGGCTCTCCTGCGCCCGCGCATGCTCCGTCCGCGACCGCCCGGAGCCCCCGGGACCCATCGACGCGACGCTGACCCCGGGCCTCGCCGGGGTGCGACCCGGCCGCGTGCCGGATCCGTGCACCCGGTGAAGAGGATCGGCACGGCCCGGGCGGATGGAGCGGGCGCGCACGCGGTTCCTTTCACCAGGTGAAGACGCGCAGGCGGCCGCGGCGACCGCGGCGACCGCGGCAGCCCAGGGAGCCCCCGCGCGCCGGTCGGCACCCGCGGGCCGCCGCTCCTGCCCCGGCCGCGGCAGCGACCGTGGCCTCCGGCACGGCGGCCCCCGGCCCGCCCCCCGGCCACGGCCCGGGACCCGCGGCTGGTCTCCCGGCCGAGCCCCCTACCGCCCGAAGGCCGTCCGGACCCCCTTCGTGAGGAAGTAGCCAAGGACGACGAGGCTGAAGGCGAGCGACGTGAAGGCTGCCGTGTCCACGCTCGTCACCTCGGTGAACGCCATCGCGGCCACAGCCTGAAGCACGCTGATGCCCTGGAGAATGATCGTCAGCCACCAGGCCCAGCGCTTCAGGCTCCAGAGCGCCCACGCGACGAACACCTGGGCGACCCCGATGACGAGGTACGTGGCCCCGATGACCGCGACCCCGCTGGCGGACTCGGCGTCGATCCCCGGGTCCGTCCCGCCGAGAGCGTAGGCAGCGAGCGCCAAGGCGCCGAACACGACCGCGAGCGTCCCGAGAAGCCCGAGCAGCAGGGCGACGATCGCGATCCCGCGCGGTCTCCTCATCGCCTAGAGCGCCTTCACCGCCGCGGTCAGCTGCGCGAGGCCGTCCTTCGCGTCGGCGTAGAGCATCCCCGTCTTGGGGTTCGTGTACAGCTCGTTGTCGATGCCGGCGTAGCCGCGGCCGGCGCCGCGCTTGATGACGACGATCGACCGTGCGTGGTCCACGTCGAGGATCGGCATCCCGGAGACCGGGTTGCCCGGCCGCCGCGCCGCCGGGTTCGTCACGTCGTTCGCCCCGACCACGAGGACCACGTCCGCCCGGTCGAACTCCGGGTTGATCTCGTCCATCTCCCGCAGGAGCGGGTACGGGACGTTCGCCTCCGCGAGGAGGACGTTCATGTGGCCCGGCATCCGCCCCGCGACCGGGTGGATCGCGTACTTCACGTCCACGCCGCGCTCCTCCAGGAGCTCGCCGAGCTCCCGGCACGCGTGCTGGGCCTGGGCGACCGCGAGCCCGTAGCCAGGGACGATGATCACCCGCTCGGCGTACGCGAGCTGGATCGCCGCGTCGTCGGCGCCGATCTGGCGGACCGTGCCGCCCGTGCCACCCGTCGCCCCGCCGGCCGCATGGTCCCCGCCCCCGAAGCCGCCGACCATGATGTTGAGGATCGACCGGTTCATCGCGTCGGCCATGAGCTTCGTGAGGATGCCGCCCGACGCGCCGACGAGGGCGCCCGCGATGATGAGGACCGGGTTGTCGATGACGAAGCCCGCCATCGCCGCGGCCGTGCCCGTGAATGCGTTGAGGAGCGAGATGACGACGGGCATGTCGGCGCCGCCGATGGGCAGGACCATCGTGATGCCGAAGACGAGCGCCGCACCGATGATCGCGACCAGCACGAGGTCGGCGACCATCGGGTCGAGCTTCACCGTGCCGGTCGCGCTGAAGACGAGCCCCAGCGTCCCGAACAGCGCGATGAGGCCGAGCGCGACCGTGAGCAGCCGTGACCCGGGGAACAGGATCGGCTTGCCGCTGATGATGCCCTGGAGCTTGCCGGACGCCACGAGCGAGCCGCTGAACGTCACCGAGCCGATGACGACGCCGAGGACGACGAAGAGGGTCGTGGAGACGCTCGCGCCGCCCGCCTCTCCGTGCGTGATGAAGTCGTCGATGGCCACGAGGGCCGCCGCGCCGCCGCCGACGGCGTTGAAGACGGAGACGAGCTGGGGCATCGCCGTCATCGGCACGGTGCGCGCGGTGACGAGGCCGGCGGCGCCACCGATGAGGAACCCGACGACGATGATCGCCCACGCGAGCGCCGGCGCGCCCTGGGCGAGCAGGAGCACGCCGGTCGCGACCACGGCGACCGCCATCCCCGCCGCGGAGAGCCGGTTGCCGTTCCGCGCGGTGGCGGGGCTGTTCATGAAGTGGAGGCCCAGGATGAAGCAGGCCGCCCCGGCGAGCCAGGCGAGCCAGACGAACGGGTAGACGTTCTCGTAGGTCATCGCCGGCTACCCCTGTGCCTGCCCGGCGCCGGGCGCGCCGTCCGCCCCGGCCTTCGCCGCGACGGGCTTCCGGCGGAACATCTGGAGCATCCGGTCGGTGACGACGTAGCCGCCGACGACGTTCGCCGCCCCGAAGACGATCGCGACGAACGACAGGAGGTACAGGAGCGGGCTGTCGGCGGTGGCGGCGATGAACATCCCGCCGACGAGGACGATCCCGTGGATCGAGTTCGCCCCCGACATGAGCGGGGTGTGCAGCGTGGCGGGGACCTTGCTGATGACCTCGAACCCGATGAGGACCGCGAGGACGAAGACCGTGATCGGGTAGAGGAGCGACGTGAGCTCCGTCATGCGGCACCTCCGGCCGGCTGGGCCTCGAGGAGCTTCGCCGTCGCGGGCTGCACCACCTGGCCGCCATACGTGATGACGACCCCGGCGGTGATCTCCTCCGTCAGCTCGATGTCGAGCGCCCCGTCCTTCAGGAGGTGGAGGAGGAGCGCGGAGACGTTGCGGGAGTAGAACTGGCTGGCGCTGATCGGCACCGTCGCGGGCAGGTTCTCGGGGGCCATGATCGTCACGCCCCCGTCCGTCACGACGCGCTTCCCCACCTCGGACAGCTCGCAGTTGCCGCCGAGCGCGCTCGCCGCCATGTCCACGATGACGGAGCCGGGCTTCATCCCGCGCACCGCGGCCGCCGTCACGAGGACCGGGGGCTTGCGTCCGGGGACCTGGGCGGTCGTGATGACGACGTCCTGTGCCCCGATGACGGCGTTGAGCTCGGACTGCTGGGCGGCCTGCTCCTCCGGCGTGAGGGCGCGGGCGTAGCCGCCCGCCCCGGTCGCGTCGATCGCGGACTTCAGCACGACGAACTGGGCCCCGAGCGACTCGGCCTGCTCGCGCGTCTCCGGGCGGACGTCGTATGCCTTCACGACCGCGCCGAGCCGGCGCGCCGTGCCGATCGCCTGGAGCCCGGCGACGCCGATGCCCAGGATGAGGACGTTCGCCGGCTTCGCGGTCCCGGCCGCCGTCGTGAGCAGCGGGAAGTACCGCCCGAACTCCTCTGCGGCGACGAGCACCGCCTTGTAGCCGGCGATGTTCGCCTGGGACGAGAGCACGTCCATGGTCTGCGCGCGCGAGAGCGTTCGCGGGATCGCGTCCAGGCTGATCGCCGTCACGCCCTTCTCCGCGAGCGTCCTCATCAGGCGCGGCTCGAGGAGCGGGGACAGCAGGCCGATGAGCGTCTGCCCTGGGCGGAGCATCGCGACCTCGCCGTCGCTGGGCTTGTGCACCTTCAGCAGCACGTCGCAGTGCGCGTAGAGGTCGGCCGTGGACGCGATCGCGGCGCCGGCGTCGACGTACATCTGATCGGGAGCCGCCGATCCCAGGCCCGCGCCGGACTCGACGACGACGTCGACCCCCGCGGCCTTCAGCTTCCCGACGACGTCGGGAACGAGCGCGACGCGTCGCTCGCCCGGCATCGTCTCCTTGAGGACACCGACCTTCATGCCATCTCCGACGTGGACGTGGTGAGGGGCGCGCCGAAGCCGTGGGCCGGGAACGCGCGCGACGTAAGGATAGCGGGCGCGCGCGGAAAGGTCGAAAAGGACCGTACCAAGTGATCCATGTGGCACGCACACCGGGACACCCGCGTCGGCGGGGACGACCTGTCGGCAGCGTCGGGCGGACGGGACGCGATGGCGTGCGCCCGTGGGCGCGGAAAGGTCAGGCGCTGGCGGCCCCTGCCCGCACCGGCTCGGGCGCGTCGTGCGCGTCCGCGGCCGTCCTGCGGAGCTCCTCGATGTCCCGGTACAGCGACTCGACGGCCGCGACGACGGCGCTCGCGCCGGGGCCGACGCGGAAGATCCGCGCCCGCTCCGCGATCGGCGTCGCCGAGTAGGCCTGGAAGGCGCGCCGCTCGGGGCGGCGGTCCGTCCGCGCGTCGGGGATGTACTGGAACCCGTATGCCACCGTCGCCTCCTTCAGTGCGTCCGCCGAAGCGGGTCGCAGCACCCGCTTGCCGGCGGCTCGCCGGCCGATCCGCGCGACGCCGCGCGGTGGACGGCCAGGCACGGCTCCGTGCGCAGCGTGCAGGACGAAGGGGCGCAGGGACGCCCCCGAAGGTCCCGTCCGGACCGGGACCTTCGGACGGTCGTGCATACGTCGGGCAGAGGAGGATGGCGGGCTCCGGATGCTCCGCGCCCGCCGGACGAGCCGCCGGCCCGCCCCGGGGGCCGTGGCTCGATGCGCCCGGACCGTTCAGGCCCGGTCGGCGACGCCCCAGGCGTCCTCGTCGTGCGTGTCGATCGAGACGCCCCCGAAGACGCAGACGGCCTCGATCGTCAGGAGCGGGCCCTCGCCATCCGGGCCGGACGAGCTGTCCTGGACCCCGCCGAACACGGGGATGGACCGGACCTGGACCCGCCACGTCTCGGGCACGAGCACCTGCAGCCCGCCGAAGATGCAGCGGGCCCGGAGCGCGGCTCCGTCGGGCGCGAGCGTCGCCCCGCGAAGGTCGAGCTGCTGGGCGCCGTACCAGCAGACCGTCGTGCCTCCGCGGAACTCCGGCGAGCGGTTCTCCACCTCGACGCCCTCGAAGATCGTCGACAGGGCGATCTCGGGCGCCTCGGGGTCGTCGATGATGACGGCACGCTGCTTCGCGATCGCGGCCGCGACGGTCGGGACCACCACGCCCGCGACCGCCATCGCCCCGAGCAGGCTTGCCACCTTGATCGATCGGCGCATGGACACCTCCCTCTGACGCGTCCGCTGAGCGTCCACCAGTCCGGCCGGATCGGGAACGGGCCGTTGGTCACTTGCCGTCACCCCGCCCGGCTCCGCATCGTCGGTCTGTCCGATCGTCGCACCGGGAGGTGTCGTCGTGCGCGACGCGCGCGTGGGAGGCTCGCCGTTCGCCCGGCTGTCGCCGGAGCAGTGCGCGCGCGTCCACGAGGCCGCCGTGGGGATCCTCGAGCGGACGGGCGCCCGCCTGATGGAGCCGCGCGCGGTCGAGATCCTCCGCCACGCCGGCGCACGGACGGACGGCGACCACGTGTGGATCCCGCGCGAGCTGGTGGACCGTGCGCTGGCGACCGCCCCGCGCTCGATCACCCTCCACGATCGCACCGGCGCGCCGGCGATGGAGCTCGCCGGGCGGACGTTCTGGGCCGGCCCCGGGTCGGACTGCCTCCACGTCCTCGACCATCGGACGGGCGTCCGGCGCACGCCCACGCTCGACGACCTCCGCGAGGGGATCGCACTCGTGGACGCCCTGCCCGAGCTCGACTTCATCATGTCGCTCTTCATCCCCGGCGAGGTGGACGGCCGGCTGGCAGACCGCTGGCAGATGGAGGCGATGCTCAACGGGACGACGAAGCCCGTCGTCATGGTCAGCTACGAGCCGTCCGGGATGGAGGACGCGATCGCGATGGCGGAGGTCGTCGCGGGCGGACCGGAGGCATTCGGCGCGCGGCCCTTCGTGGCGACGTACATCAACGTGACCCGCGCGCTCCTCCAGGGACGGAGCGAGCTCCAGAAGCTGCTCT
This sequence comes from Chloroflexota bacterium, assembly GCA_025454515.1. Classification (GTDB taxonomy): domain Bacteria; phylum Chloroflexota; class Limnocylindria; order Limnocylindrales; family CSP1-4; genus CAIYQJ01. The sequence goes on from JALOOH010000006.1 coordinate 23,662, forward strand.
GGCTCGCGGAGCGTGGCTACCCGTTCCTCTGGATCCCCGTGACGTCGGGCGGGACCACCGGCCCCGTCACCGTCGGCGGGACGCTGGCGCTCAACCAGGCCGGCGTCCTCATCGGGATCGTCCTGAGCCAGCTCGTCCGCGAGGGCGCGCCGATCGTCGTGCCGGGCTTCGGGGGCGACGGGCTGGACCTGCGGACGATGGTCGATCCGTACGCCGCGCCGGACGCGCGCGGCCCGGCCGGCGCCCTCGCGCACTGGTACGGGCTGCCGATGTTCAGCCTGGCCGGGGGAAGCGACGGGAAGGTCGTGGACGAGCAGTCGGCCGCGGAGGCGGCGCTCACGCTCCTCGTCGACGCGGCCTCCGGGGGCCAGCTCACGCACGACTGCGGCTACCTGGAGTCGGGACTCACCGGGTCGCTCGCGCAGATGGCCATCTGCGACGAGATCGTCTCGTGGATCCGCGCCGCGACCCGCCCGATCGACGTCTCCGACGAAGCGCTCGCCCTCGCCGACGTGGATGCCCTCGGGATCGAGGGGTCGTTCCTGGAGACCGACCACACCCTGGACCGCTACATGGAGCGCTGGTACCCGGCGCTGTTCGATCGCGGGTCGTTCGAGAGCTGGCAGGGGCACGGCGCGACGACGCTCGCGCAGCGCGCAGGCGAGCGCGTGGACGCGCTGCTCGCCGCGCACGAGCCGATGCCGCTGCAGCCGGACGTCGCCGCGGCGGTGCACGAGATCGTGGAGCGGGCGGCCGAGGCCGCCGGCCTGTGACGGGTCGCCAAGCACGGTGACCCTCGGGCGCACGGAGGCGCGCCCGGACCCGTCCCGCCGAGAACGGCGGGCCACTCTCCCGGAGGCGGACGATGCACGAAGATCTTCTCGCGGCGATGCGCCAGAGCATCGCGGACGGCGATCAGGACGCGGCGACGGCGACCGCGAACCAGGCGATCGAGGTGGGGCTGGACCCGCTCGTCGCGATCGACGAGGGCTATGTCCCCGGCCTCAGCTACGTGGGGTCGTGCTTCTCGTCGGGCGAGATGTTCCTGCCCGACATGATGCTGGCGGCCCGCGCCATGAACGCGGCGATGGCCGTGCTCAAGCCCGAGCTCGCGAAGCGCTCCCAGCAGCGGAGCGTGCGCGGCCGCGTCGTCATCGGCACGGTGAAGGGCGACATCCACGAGATCGGGAAGAACCTGGTCGGGACGATGCTCTCGGCGAGCGGCTTCGAGGTCGTGGACCTGGGCGTGGACGTGGCGCCCGAGCGGTTCGTCGACGCGGCCCGCGAGAACAACGCGGACATCGTCGGCGTCTCCGCGCTCCTCACGACGACGATGACCGGGCAGCGGACGGTCGTCGAGAGCCTCGCGGCCGCGGGCCTGCGCCCCGGCGTGAAGGTCATCGTCGGCGGCGCGCCGGTCACCAGGGCCTGGGCGGCCGAGATCGGCGCCGACGGCTACAGCGAGGACGCGGTCGGCGCGGTGGCGCTCGCCACGAAGCTCATGGAAGGCGCCGCCGGCGCCGCCCAGGGCTGAGGCGCGACCGATGGCGACCCGCATCGACCCCATCGTGAGCCCGAGGCTCACGCTCGAGGTCCTCTCGCCCGACCAGGTCGGGCGGATCCACGAGGCGACGCTCGAGGTCATCGAGACCGTGGGCGTCCGCTTCCCCACCCCCAAGGCGCTCGACATCTGGGAGGCCCACGGCGCCACCGTGGACCGCGGGCGGCAGGTCGCGAAGGTGCCGCGGAAGGTCATCGAGGACGCGCTCGCGCTCGCGCCGGCGGCCTACGTCCTCGGTGCCCGCGACCCGTCGCAGGACTGCCCGCTCGACGGCGAGCACGTCTTCGCCGCGACCGACGGCTGCGGCATCGAGGTCATCGACATCGAGACGGGCGAGCTCCGTCGCTCCCGGCTGCGGGACGTCGAGGAGATCGCCAGGGTCGCCGACGCGTGCGACGAGATCGGCTTCCACTGGGTGCCGGTCTCGGCGCAGGACACGCCGGCGGAGAGCCGCGCGCTCCACGAGCTCGCGGCGATCTGGCGCAACAGCACGAAGCATGCCCAGACGGAGAGCATCGTCACCGAGCACGAGGCCCGGGCCGCGATCGAGATGGCGGCCGCGATCATGGGCGGACACGACGCCCTGCGCGAGCGGCCCGTGCTCTCGATGATGCAGTGCACCACCAGCCCGCTCGGGCAGGACGGCGGCAGCATCGAGGCTGCCCTCGTGGCCGCGGAGCACGGCATCCCCGTCGGGTTCATGACGATGGCCTCGTCGGCCTTCAGCGGGCCGGCGACGCTCGCCGGGACGCTCGTCGTGGGGAATGCCGAGGTCGTGAGCGCGATGGCGCTCATGGAGCTCGCGTACCCGGGCTGCCCCGTCTACTACGCGGCGGCCCAGACCGCGATGGACCTCCGGAGCGGCGCGTACACCGGCGGCGGCCCGGAGGACTTCCTCTTCGGCGCCGCGACCAACGCCCTCGCCGACTTCTACCACGTCCCGCTCTCGATGGGCGCGTTCGCGACCGGCGCGAAGGAGCCCGACTGGCAGGCCGGCGTGGAGAACGCCATGTCCTGCTTCATGGCGTCGGTCGTCACGAGCGACATGCTCCTCGGCGTCGGCCTCCTCAACGGGAGCCGCATCTTCAGCTACGAGCAGATGCTGTTCGACTGCGAGATCTACTCGATCGTCCGGGCGATGCTCAAGGGCATCGACACGTCCGACGAGGGGCTCGCGCTCGACGCGATCCGCGAGGTGGGGACCACCCCGGCCGACTACCTCGCGACGAAGCACACGCGCGCGCACATGCGCGAGCTGTGGACCCCGCGATTCATGGAGCGCCGCCCGTACGGCATCTGGTCGGAAGCCCCCGACCGCAACCGCGACTGGGCGCTCGAGAAGGCGCGGACGATCCTGCGCACCCACCAGCCCGACCCGCTGGACCCGGCGGTCTCCACCGAGCTCGACCGGATCATCCGGGGCGTCGAGGACGACGTCGCGAGCGGCAGGCTCGTCGTCGCGGCGCACGGGTAGCCCGATGCGCCCCACGCTCACCCTCCTGGACCCGGGCCTGGAGGCCCGGGTCCTCGACGAGGCGCTCGCGCTCCTCCTGGAGCCGGGCGTCAAGGTCCACGAGCCGGAGGCGGCCGCACTGCTCGCCGCCGCGGGTGCCGACGTGCGCGACGGCGTCGCCCGGATCCCCGAGCGGGTCGTCCGGGAGGCGCTCGCGACCGTCCCGCGCTCGTTCGCCCTGTACGACCGCGCCGGCCGCCCGGCCGTCCGCTACGGCGACGGCCTCGTCCAGTTCGACCCCGGGTCGTGCGGCGTCGCCGTCCTCGACCCGGACACCCTCGAGCATCGGCCGTCCCTGTCGGCCGACCTCGTCCGCCTCGTCCGCGTCGCGGAGGGGCTCGACGCCTATGCCGCTCAATCCACCGCCGTCGTCTGCGGGGACGTCCCGCCGCCGATCGGCGACCTCTGGCGGCTCCTCCTCGTCCTCCTCAACTCGGACAAGCCCGTCGTGACGGGGGGGTTCGGGATCCGGACGACGCGGGTGATGCTCGACATGCTCGCGATCGATGCGGGCGGCCCGGAGGCGCTCGCCGCACGTCCGCGCGCCGTCTTCGACGTCTGCCCGAGCCCGCCCCTCTCGTGGTCCGAGCTCGGCTGCCGGGCCCTCATCGATCTCGCCCGCGCCGGCGTCCCGGCGCAGATGGTCGCCATGCCGCTCGCCGGCGGGGCCGCGCCCGTGACGCTCATCGGGAGCGTCGTCCAGCACGCGGCCGAGTGCCTCTCGGGGATCGCGATCCACCAGCTCGCGAAGCCCGGGGCGCCGATCGTCTGGGGCGGGGCGCCCGCCATCCTCGACATGCGCAGCGGCACCACGCCGATGGGCGCGGTGGAGACCGCGATGATCGACGCCGCGTACGCTCAAGTCGGAAGGGGGCTGGGGCTCCCCACCCACACGTACCTCGTTGGCAGCGACGCGAAGCTCGTGGACGCGCAGGCCGGGATGGAGAGCGCATGGGGCGCGGTCATCGCAGCGCTCGGCGGCGTCGACCTCGTGTCCGGCGCCGGCATGCTCGACACCCTGCTCTGCCAGAGCGCCGAGAAGCTCGTCGTGGACGCGGAGGCGATCGCATCGGCGCTGCGGCTCGTCCGCGGGATCGAGACGCCGACCGAGACGCTCGCCACGGCGTCGTTCGCCGCGGCGGGGCCGGAAGGCCGGTTCCTGGAGCTGCCCGAGACCCGGAAGCTGTTCCGGACCGAGCAGCATCTCCCGTCCGCCGTGGTCGAGCGGCGGTCGTACCGGGCCTGGGCCGATGCCGGCGGCATGGACGCGTTCGCACACGCGCGCCAGCGCGCCGACGCGCTCGTCGCCGCGTGGCAGCCGCCGGCGATCGATCCCACCGCCGCCGCGGCGATCGTCGAGATCGCCCGGCGCGAGGCCGAGGGCGTCGGGCTCGTCGGGATGCCGGGGCTGGATGGGGAGGCGATCGCCGCGGGCTGACGACGCGCATGGGCTGACGCCGGGGGCGAGTGGCCGGGGGCGCTGGCGAGTGCAGCTGCTCCCGGCCGCAGCGTCCCGGGCGCCCGGGGCCCCCGGGCCCTGCAGCGGATCTTCACCACGCGAAGATCGGCGGCCCGCGTCTTCACCTGGTGGAAGCAACGCGCGCGTCGGCGCCCGCGCACGCCCCGTCCGCGGCCGCCCGGAGCCCCCGGGACCCGTCGACGCGGTCGGGACCCCGGGCCTCGCCGGCGCATGACCCGGCCGCGTGCAGGGCTCGTTCACCCGGTGAAGAGGATCTGCACGGCCCAGGCGGATGGATCGGGCGCGCACGCGGTTCCTTTCACCAGGTGAAGACGTGCCCCGTCCCGCCGGACCCCCGCCCCGCCCCGGCCCGTGAATGGTTCGGACCATACCCCCGCCCGGCACGGGGGTCCCCGGTCGGTTCGGACCTCCGGCCCGGGCCGCTTCGGCACTCCCGTCCTCCCGGGCCCCCGCGTACGCTCGCGGCAGCGGAGTCGTCCCTCGCGACCTCCGCTGCGACGGCCCCGGCGCCGACCGGAGGACCGGGCACACGACGGCGACCGCCACGGCGAGAGCGAGAGAGGGGAGCGGCGATGAGTCGGCAGTTCGTCATCGAGCTCGACAACAGGCCCGGCGAGCTCGCGCACATCGCGCGGGCGCTGGCCGCGCGCGGCGTCGAGATCCGCCACATCTCCACGGCCGGCGCAGGCGACTGCGCCTGCGCGTTCGTGAACACGACCGACCCCGCCGGGATGCGGATCGTCCTCGACGGGCTCGGCCACAAGTACATCGAGGGATCGCCCGTCCTCGTGGAGCTCGACGACGTCCCCGGCGCGTTCGCCGGCGTCGCCGCGCGGCTCGACGAGGCCGGCGTGAAGATCTACGGGTCTCTCATCGTCGGGCACAAGCCCGGCAAGGTCGAGATCGCGTTCTCCGTCGACGACGAGGCGAAGGCGCGCGCGATCCTCGGGATCACCGATCAGGTCGGCGTGAACGACTGACGCATCGCGGCCGCAGGCTCGCGCCCTCCGCTCGGTCACGTCCCCACCCCGCGCCCGACGCGCCGCGGCCGCACAGCGGCCGAAGTGCCGCAGGGAGCGTGTTCGATGCCGGGATCCGGCCAGGCGGACCCGCCCTCCGTCCGGGAGGGCGACTTCCTCCGCGAGGTCATCGCGGCCACGGCGGGCGACTCGCGTCTGGGGTGCTGCATCCAGTGCGGCACCTGCGGGGGCTCGTGCCCGTCGGCGGCGGACATGGACCACACCCCGCGGATGCTCTTCGCGATGATCCGGGCGGGCCTCCGCGGCGAGGTCCTCCGCAGCACGACGCCGTGGATGTGCGTGTCCTGCTACTTCTGCGCGGTCCGTTGCCCGCAGGAGGTCCACATCCCGGACGTCATGTACGCGGTGAAGGCCATCGCGACCCGCGAAGGCGTCATGCCCGACTCCACCGCTCCCGACTTCAGCCGGACGTTCGTGTCGAACATCCACCGGTACGGCCGCAGCTACGAGGTCGGGCTCGCGGCGAAGCACTACATCCGCCACTACCCGCTGCGCCTCCCCGGCATGGCGCCGATGGGCATCGCGATGGTCACGAAGGGCCGCATGGGATTCGCCCCCCACCGGATCCGCGGGGTCGCAGGGCTCCGCGCGATCCTCGCCCGAGCGGAGGAGCTCGAGCGCGACGGTGCGACCCGGGAGGTCCCGGCATGAGCGCGACGTTCCTCTACTACCCCGGCTGCTCGATGGACGGCAGCGCCAGGGCGTACGCGTCCTCGCTCGAGGTCGTCTGTCGCGTCCTCGGCATCGACCTCCACGAGATCGACGACTGGAACTGCTGCGGCGCGAGCGAGTACGTGTCGCTCTCGCAGGCGAAGGCGCACGCGCTCGTCGGGCGCAACCTCGCGCTGGCGGAGCAGCAGCGCAACGGCTCGTCGACGCTCGTCGCGCCGTGCAGCCTCTGTTACGTGAACCTCGCGAAGACCGACCACTACATGCGGAAGGACCGGGGCCTCGCCGCGTCGGTGAACGCCGCGCTCGAGGCGGGCGGGCTGGCGTACACGCCCGGCGCCGTGAAGGTGCGGCACCTCTTCGAGGTCATCGTGGAGGAGATCGGCCTCGACGCCGTCCACGCGGCCGTGACGCGGCCGCTCGCCGGCCTGACGGTCGCGCCGTACCTCGGGTGCCTCGTGACCCGCCCCGACTACGACGGCCGCTGGGCGAGCAAGGAGCATCCGGTGGCCTTCGACCGCCTCCTCGCGTCGCTCGGGGCGGAGGTCGTGGACTTCCCGCTGCGGACCGACTGCTGCGGCGGCCACATGACGCAGATCAGCCCCGACACGGGGTTCGAGCTCATCCGGCGGCTCGTGGACGCCGCCGACCGGCTCGGCGCCGACATGCTCGTCACGCTCTGCCCGATGTGCCAGATGAACGTGGACGCGTACCAGGGCGAGATGAACCGCCACTTCCACACGCACCACCACATGCCGATCCTCTTCTTCACGCAGCTCATGGGGCTCGCCTTCGGGGCGACGGCGAGCGAGCTGGGGTTCGGGTCGGAGGTCGTCTCCGCGCGGCACGCGCTCGGACGGATCGGGATCGAGGTCCCGGTCGCGGAGCCGCCGCCGGACGCGACGGACGGACCCCCCGTCCGCCCGAGGCGCGAGAAGAAGCCGCAGGGCCTGCCCATGCCGGTCATGCCGGACGAGACGGAGGCCGTCCGATGAGCGCGTCGAACCTCCCGGCCCAGCCCGACGGCGCACGCGAGCGCATCGGCGTCTACGTCTGCCACTGCGGCAGCAACATCGCCGCCACCGTGGACGTGGAGGCGGTCCGCGACTGGTCCGCCGAGCACCTCGGCGACCGCGGCGTGGTGGTCGCGCGCGACTACAAGTTCATGTGCGCGAGCACCGGGCAGGAGCTCATCGAGCAGGACATCAAGGAGCTCGGGCTCACGCGCGTCGTCGTGGCGGCGTGCTCGCCGCACATGCACGAGAAGACGTTCCGGGGCGCCTGTCGGCGCGCGGGGCTCAACCCGTACCTGTGCGAGCTCGTCTCGATCCGCGAGCAGGACAGCTGGGTCCACACGGACCGGACCGCGGCCACCGCGAAGGCCGAGGCGATCGTCGCCGGCGGCGTCTATCGCGTCGCCCATTCCGAGGCGCTCGAGCCCTTCCGGGTCCCGATCGACCCCGCGACGCTCGTCGTCGGAGGCGGCATCGCCGGGATCTCCGCCGCACTGGAGATCGCCGACGCCGGGTTCCCCGTCCACCTCGTCGAGCGGGAGCCGTCGATCGGCGGTCACATGGCCCAGTTCGACAAGACATTCCCGACCCTCGACTGCGCCGCGTGCATCCTCACGCCGCGGATGGTGACGGCCGGGATGCACCAGAACATCACGCTCCACACGTGGAGCGAGGTCACGGACGTCGCCGGCTACGTCGGCAACTTCACCGTGACGATCAAGCACCGCGCCCGCTACGTGGACACGGCGCTCTGCACCGGCTGCGGGATCTGCCAGGAGAAGTGCCCGTCCAAGGTCGTCGATACCCGGTACGAGGCCGGCCTCGGCTACCGCAAGGGCGTCTACACGCCGTTCCCCCAGGCCGTGCCCAAGTACCCGGTCATCGACGTCGAGAACTGCATCTACTTCGAGAAGGGCACGTGCGGGGCGTGCAAGAAGCTCTGCCCGACCGGTGCGATCGACTTCGACCAGAAGGACGAGGAGGTCACCGTCAAGGTCGGCAACATCATCATCGCGACCGGCTTCGAGCTCTTCGACGCCCGGCGTGTCGAGCAGTACGGCTACGGCCGGATGCCCAACGTCTTCACGAGCCTCGAGTTCGAGCGGATGAGCAATGCGGCCGGGCCCACCGCGGGGCGCATCGTCCTCCGCGACGGCGTGACCGAGCCGAAGGCGGTCGGGATCGTCCACTGCGTCGGCAGCCGCGATCGCAACTACAACAACTACTGCTCCGCGATCTGCTGCATGCAGAGCCTGAAGTTCGCGCACCTCGTGCGGGAGCACACGGACGCGACGGTCTACGAGTTCTACATCGACATCCGGGCGCCGGGGAAGGCGTTCGACGAGTTCTACCAGCGCGTCATGGAGGAGGGATCGGTCTTCGTGCGCGGCCGCGTCGCCGCGATCTCCGACACCGTCCGGCTCCCGGACGAGGAGGCCCACCAGGGCCGCCTCATCGTGAGCGTCGAGGACACGCTCGCAGGGGTGCAGCGGCGCATCCCGGTGGACATGGTGATCCTCTCCTCCGGCCTCGAGCCGGCGACGGACGCCCAGGAGGTCGCCCGGCGGTTCGGGATCACGTGCAGCGCGGATGGCTGGGTCATCGAACGGCACCCGAAGCTTGATCCCGTCGCCACGATGACGGAGGGCGTGTTCGCGGCCGGCTGCGCGCTCGGCCCTCGCGACATCCCCGCCAGCGTCGCGAACGGCGCGGCCGCCGCGGCCCGGGTGCTGGCGCGCATCCAGGAAGGCGAGCTGGCGCTCGAGCCCATTCGGGCGACGGTCGACCAGGAGCGCTGCTCCGGCTGCCGCATCTGCAACGACCTGTGCCCGTACAGCGCGATCGTCTACCACGGCTGGGAGCAGGTGTCGGAGGTGAACCCCGCGCTCTGCCAGGGGTGCGGCGTGTGCATCGCGGCATGCCCGGCCGGCGCGATCAGCGGCTCGGGCTTCTCCGACGTCCAGATCCTCAGCCAGATCGACGGCCTCCTCACCGCGCTGGGCGGGGCGCCGCCCGGCCCAGCGGTCGAGGAGCGGGAGGCGGTGCCGGCATGAGCGCGACCACGGCCCATGCGGGCGCGGCGCCCGCGGCGAAGGACGGCCGCTTCGAGCCGGTCATCCTCGCCTTCACGTGCAACTGGTGCAGCTACCGTGCGGCCGATCTTGCGGGCACGGCGCGGATGAAGTACCCGCCCAACGTCCGCCTCGTGCGGCTCATGTGCTCCGGCCGGGTGGACCCCGCCTTCGTCATGCGGGCGTTCGCCGACGCCGACGCGGTGATCCTGACCGGCTGCTGGCCGGCGGACTGTCACTACCGGATCCAGAACGTCAAGGCCCTCCGCCGTTTCATCCTGCTCCGGCGGGTCCTCGAGTCGATGGGGATCGAGCCGCAACGCTTCCAGCGCTTCTACGCGAGCGCCGCGGAGGGCCAGCAGCTCGCCGCGGAGTTCGACCGGATCGTGGAGGAGGTGCGAGCCCTCGGCCCGCTCGACTGGGCAGGCCGCCACGCCGCGTTCGTCCCGTCGGCCACGCCGCCGGGCGCGGGGGTCGGCGAGGCCCGCGCAGCCGCCGAGGCCCGCGCGGCCGCTCCGCCCCCTGCCGAACGCGAGCTCGCGGAGGTGACCGCATGAGCGCCAAGCCGCGCCTCGCGATGTACTGGGCCGCCGCGTGCGGCGGCTGCGACATCGCCGTCCTCAACCTCGGCGAGGCGCTCGTCGAGGTCGGGAGCCGCTTCGACGTGGTGTTCTGGCCGGCCGTGATGGACGCGAAGTACGCGGACGTCGAGGCGATGCCGGACGCGTCGATCGACATCACGCTCTTCTGCGGCGGCATCCGCAACGACGAGAACGAGCACCTCGCGCACCTCCTGCGCGCGAAGTCGAAGATCCTCGTCGCGTTCGGGTCGTGCGCGAGCGAGGGGTGCATCCCCGGGCTCGCCAACCTCTCCACCCTCGACGAGATCCTGGACGCGTCGTACGCGAACGAGACGACCGACAACCCGGACGGCGTCCGGCCCGTGCCGGCATGGCGCGAGAACGGCGTCACGCTCCGCATCCCCACGCTCGCCCCGCTCCTGCGCACCCTCGACCAGGTCGTGCCGGTGGACTACACCGTCCCGGGCTGTCCGCCCGAGACGAAGCGCATCGAGGACGTGGTCGAGCTCGTCGGGAAGGCGCTCGACGGGACGGCCGTCCTCCCGCCCCGCGGGTCGGTCCTCGGCGCCGGGCACTCCACGGTCTGCGACGAGTGCGCCCGCGAGCGCAACGTGAAGAAGATCGGGGCCTTCCGCCGCGTCACGGAGATCGCGACGATCGACCCGACCCTGTGCCTCCTGGAGCAGGGGATCCCCTGCAACGGCCCGGCGACCCGCGACGGCTGCGGGGCGCTCTGCCCGGCCGCCGCCGCGCCGTGCATCGGCTGCTACGGCCCGGCCGACGGGGTCCTCGACTACGGCGCCCGCCTCATGTCCGCCTTCGCCTCCGTGGTGGACGCGGACGAGCCCGAGCGGATCGAGGTGATCCTCGACGGGATCGCCGACCCGGTCGGCCAGTTCTACCGGTTCAGCCTGGCGTCGTCGCTCCTCCGCGGCGGGCGGGAGGCGATGGACCAGGCCCACCGGGGGCGGGCCTCCGCGCCGGTGGGCTCGCCGGCCGCGAACCATCCCGCACCCCGTCTCGGCCGGACGCCGCCCTCCGCGCCGATGCTCGACGTCCTCGGTCCGCAGGACCACGTGCCGCAGCGAGCCCCGACCGGCCCCGAGCCGCCGGCGCCGACCCTCGAGCCGGTGGGAGGACCCGCCCGATGACCGCACAGCTCACGATCGATCCCATCACCCGCCTCGAGGGTCACGGCAAGATCGAGATCTTCCTCGACGATTCGGGGGAGGTGGCTCGCACGGCGTTCCAGGTCCCGGAGCTGCGCGGCTTCGAGCGCTTCTGCGTCGGGCGGCCGGTCGAGGAGATGCCCACCCTCACCGCCCGGATCTGCGGCGTCTGCCCAGAGGCCCACCACATGGCGGCGGCGAAGGCCGCCGACGCCGTCTACGGCATGGATCCGCCGCGGACGGCGAAGCTCCTCCGGGAGCTCCTCTACTCGGCCTTCTACGTGGCCGACCACACGACCCACTTCTACGCCCTCTCGGGCCCCGACTTCCTCGTCGGTCCCGACGCCCCGGTGGAGGACCGCAACCTCCTCGGGGTCATCCGCAAGGTCGGGATGGACGTCGGCGGGAAGGTCATCGAGGCCCGCCGCCGCGGCCACGCGATCATCGAGACGATCGGAGGGCGGAAGGTCCACCCGTGCACGTCGGTCCCCGGCGGCATGACGAAGGGGATCACCGAGGCGGAGCGCGGCGCGATCGAGACCTCCGGGCGCTGGATGGTGGACTTCGCCGCCTTCAGCCTGGACCTCTGGGACGCCGCGATCATGGCGAACCCCGAATACGTGGAGATGATCCGCGGCGACGCGTACGCCCACGAGACCTACTACATGGGGATGGTGGACGAGAGCGGGAAGGTCGCCTTCTACGACGGTCGGGTCCGGGTCGTCGCGCCCGACGGAGAGATGCTCGGCGAGTACGCGCCGGCCGAGTACGGCGAGTGGATCGCCGAGCGCGTGGAGCCCTGGACCTACCTCAAGTTCCCGTACCTGAAGAAGGTCGGCTGGAAGGGCTTCGTCGACGGCAAGGACAGCGGCGTCTACGTCGCGATGCCGCTCGCGCGCCTGAACGTCGCCGACGGGATGGCCACGCCGCGGGCGCAGGAGGCGTACGAGCGCTTCTACGCGACCCTGGCGCCGGCCGGACCGGACGGCCGCAAGCGGCTGGTCCATCAGCGCCTGGCCGCGCACTGGGCGCGGCTCGTCGAGCTCATGCAGGCGGCCGAGAAGGTCGTGGAGCTCGCGACCGACCCGGAGATCACCTCGCCCGACATCCGGGCCCTGCCGACGCAGGTGCCGTCGGAGGGCGTGGGGACGGTGGAGGCCCCGCGCGGCACCCTCACCCACCACTACCGGACCGACGAGCGGGGGATCCTCACGTCGGTGAACCTCATCGTCGGCACCACGAACAATCACGCGCCGATCGCGATGTCCATCGAGCGGGCCGCACGGAGCGTCATCCACGGCGGCGAGGTCGTGGGCCAGGGACTCCTCAACCGCGTGGAGATGGCGTTCCGGGCGTACGACCCGTGCTTCGGGTGCGCGACGCATGCGCTCCCGGGGCAGATGCCGCTGGAGGTCGTGATCCGCGATTCCGACGGGAACGTCGTCGATGACCTCCGGCAGCACTGCTAGGAACGGCTCGGTCGGGGCCGACGCTCCTCGGCGACGCCCCGACCGAAGGCCGGTCCTCGTCCTCGGCCTGGGGAATCCGCTCCTCGGCGACGACGCCGTCGGGTGGCGGGTCGTGGAGGAGCTGGAGCGGCAGCTCGCGTCGCCCGGCGCGCCGCCGGAGGCCGACGGCACGGCGGTCGAGACCGACATGCTCGCCGTCGGTGGGATCGGCCTCATGGAGCGCCTCGCGGGCGCCCCGCGGGCGATCCTCGTGGACGCCATCGAGACGGGCGACGACCCGCCGGGGACCGTCGGCTGCCGCCGGCTGTCGGAGATCCCGATCCGTGCCGCGACGCACCTCGACGGCACCCACGACATGCCGCTGCCGGTCGCGCTCGCCGCCGGGCGCGCGCTCGGCGCGGAGATCCCCGCGGAGATCCTCGTCGTCTCCATCGAGGCGCGCCGCACGGACGTCTTCTCCACCGATCTCACGCCCGATGTGGCCGCGGCGGTCCCGCGCGCCGTGCAGGCCATCCTGACCGCCATCGCGGCCGGATGACCCCCCACGCGGGGGCCGGTCGGGGCTTCCGCGCGGGCCGGTCGGGGTCTGGTCGCGTTCCGGACGCTGGGGTACGCTCGTCGCAACGGCGCGTCCCGCGGGCCGCTCGTCGCGCTCGCTCCCGCGTCACGTCACAGGCGTGCGAACCGATCGCCCCCACCCCCAGGAGGTGCCCGTGTCCATCGAGGTCCCGGCCGCGCAGGGCGCGGTCCTGCCCATCCTCTCCCACTACATCGGCGGCACCGCGGTCGAGGTCCTTCCGGAGAAGACCGGGCCCGTCTACAACCCGGCGACGGGCCAGGTAATCGCCCGCGTCCCGCGCGGCGGCAAGTCCGAGGTCGACGCCGCGGTCGAGGCCGCGAGCGCCGCGTACCCGGCGTGGCGGGACATGCCGCTCATCGCGCGGAGCAACATCTTCTTCGCCTTCCGCAACCTGATGTACGAGCACCGCGAGGAGCTCGCCCGCCTCGTCACGCGCGACCACGGCAAGACGTTCCCGGACGCCCTCGCCGAGGTCCTGCGCGGCATCGAGACGATCGACTTCGCGTGCGGGTTGCCGGTCCACCTGGCCGGCATGATGACCCCCAACGTGTCGAACAAGGTGGACGCGTTCACGCTGCGTGCCCCGCTCGGCGTCGTCGCCGCGATCACCCCGTTCAACTTCCCGGTGATGGTCCCGACCTGGATCTACCCGATCGCCCTCATGTGCGGCAACACGGTGATCCTCAAGCCGTCGAGCCACACGCCGGGCGCGACGCAGCTGCAGGCCGAGCTCTGGACGCAGGCGGGCGGCCCCGACGGCACGTTCAACATCGTGTACGGCGGCCGCGAGGCGGTCTCTGCGATCGTCGAGCACCCGGGCATCAAGGCGATCCAGTTCGTCGGCTCCACCGCGGTGGGCCGCTACGTCTACGAGGAGGGCACCAAGCGCGGCAAGCGCGTGGGCGCGTACACCTCCGCGAAGAACGCGATGCTCGTCCTGCCGGACGCGGACCTCGACCTGGTCGCGGACGCGGCGGTCGCTTCGGGCTACGGCTCCGCGGGCGAGCGCTGCATGGCCCAGACGCTCATGATCGCGGTCGGCGACACCGGGGAGCGCCTCAAGCCCAAGATCCTCGATCGGATCGCCAGGCTCAAGATCAGCGACGGCATGGAGCCGGGCGCCGACATGGGCCCGATGTACTCCACGGAGCACCGCGCGTCGGTCATCGAGTGGATCGGCGTGGGCGAGGCCGAGGGCGCCGAGCTGCTCGTCGACGGTCGGACCTTCCAGGGCCCCAATCCGGACGGCTTCTTCCTGGGCGTGACGCTCTTCGACCACGTGACGCCGGAGATGAAGATCTACCAGGAGGAGATCTTCGGGCCGGTCTTCGGCATCGTGTACGCCGACACGTTCGAGGAGGGCCTCAAGCTCATCAACGACCACAAGTACGCCAACGGCACCGCGGTCTTCACGACCGACGGCGGCGCCGCCCGGCGGTTCAAGCTCGAGGTCGAGGTCCCGATGATCGGCGTCAACGTGCCGATCCCGGTCCCCGCCGGCTACATGAGCTTCTCCGGGTCCAAGGAGTCCGCGATCGGCGACCTCGCGATGCGTGGCGAGGACGGCGTCCGCTTCTTCACCCAGCAGAAGATGGTCACCGAGCGCTGGCCCGAGCCCGGCAAGCAGGGCCCGCTCTCGCTGGTCTTCCCCGGCAACAGCTGAGCGCCGGGGCTCGGCCCCGGACACGATCGACGGCCGCGCCGGTCCCCGGCGCGGCCGTCACGCATCTCCGGCACGGCGCTACCATCGGCGGCATGAGCATGGCCGACGTCCGCACGCTCCGGACCCGTGTCGCCCGGGAGGGCCGCGCGGTCGTGCGGGAGCGTGACCAGTTCGGCTACGTCCTCATCCTGATCGTCGGCACGATCATCCTGCGGGCCTGGGCCGGTGACACGTCGATCGGGATCTTCCTCAGCGTGGTCCTCGGCGGGCTGACGCTCGCCTTCATCCTCCACACGTGCGGCGTCCATCGCCGCCTGCTCATCGCCGTGGAGACCTTCATCGTCTTCGCGATCATCGTCAGCGGCCTGGGGCTCGTGCTCGGCTCCGCGAACGACGGCCACCAGCTCGCCGGGCTCTTCGGCATCGCCATCGCCTTCGGCGCGCCCGTCGCGATCGTCCGTCGCATCGGCACGGCGCCGGTCATCACGTTCCGCGTCGTGCTCGGCGCCCTCGCGATCTACCTGCTGTTCGGGCTCGCGTACTCCTACCTCTACGCGTTCATCCCGTGGCTGCAGGGGGAGCCGTTCTTCACCCAGACGGACGCGCCGACCTCCACCATCTACCTGTACTTCAGCTACATCACGATGGCCACGGTCGGATACGGCGACTACACGCCGGCCACCGACCTTGGGAAGATGCTCGCGGTGTCCCAGGCGCTGCTCGGCCAGCTCTACCTCGTGTCGGTGGTCGCGGTGATCGTCGGGAACATCGGTCAGGTCCGCCGGTCGCTGCGGGCGATCGCGCCCAGCCTCGCGACGGAGGCCGGGACCGACGAGCCGGATGCCGGCGGGATGGCCGCCGAGCAGAACGGGGATCGCCCGGATCCCGGCAACGGCCCGGCGCCCGACAGCGGGGATCGCCCCGCGCCCTGAGGAGGTCTCCCGGATGGACGACGCCCTCCCGCGGCTTGACGCCGCGCTGCCCGACGGCCTCGAGCTGCGTCGGGCCACCCGGGAGACGGTACGGGAGGCCCTCTCGCCGCTCTTCACCGC
>JALOOH010000090.1 GCA_025454515.1 Chloroflexota bacterium
TCACGACGGGTACCCGGGCATCGGCCGCTCGTACACGAGGTCCTCGCGGTGCACGACGAAGCCGAGGCTCTCGTAGAGCGCGAGCGCGCCGGTCTCGTTGCCTGCGTCCACGCCCAGCGCGGCCTCGGTCATGCCCGCATCGCGGACCGCCCGGAGGCTGTCGGCGAGCAGGGCGCGAGCCAGGCCCCGCCGGCGCCACGGACGGCGCACGGAGATGGACTCCGTCCAGCCCGTGAGCCGGCCGGTCCGCGCGTTCGTCTCGTGGTCGATGTATGAGCGCACCTGGCCGGCGACCTGGTCCCCGTCCCACGCGATGCGCCAGAGCGCCGGCTCCGCCAGGGGGTCGTTGCGGAACCGCTCCCACGCCTCCTCCGAGGGATCCGAGGCGCCGAAGTGGTCGCGGAAGGCTTCCACGTCGGCCTCCCAGATGGCCCGCAGGTCCTTCGGTCGCACCGGGCGCGCCTCGAGCCCCGCGGGGACCGGGACGTCCGGGATGCCCTCGAGGTCCGGGCGGACCATCTCGTACCCGTGACGGACGATCGCGTATCCGCGGCGCTCGCTCGCGGCGACGAGCTCCGCGTCCCGGGCGGGGGAGAAGGCGTCGAGGACGCGGCGGCGGCCCGTCTCCTGCTCCGCGGCATGCTCGGCCGCGCGGCGTTCCACGCGGTCGAAGAGCGCATCGATGACCGCGGGGCGGTCGGGGTCCGGGCCGACGATGAGGATCGTCTCGTAGCGGCGCTCGCCGTCGCGCCCGTCGAACCAGGCCGTCCGCGCGTAGCCGACCATCGCGCCGTCCCGCTCCGCGATGAAGCAGTCGGTGCGCGGGTCGCAGTTCGCCATGTTCGCGTAGTCGTTGTCCATCCCGTCGATGGTGACGAGTTCGAGGAAGCCGGTGGCGGTCCGCCAGGCGTTGCCTGCCTCGACCATGCCCGGGTGGTCGGAGGGTCCCGCGTACGGGCGCAGCGCCACCCCGGGCGGGAGGCCGGGGGACCTGAGTGGGGCCGGCGAGCGCGCGCCGGCGGGGGAGGGGAGCGGCGACGGCGTTCTGCCGCCGCCGCTCCGATCGGTGCACCCCGTGGGCGCGTCTTGCTCGATGCTCGTGTCGTGGGTCATCGTCGTCATCCCACCCTCTTGAGCTTGCCGGTGCGCTTCGCGTACCGCTCGGCTCGTCCGAAGGCCCAGAGTCCCGCCGGGATGAGCACCGCGCCCATGACGGCGAGCGGGACCAGGTCGCCCATGACGTCCGCCACGGAGGCCCCGTCGAGGAGCCCGGCGCGGACGCCGTCGAGGATGTAGGTCGCCGGCGAGAGCTTCGAGAGCACCTGCATCCACTGCGGGAGGACGTCCACCGGGTAGTAGACGCCGCTCACGACGAGGATCACCGACTGCAGGACGAACGTCATCTGCGCCCCGCGCTCCACGTAGAGCAGGGGGAGGATCGCCGCCATCGTCCCGATCCCGATGATCGAGAAGCTGCCGACGAGCATGACGACGACCGCCGTCGGCACGTTCGCCGACGCGAGGTCCAGGCCGAAGAACGCGACGAGGACCACGAGGATCACCGCCGTGTGGACGAGGCCGTACATCACGGCGTACAGCGTCGAGCCGAGCAGCTGGGACGAGCGCCGGACCGGCGCCATCATCGTGTACTCGAGCGTCCCCTCCCAGCGCTCCCACGCGATCGTCTCGGCGATGAAGCTGAAGACGGTCGAGAGGTAGTTCCAGAAGACGGCCCCGATGATGAGGCTGAACGTGAGCGACGGATCGCCCTCGGCCGCGCCGATGAAGCTGATCGCGAGCGCTCCCGCCAGCGCGTAGACGAAGAACGCGAGCTCCCAGCCCCAGTAGCGGCGCGAGAGCGAGAAGTTCCGGGCGATGAACGCGTAGCTCGCGCGGAGCTCGCGGGTCGCGACGGTCATGGCTGTGTCTCCGTGAGGTTCCGGGCCCCGGCCCGGCCCCGCTCAGCGGGACCGGACCGGGGTGAGGACCGGGTCGGCGGCGATCCGCTCGCCGATCCGGACGATCGAGCGTCCCAGGCGGGCCCGCAGGGCCGGCCGGCGTCGGCCGGTCGTGCGAGCCTCCATCCACGTGCGCCGGGTCGGGTGCGCGCTCTCGCGCGTCCGGTCGGCGTGGATGGCCTGAGCGACGATCCCATGCGGCGTGTGCACGGTCGTGCTCCTTCCGAGGTCGGTGTGGTCCGTCGTTCGATGGAGGCGGCGCGACCCGGTCGCGCCGCGGCGGCCGCGGCGGTCGTCAGTCATCTCCGTCCTCCTCTCCGCCGCTCTCCTCGACGTCGTCGTCGAGCGAGCGGCCCGTCCAGGCCATGAAGGCCGATTCCAGGGTGGGCGCCCGGCCGTGCTCCACGGCCACGCGCGTCTTGAGCGCTTCGGCGGTCCCCTCGACCACGAGTCGCCCCGAGTCGAGGATCCCGATGCGATCGCAGAGGCGCTCCGCCTCGGCGAGGTCGTGCGTCGTCAGGACGATCGACGCGTCGTGCGCTGTCCGGACGTCCTCGACGAAGGACTGGACGTCGAGCTTGCTGCGCGGGTCGAGGCCGGTCGTCGGCTCGTCGAGCAGGAGGACCGTGGGGCTCGTCAGCAGCGCCCGCGCGATCGCGACCTTCTGCTGCATCCCCCGGCTCATCTGCTCGGTCGGCCGACCCAGGCGCTTCTCGGAGATCCCGAGCCGCGCGAGGATCCGGATCGACTCCGCCCGCGCCGTCGCGTCCGGCAGCCCGTACATCCGGGCGGCGAACAGCAGGTTCTCCATCGGCGAGAGCTTCTTGAAGAACGCGGCATCCACGCTGACGCGGTTGATGAGCCGCTTGACGGCCATCTCGTCCCGCTCGACGTCGTGCCCGAACACCTCGATCCGGCCCGTGTCCAGGGTGAGCAGCGTGCTCATGAGTCGGATCAGGGTGGACTTGCCGCCGCCGTTGGCGCCGAGGAGCCCGTAGATCTCCCCGCGGCCCACGTGCAGCGAGACGTCGTCCACGGCGACGACCGGCTTCCGCTTCCGGCCGACGACGAAGCGCTTCGTCACGCCCTCGACGAGGAGCGCCGGCGGGCCGGCGACCTCACGCGTCGCGTGCGGGACGGGCATCGGCGCCGGGACCGGGTCGGCGAGGACCGGCCGGCGGGTCCGGACGTCCGGACGGGCGATCGTGGTGGTCATGGTTCGTTCCCCTCGGCTGGGCGGATCGCGGGACGCACGACCCTTGTGGCGGGATGGACGAGGGCCCTGGCGGTCCTCGCCCCCGCGGCCGGCGCGATGCCGGGGAGGGGAACGAAAGAGCCGCGGGCCCGACCGGCCCACGGCTCGAAGGTTCATCGTCGGGCGGCTGTCGCCGCCTCGAGTCACCTGGCGATGGGCACGGTCCTGCCGGCGCACGCGGACAGTCCGGCGGTGAGCCGGAGCCGCGCGAACGGGCTGAGGGTGCGGGAGCTCATCTGCTTAGCCGCCTCCGTGCTGGATGACTCGGGCGTCGCGGGGTGACGCCGGGCGGCAGTCTATGCCTGCGGACGCCGGCGTGTCAACCCCGCAGTCGCGGTCTCCACCCGCCCGGGCGTATCGGCAGCGCGGCACGGGCGCCGTACAGGACGGGAGACCCGTGTCAGCGCTTCCCGCCGAAGAGCGTGCCGAAGACGGACCGGATCGCGGACTGGGTGCCGCGCGAGGTGAGGATCCGGGTGCCGGCCCGGATGATCTCCTGCTGCTGTCGCTCCGCCGCCCGTCGAGCGGCTGCTGATTCGCGTTCGGCGCGTCGCTGCTCGACCTCCCAGCGTCGCTGCTCCGCCGCGCGGCGACGCTCCTCGGCCGCGGCTTCGCGGGCCGCGGCGGCGGCCTGGCGCTCGGCCTCCTTCCGGGCGGCCGCGGCGGCCCGTTCCGCCTCGCGCTGACGCCGGGCCGCCTCCCGCTCCAGCTGCGCCGGGGTCGGCGGCTTCGGGGCCGCCGCGGCGATCGCCGCGGCGGCCTTCGCGGCGTCGATCCGCTGTGTGATGAGCTCGTGCGCCGAGACGGGGTCGACGGCCGTGCCGTACTTCGCGGCGAGCGGGCTCGCCGCCGCGATCGCCGCGACGCGCTCCGATGACAGCGCCGCCATGAGGGAGTCGGGCGGGATGAGCCGCGTCGCCGCGAGCGGCGTCGGCACGCCGTTCGGGGAGAGCACGGTCACGAGCGCCTCGCCGATGCCGAGCGACGTCAGGGTCCGTGCCACGTCGTACCGCTCGGTCATGGGGAACGTCTTCACGGCCTTCGCCAGGTCCTCGGCGTCCTTCGGGGTGAACGCGCGCAGGGCGTGCTGGACGCGATTGCCCAGCTGGCCGAGGACGGACGACGGCACGTCGGTCGGAGCCTGCGTGACGAAGTACACGCCGACCCCCTTCGACCGGATGAGCCGCGCGGTGCGCTCGATCTGCTCGAGCAGCGCGTCCGACGCGTCGTCGAAGAGCAGGTGGGCCTCGTCGAAGAAGAAGCAGAGCTTCGGCTTCGGGAGATCACCGGCCTCGGGCAGCGTGGTGTACAGCTGCGCGAGCAGCCAGAGCATGAACGTGCTGAACAGGCGCGGGCGGTCCATGACGTCCGAGAGCTCGAGAAGCGAGACGATGCCGCGCCCGTCGGGCGTCGTGCGCAGGAGGTCGGAGACCTCGAACTCGGGCCAGCCGAAGAGGTCGCCCGCCCCCTGCTGCTCGAGGGTCACGATCGAGCGGAGGAGCACCGATGCCGTCGCGGGCGCGATGCCGCCGTATGCCGCGAGCGCGCCCTCGCCCTCGTCGGACGCGAGGAACGAGATCGTCGTCCGGAGGTCGTCGAGGTCGAGCAGGGGGAGCGACTGGTCGTCGCAGTAGGCGAACACCAGCGTCAGCACCGCCGTCTGGGTCTCGTTGAGGTCGAGGACCTTCGAGAGCAGGAGCGGCCCGAAGGAGTGGACCGAGGCCCGGACCGGCACGCCGAGCTTGCCGCTGAGGGAGAGCAGCTCGACCGGGTGCCCGGCCGGCGTCATCGTCCAGTCGAGCTCGGCGCACCGCTTCTGGACCTTGGGGTTCGCCGGGTCGCCGGGCTCCGCCATCCCGGTGAGGTCGCCTTTCACGTCGGCGATGAAGCAGGGGATCCCCGCGCCCGAAGCCTGGCCCGCGAGGACCTGGAGGGTCTTCGTCTTCCCGGTCCCGGTCGCGCCCGCGACGAGGCCGTGGCGGTTGAGCATCGACAGGGCGACCTGCACGCGGACGTCGGCGGCGACCTCCCCACCGAGCATCGGGCTGCCGACCACGACCCCGGGCTCGTCGAGCGCGTATCCCGCGGCCATCTCCGCCGTGAACGAGGCGTCCATCCCGTCTGGATCCTCCGCCGTCGTCGGCCCGGCCGCATCGAGCGGTCGCGTGCGACGCCGCGATGAGCCTAGCATCGGCACCGCGCCGGGGGCCGCCGGGGGCCGCGCCGGGGGCCGCGCCAGGGGCCGTGTGTCGCCGCCCGCGCCCTATGATGCGGGTCGCGTCGCGCCAGGCTCGCCCCGGGGCCGCGGCGACGTCGCGTCGCGAGGCCCAGAACGGACGATGACCCACCACCATGCCCACGCGCCGGACGTGTCGCTGGCCGACCTCGTCGCGGACGGCCTGCTGGACGCGGAGCTCGCCGCGCTCGCCTGGGCGCTCGCGTGCCGGGGAGTCGGCGTCCTCGTGGCGGCACCGACCGGCACAGGCCCGGACGCCGGCAGCGGCACTCCCCGGCCGGTCTCGGCCCCGGGAGCAGCGTCGTCGCTGGCGGCGGCGCTGGCGGATGCGGTCTCGCTCACCACGCGCGTCCACCACCTCAGCGCCGGCTCGGCGGCCGAGCCCGTCGAGGTGGCCGTCGGCACGGCGGACGGTGGCGTCCTCGTGCTGACGGCGCCGGACCTCGGCGGGTCGGGGGAGGGTGCGCTGCGGCGAGCCGCCGCCCGGGCGGCGGTCCGGGCCGTCTCCGATCGCACGGGGGTCGCGCTCGTCGCCACGATCCGCGCCGCGGACCTCGAGGGCGTGCTGGGGCGGCTCCGCGGGTTGACCGTGGCCGCTCCTGACGACGAGATCGAGCGCCTCGGCGTCGTGCTGGTCGTCGGCGTGCCCGAGGACGGCGGGCCGCGCGTGATGGCCGCGCACTACCTGCGTCCGCCGGCCGTCGGTCCGCTCGGCCGCGTGGAGCGGCGCGGGCCGGCCGTCCTGGCCACCTTCGACGCTGCCGTGCGCGCGTGGGACCACTTCGGCTGGGGGATCGTCGCGGAGCTGGCCGACCGCGTGGGCGTGAGCCCCGCCGACCTGGACGCCGCGGTGGCCGTGCGCCGCGAGACGATCGAGGCGCTGATCGCGCACGGGCTGCGCGGGACGGCCCCGTTCCGGGCAGCGGCGAACCTCGCTCTGCCGGCCTCGCGCGCCTGAGCGCGCCTGAGCGCGCCTGAGCGCGGCTGGCCGTTTCATGCGTCGGCCGGTCGTCCCCTCGCGTAGACGAGGATCACCAGGAGCGCCGCCGCCTGGAACAGTGCCAGGATGACCGCCGTGAGGTACAGCGCCCGGTCGACATCCGGTGACTGCCCGAGCAGGATCAGGATCAGCGCGCCCTGGAACGGGACCTCGAGCAGCAGCAACGAGGTACTGAGCGCCACGCGGGTCCCGCGGCCCTGGAGGATCTGGAAGGCCATGTACTCGCGCCTGCTGTGCAGGAGCACGATCACGGCCCAGTCGAGCGCGAGCACGGCAAGGGCACAGACAGCCCAGAGCTGGTGTCCCGTGACGCCGTAGGCGGCGATCGGGATCGGCACGAGGGCGGCGGCGATCACCATGAGGCCCTGGGTGACCATGCTTCGCACGAGCCACAGATCGTTCGGGCTGCTGGTTCCGCTGATGAGCGCCCCGAACCCGACGAAGATGCCGGCGATCCCCGCGAGAGCGACCAGGAGATCGGTGTCGAGCATGTCCGGCCACCTCCACGCTCGGCGAGCTCCCCGCGATGCCCGCCGAGCGCTCGGTGCGGGCGGCGGGCATCGCGGGCCGGGAGCCGGCGCCTCGCGCCGATCCCGACCGTACGTGGCGGCCGGGTGCTCGTCGAGTGCCGGACGGCAGCGCCGACGCGTTGCCGAGCACCCACCGGCCGTGGCGGGGGCGCTACGCTCCGCGTCGCACCCCCGTCCTCCGCCGTCCACGAGGTCTCCGATGAACGAGACATCCGCGTCCGAGCCCCGCGTCCTCCCGCTCCGTCCCTGGTGCGACCCGGTGCCGGTCCTCGACGAGGCGGGCATCGCACGCGTCCACGAGGCGGCGCTCGAGGTCCTCGACCGGGTGGGGGTGATCGTGCGGTCCGCGACCGCGCGGGCCGACCTCGCGGCGCGAGGCGTCCGCGTGGACGACGCCGCCGGACGCGTCCGCTTCTCCCGCAGCGACGTGGAGGCCGCGCTCGCCGCTGCGCCGCACGCCTACACCCTCGCCGCCCGGGACCCGCGCGCGGACCTGGTCCTCGACGGCCGCCACGGCTGGCTGTCCACGGACGGGAGCGCGGCCGAGATGCTCGACCTCGACTCGGGTGCGCGCCGCGCCACGACACTCGCGGACCTGGATGCGGTCTCGCGGGTCGCGGACGCGGTCCCCGAGATCGGCTTCCTCTGGCAGTCCGCGGAGGCCGGGGACGTCCCCGTCGCGGTCCGGCCGCTGCACGAGCTGCGGACGCAGCTGACCGCGTCGAGCAAGCACGTCCAGCTCATGACCGCGGTCAACGCGTTCCAGGCAGAGGGTGCCATCGAGCTCGCGCGCGCGATCGCCGGCGGGACGGAGGCGCTGCGTGCCCGCCCGATCCTCTCGACGTTCCAGGTGAGCCTCAGCCCGCTCACCTTCGAGGGTGGAGCGGTGGATGCCGCGCTCGCCTATGGCCGCGCGGGGGTCCCGGCCGGCTTCGTCGCGATGCCCATCGCGTGCGCGACCGCACCGGCCACCGTGACGGGTCTCGTCGTCCTCTCGCACGCGGAGCTGCTCGCGGGCGTCACGATCCTCGAGACGCTGGCCCCGGGCGCCCCGACGTTCTACGGCGCGTGCGGCACGTGCATGGACCTTCGGACCGGCCTCGTCACGTGCGGCGGCCCGGAGGACCTCCTCGCCCAGATGGCCGCGGCGCAGCTGGGCCACGCCGTCGGGCTCCCGGTGAGCATCGGCACGTTCGCGACCGGCTCGAAGGCGTCCGACTGGCAGGCGGGCGTCGAGAACGGCATGTCGGGGTTCGCGAGCCTCGTCTCCGGCGCGGACATGTGCTCGGGCGCCGGCCTGCTGTACGCGGCGCGGACCTTCTCGATGGAGCAGATGCTCCTGGACGCGGACGTCTGGAGCCTCCTCGCCTCCCTGGCGCAGGGGCTTCCCGTCGGCGACGAGGACCTCGCCGTGGAGGCGATCGCGGCCGTGGGGCCTGCCGGCGACTTCCTCACCGAGGACCACACCATCGCGCACATGCGCCGGCTCTGGCAGCCGCGGACGTTCGAGCGGCGGACCTGGGAGGAGTGGGACGC
>JALOOH010000091.1 GCA_025454515.1 Chloroflexota bacterium
CCGTAGGACGGCCCATCCTGGCCTCCCCGGTGAGGCCGACTCCACGCCGATACATCGGAGTTCCCACAGAATACCGAGCGATTCAGGAAAGACAAGCCCAAGAATCTGACCGACTCGCCCCGGCGATTCCGCACATACCCACATCGCCTCAGACGAGCGCGGAGACATCCTCGCCGGGCGAGCCGATCACCGCGATCGTCGAGAGGATCGGCACCTCGGCCCCATCGGGCACGAGGATCCGAAGCAGCGTGCCCGCGACGGGTGCCGGCACTTCCACGGCGACCTTCTCGGTCTCGATCTCTGCGATGGGGTCGCCCTTCTCGACGGCGTCGCCCTCCGCCCGGAGCCACCGCACCAGGATCCCGGTCTCGAGGTCCTGCCCCGCCTGCGGCATCACGACCCTCGTGGCCATCTCAGTCCTCCCCGCCCGCCTCGGCGAGCGATGACGCGGCGACGATGTGTCCGGGACGGGAGCCCGGCTCGACGATGATCAGGTCGATGCCGCGGTCGCGGATCGCGGCGGCGATCTCCGGGTCGATGCCGCTCGACGTCACGATCCGGTGGACCGCGGTCAGCGGAGCGACGCGGACGAGCGCCTCCCGCCCGAACTTCGAGTGGTCGGCGAGCAGGATCACCTCCGACGCCGCCTCGATCATCGCGCGTTTCGCGTCGACCTCCTCGAACGCGGGGTACATCAGCCCCCGTTGGATCGAGACGCTGTGCATGGCGATGAACGCCTGGTCCACGTGCAGCTCGTGCAGCGTGGCGGCGGCGAGCGCGCCGCTCGCGCCGTACGTGATGGGCCGGATCACGCCGCCGGTCATCACCACGGTCGTCCCCGGGTTGCCGACGAGCTCCAGCGCATTCGTCACGGCCGTGGTCACGACGGTCAGGTCGGAGACGCGGTGAAGCGCGCGAGCGAGGCAGAGCGTCGTCGTGCCGGAGTCGAGGATGATCGTGGAACCCGGGCGGACCAGCTCCGCGGCCCGTTCACCGATCGCGACCTTCTCCTCGGCGTGCTCCCGCAGCCGGACCGCCGTGTTCGTCTCGTCCTTCGTCAGGGCGATGGCCCCGCCGTGGGCGCGGCGCACGAGGCCCTGCTCCTCGAGCCGCGACAGGTCGCGGCGGATCGTCTCGTCGGTCACGCCGAGCAGATCGACAAGCTCGCTGCCGCGGACGCTCCCGCGCTCGCGGACGATGTCCGCGATCGCCTGGCGACGATCGTCCGGCAGCATCGGGCGGGCCACTGCTTCCTCCTGGCACGTGTGGCGGCCGGCGCGGTACGCGCGCCGTCGTGCTGATTCCACACAATACCACGCGAAATCCACTTGACAATCGGTCACAGGAACGGGCAACCTCTGGTGTGGCGCGACATGCCCCACAAAAACCCTCCGCGCGGCCGACGGCCGGGAGGACAGCCCAGCATCGGGGAGGCCCGCGGCGCGGTGCCGGACGTCGACATCGACCTGCTCGAGCGCATGTACACGACCGCGCGCACGATCCGCCGCTTCGAGGAGCGGGCCGTGGAGCAATACCGCGTGGGGAACATCCGGGGCTACCTGCACCTGTACCTCGGCGAGGAGGCGATCGCGGTCGGCGCGATCGCCGGCCTGGAGCCGGACGACTACATCGTGAGCACGCATCGCGGACATGGGCACGCGCTCGCGAAGGGTCACGAGCCCGGCCCGATGATGGCCGAGCTCTTCGGGCGTGCCACGGGGTACTGCGGCGGGCGTGGCGGGTCGATGCACGTCGCGAGCGGGGCGCTGCGCAACCTCGGCGCGAACGGGATCGTCGCGGCCGGCGTCCCGATCGCGGTGGGTGCCGCGATGGCAGTGCGTCAGCGAGGCGGCCGCGAAGTCGTCGTCGATTTCTGCAGTGACGGCTCCTCGGCGAACGGCGTCTGGCACGAGGCACTGAACATGGCCTCGATCTGGGACCTGCCGGTCGTCTTCGTGCTGGAGAACAACCAGTTCGCGGTGTCAACGCCGATCTCCGCGAGCGCCCGGGTGGCGCGGCTCTCCGAGCGGGCGGCGGCGTACGGGATGCCCGGCATCACCGTGGACGGGAACGATGCCGTCGCCGTCCACGAAGCGATGCGCGAGCCGATCCGGCGCGCACGTGCCGGCGAGGGCCCCACGCTCGTCGAGTGCATGACCTACCGCCACGGCGGTCATCACGTGAACGACCCGGGCCTGTACCTCCCGCCCGACGAGCTCCAGCGCTGGAAGGCGCACGACCCGGTGGACGTGCTCCGCGCCCGCCTTCTCGCGTCCGGCGTGCCCGCCGGGCGCATCGCGGAGATCGACGCGAGCGTCGAGGCGACGATCGAGGAGGCGGTGAGATTCGCAGAGGCGAGCCCGCAGCCGTCCGTCGAGGACTTCCTCGCGGAGGTGTCCGCGCTGTAGCCATGAGCAGGATCAAGTACCGCCAGGCTCTTCGCGACGCGCTCCGCGAGGAGATGCTCCGTGACGAGCGGGTCTTCTGCATCGGCGAGGGGATCGGCGAGCGCGGCGGGTCGTACAAGGTCACGGACGGCCTGATCGGCGAGTTCGGTCCCGGGCGCGTCATCGACACCCCGCTGAGCGAGGCGGGTTTCGTCGGCCTCGGCGTGGGCGCCGCGATCGCCGGCTCGCGGCCGGTCGTCGAGCTCCTCTTCATCGACTTCCTTCTCCTCGCGATGGACCAGGTGGTCAACCAGGCGGCGAAGTACCGGTTCATGTCCGGCGGCCAGGGTCACGTCCCTCTCGTCATCCGGACGCAGGGAGGCGCCGGCAACTCCCTCGCGGCCCAGCACTCGCAGAGCCTGGAGGCGATGTTCGTCCAGGTCCCGGGGCTCAAGGTGGTGATGCCGTCGACGCCCGCCGACGCGAAGGGCCTGCTGAAGGCCGCGATCCGCGACGACGACCCGGTGGTCTTCATCGAACACAAGCTCCTCTACATGACCGAGGGCGACGTGCCCGACGAGGAGAGCGTCGTCCCGCTCGGCGTGGCCGACGTCAAGCGACCAGGCGACGACGTGACCCTCGTCGCCTGGTCGCACATGCTCACGAAGTGCCTCACGGCTGCCGAGGAGCTCGCGGCCGAGGGGATCTCGGTCGAGGTCGTGGATCCGCGCACGCTCGTCCCGCTCGACATCGCGACGATCGTGGCGTCGGTGCGCCGCACCGGGCGCCTCGTCGTCGCCCAGGAGGCGCCGCGGCGTGGCGGCGTGGCGGGCGAGATCGCCGCCGAGGTGTCCGAACGCGCGTGGGACGCACTGCGCGGGCCGGTGGTCCGGGTCGCTGGGCGCAACACCCCGATCCCGTTCAACCTCGCTCTCGAGCAGGCGTCCATCCCGCAGATCGCGGACATCGTCGCGACGGTGCGAGGCGTCGTGGGCGCCCGGACGCCGGTCGCGTGAGCTCGTCCGGCAGGCTCCCGCCCGCGCCGTCCGACGGCGGTCGCGCGGACGGTCGGATCGACATCAACGCGGACGTCGGCGAGAGCTTCGGGCCCTGGAGGCTCGGGGAGGACGAGGCGCTCATCCCGCTCATGAGCTCCGTCAATGTGGCGTGCGGCGTCCATGCCGGGGACCCCTCGACGATCCGGCGGACGATCGCGACCGCGCTCGCGGCGGGCGTCGCCATCGGTGCGCACCCCGGCTACCCGGACCTGCTGGGCTTCGGCCGGCGCGACATGGCGCTCACGCCGGGTGAGATCGTGGACACGGTCCTCTACCAGGTGGCGGCCGTCGCCGGAATGGTCCGCGTGGAGGGGGGCGCGCTGGCGCACGTGAAGCCGCACGCCGCCCTCTACCATCGTGCGGCCGCCGACCCGGTCGTGGCCGACGCCGTCGCGGACGCCGTCGCGCGGTTCGACGCGGCGTTGTGGCTCGTCGCGCCTCCCGGTTCCGCGCTCGGACGGGCGGCGCGGGCGCACGGCCTTCGCTGGGTCGCGGAGGCGTTCGTGGATCGCGGCTATGAGCCCGACGGCAGCCTGCGCGCGCGCACGCTCCCCGGCGGCCTCTACGACGACCCCGACGTCGCAGCCGCGCAGGCCGTCGAGATCGCGCGCGACGGCCGGGTCACCACGACCGACGGCTCGACGATCCCCTTCCCTGCTGGGACGCTCTGCATCCACGGCGACACGCCCGGCGCAGCCGCGATCGGACGTGCTGTCCGCAGAGCTGTCGACGGGACGGGCATCCTGGTGCTCCCGCTCGGCGCGTGATCCCGGTCCCCGGGCCCGCGTGCGCTCACGCGCCCGCGACCTCCCTCGCCGCGAGCGTCGCCTCGAGGGCCGCGATCCGGTCCTCCAGCGCCGCGATCCTGTCGGCCCGCGGTGCCGCGTCGGCCGCCGGCTGCTCGCGCCCCGCGAAGATGTCCGGTGGCGCCGCCTGGGCAGGCATCGGCTCGCCATCGCCGGTCCGGTGCTGGGGCTCGGCCGGCTTGAAGCGCTTCGAGACGCGCGCCTCGATCGCCTGCCGGGCCGGGGTGAAGGCCCCGGCGAGGATGAGCGACGACAGCACGATCGCCGCGTCCGTCCCGTTGCCGGTCATCGAGACGAAGAGGCGCTGGAACAGGGCGACCGACGCCGCGTACAGGCCCGCGAGGAGGCCCATGAGCGGGATGTAGACGAGCGTCCGCCAGATGATCGCGTCGATCTCGTACAGGTGCTCCCGCACGATCGCGACGGCCACCGTGAGCGGGAACGCGGCCGCGCCCGCGGCGGCGAAGACGAGGAGCGCGTCGCTCACCCCATCCCCCACCGCGATCACGTAGCGACCGAGGAGGAACGGCATGAACGCGACGCCCATCACGACCACCCCGGCCACGATCCAGCGGAGCTGGAGGCGGAGGCGTCGGTCGGCGTGGCGATAACGGACGAGGACCGACGCGCCCGCGAGGCCGAGCGCGAGGACGGTGAGGCCCACGCCGACGATCCGCATGCCCCCGACCGGCACGTCGAGCGCGTACGGCAGCGACGTCGGGTTGGGGACGGCCGGATACCACAGCATCCCGGACGGCCCGAGCGCCGACGCCCCGGCGAGGAGTCCCGTGCCGACGAACGTCACGACGCCGGCCGTCCACCAGCGACGGCCGGCGAAGCGGCCGTCGGGGAAGAGGAGCAGCACGAGGATCCCGGTCCCCGCGGTCACCGGGGTGAGGAAGGTGGACATCGCCCACGCCGCGGCCACCGTCGTCGCGGGCCACATGCGCGCCGCCTCGAGGCCCTGCCCGACGAGGAGGTTCACGGGGGTGAGGAGGCCGAGGAGGAGACCCTGGACCAGCAGCAGCCAGCCGATCGCGCTGCGGGGGTGGCGCCAGGCGAGGAGCGCGCCCACCGTGCCCGCGCTGAGCGAGACGAGGCTGACGGCGACGACGTTCGCCGGGCCGCTCGCGAAGCTCAGCGGCAGCGAGGGGAACCCGTCGGAGGCCCAGACGGCGACGCTCGCGACCACCGATGCCGCCAGCGCGAGCCAGCCGCCCCAGGCGAGGAGGCGGACCGAGGGCAGGGCGGGGCGGCGGTACCCGCGGCGGGGCGGGATGGAGACTGCAGCGGTCATGGCGGTGTCACCGGCGGTAGGCCGTCGCCTGGACGGCGTCGAGGTGGGCGAGGATGTCGTCGAGGCGGTCCTGGTCGCGCGTGTAGTCGAGGACGGCCTGCCAGAACCCGCTGTTCATGAGCTCCGGCATCGCGTCGGAGGCGTCGAACCGGAAGCGGGTCGCGGACTGGAGCAGCCGCGCCTCGCGCTCGGAGATGTCGTCGGGGTACCCGCTGACACGGAGGTTGCCGGAGATGACGCCGCCGCGCTTGACCCAGATCGACTGGGCCTCGGGCGTGATGAGGTAGCGGATCAGCTCGCGCGCCTGGGGCGTGTCCCGGATCATGCCCATGAGGTCGCCCGCCCCGATCAGGGAGCCGGCGTACTTCGGGTCGATATCCGGGAACGGGAGGAAGTCGAAGTCGGGCGACGGGTGGGCGGGATCGTCGCCGAGGAACGGCGCCATGAAGCTCCCCTGGTGCAGGAACAGGCAGCCGGGGGGCTGGTTGAACAGGGGACGGCCGGCCACCGCGAAGTAGGTCCGGAGCGCCCCGTCCGCGCCGCCGGCGACGGCGCCGTCGGCGACCACCTGCCCGTACGCCTCGAAGGCGCGGCGCACCTCGGGCGAGGTCCAGCGCAGCGTGCCCGCGACCCATCGGTCGTAGGCGTCCGGACCGCTCTGGCGCAGGAGGAAGTCCTCGATCCAGTCGGTGCCCGGCCAGCCGGAGGCCGCGCCGGACTCGAGGCCCACGCACCACGGGCGGGTCACGCCCGTGGCCTTCACGCGCGCCACCTGCACGAGCTCGTCCCACGTGCGCGGGGTCCCGAGGGTCCAGACGGAGCGGTCGTACCAGAGCAGGCCCTTCACGGTCGCCTTGATGAAGACGCCCACCAGCCTGCCGTCGATCGTCCCGAGAGAGACGAACGACGGGATCGTGTCGGCCTTGTAGCTCGCGACGTCGATGACGCCGGTGAGGTCCTTCAGCCCGCCCGACCGGGCGAGCTGCGTCATGAACCCGGGGCCGGGCAGGCCCGCCACGTCCGGCGGATCACCGGCCGCGATGCCGCGCTCGAGCTGCCCCTGGAGGTCGCGAGTGGAGGTGTACACGACGCGGATCCCGGTGCGGACCTCGAACGGCTTCACCATCTCCATGAAGGCGGCCTCCTCGGGCCCCTCCCAGGAGCCGAGGACGCGGACGGTGCCGCCGGTCGGTGCGGGGGCCGCGCCGGCGTCGACACAGCCGGCAACGATCAGGGCGATGGCGAACGCACCGGCGATCCGTGCGAGGCGCACGGCGCTCGCCGGGATGCCGGCCCGGGAGCGGCGCGCCGGGGTGCGCCCGGCGATCCTTGTGTGTGTCGTGTGCGTCGCGGACATCGATCGTTCCCTCCTCGCGCCGCTCGCCCCCGGGTCCCCGAACGGACTCCCGTCCGGTCCCCGTCGTGACGTCTCCCATGCGGCCCGACCCTGCCATCCTCGCGGCGGGTGCGGCCCACGGGAGTGGGCGTGGGTGGACATCGGGGCGCGACGGACGACGCCATGCACCATCGTCATCCGACGATGGGGCCGGCCGACCGCACGGGAGCGCCGGTGCAGGGTGGAGCCGGTGGTACGCTCGCAGGTGGAGGGCGGACGACGTCACCGACCCGGCCGCGGCCCATCGGGGACCAGCGACGACGTGGGCGGTCGATCCGATCCTCTCCGCGAGGTGGCGCCCGATGCGTATCCCGGCCGGCGTCGCGGCAGGCGTGCTGGCGACCGTCACGATGGACGCGGCGATGGTGGCGGCCGCCCGCCTCGGCGGGGACGCGTTCGCGTCCACGGCCCTCGGACCGGACATGATCGGCCGCTGGGCGGACGGTCTCGTGCGCGGCCGGTGGCAGCACGACGACATCCGCACGGAGCCGGCCCGCCGCGGTGAGCTCGTGCTGGGCATGCTCACGCACTACGGCA
This sequence comes from Chloroflexota bacterium, assembly GCA_025454515.1. GTDB lineage: Bacteria > Chloroflexota > Limnocylindria > Limnocylindrales > CSP1-4 > CAIYQJ01. The sequence continues at coordinate 7,482 of JALOOH010000091.1, forward strand.
CGGGCATCATCCTGACCCAGGGGTACCTGTGGCTCGCGCGAGGCGGAGCCCGTCGACCGACGTTCCGGGGAGGGACCGCCTTCGGGATCGCGACCGCGGTCTTCCCGCTCCTCGTGATGTTCCCGTCGATGGGCTACGGCCGGTTCGCGCTGCGCTCAGGCGACGCGGCCCGGCTGAACCGGATCATGCTCGTCGGCCACGTCGCGTTCGGCGTCGGGATCGGGCTCTGGGCGCCGAGATCCGCGTCCCGCCGTCGCCCCGGGGCGCACGAGACCCGAAGGGGACTGTGATGGCGGTGCAGACTCGGCCTCGCGCATCCGGACCGGCGCCGAACTGGGCGTACCGGGGGCGTGCCTTCGCGAACCTCCTGAGGATGGGCCACTGCGCTCCGACGGTGATGCAGACGCTCGTGGATGTCTCATCGACAGGTTCATCGGCGGAGACGGAGTGGCTGGTCAGGCTCAGTGCCGGCATGCCGGGGGGCATCGGCAACACGGGGCACGAGTGCGGGGCCGTCACGTCGCCCCTCGCCGTGATGGGCACGCAGCTCGGCCTGCGCGAGATGGACGGCGGCCTCCCGGTGATCTTCGACCAGGGCCGGGCGCTGTGCGCCGACTTCGTCGCCTGCCACCGGGCGCTCCAGTGTCGGGACATCCGAACGAAGGACGGCTTCCCACGGCAGTGCGTCGCGCCGGTCCTTCGCTCACCCGAGCTCCTGGCCACCGTCCGTGACGGCGACCACCGGGAGGCGATCCCGGCCGATACGCGGCAGAGCTATGCCCGGCTGTACGCACACCTCGTCGAGGACGACTTCCACTGCGCCCAGGCCGTGCTGAGCCAGCTCGGCTACACCCCGGCCCGGGACCGGGAGCTCTTCGATGCCACGTCCGCCTTCATGGGCGGGACGCTGTTCATGGGCCGCACCTGCAGCGCGCTCACCGCGGGCGTGATG
>JALOOH010000092.1 GCA_025454515.1 Chloroflexota bacterium
CCGCAGCCGGGTACGGACGTCGAGGCGGTCGCGCGCGACGTCGCCGCGACCCAGTCGACGGGGACGTGGGTCGCGCTCCCGGGAGAGACGGAGGCGCTCCGGGACCGACACGCGGCGCGGGTCCTCTCGATCGACGGAGAGGCCCCCGCGTGGATCGTCCGGATCGGATTCCCGGGGGAGAACGTGGACGGACAGATCCCCCTGCTCCTCGCCACGGTCTACGGCGAGGCTGCGGCCGCGGTCGAGATGCGGCTCGTGGACCTGGAGCTGCCGGGCGCGTTCATCGCCGGCTTCTCCGGCCCGCGCCTGGGGATCGCCGGGCTGCGCGAACGACTCGGCGTCGTCGGTCGGCCGCTCCTGATCACGATGGTCAAGCCCGCCCTCGGGCTGACACCGGACCGGAGCGCAGAGGTCGTCCGCGCCGCGGCGCTCGGCGGCGCCGACCTTATCAAGGACGACGAGCTGCTCGTCTCGGTGGCCGCGAGCGACCCGGTCGAGCGGGTCCGGGCGCACGAGCAGGCGCTGCGCGAGGTCTTCGAGGCGACCGGCCACCGGGCGATCAACTTCGTGAACGTGACCGATCGTCCGGACAGGATGGTGGAGACCGCCCGTCGGGCGGTCGACGCCGGCGCCTCGGGGCTCATGGTGGACCACCTGACCGTGGGCACGGCGGCGCTCGCGAGCCTCGCGGAAGACCCGTCGATCGGCGTTCCGATCCTCGCGCACTTCGCATTCTCGGCCGCGGTCTCGGGGTCGCCGCGCACGGGGGTCGCACCCCACATCGCCATCGCGACGCTGCCGCGTCTCGCCGGCGCGGACGTCCTCGTGTGTCCGAGCCCGTACGGCAGCCTTCGGTCCACGCGTGACGAGCTCCTGCGCGCTGCCCGCGCCGCGACGTCGCCTCTCGGGTCGGTCCGTCCCGCGTGGCCGATGCCCGGCGGCGGGCTCCATGCTGGGCTCGTCCCCGTGCACCTCGCGGACCTGGGGATCGATCATGCGTTCGGTGCCGGCGGAGCGGTCCACGGCCATCCGATGGGGGCGGCCGCGGGCGCCGCGGCGATCCGCCAGGCGTTCGACGCGGCCGTCGCGGGCCGTCCGCTCGCGGACGCGGCCGCGGAGCACGCCGAGCTTGCGGCCGCCCTGGAGACCTGGCCGGAGCCGGCGCTCGAACCGCCCGGGCGCCCGGCATCGGGCGTGGCGGCGGCGCGGCCGGCCCGAGGTGGAGCAGCGCCCGATGGACGGGCCCCGAGCGAGAGGGAGTGGTGATGGGAGAGAAGCCCTGGATCCTCGTCGCGGGGATCCTCGACACGAAGGGTGACGAGGTCCGCTACCTCGCCGACCGCGTCCGTGCCGCCGGCGGGGAGCCGACCGTCATGGAGCTCACCGTCGGCGGCGAGGAGGCGGGCTGGGCCGACATCGGCGTCTCCGTCGTCCTCGCGCCCCTGGGGAAGCTGCCCGCCGACCTCGCCACGCTCCCGCGCTCCGAGGCCGCAGCGCTCGTGACCGAGGGCGGGCGACGGATCGTTCAGGGTCTCCTGGAGGCCGGCCGGCTGGACGGGATGCTCGTCTTCGGTGGCTCCATGGGGACCAGCATCGGGTCCGCCATCGCGTCGTCCCTGCCGATCGGCGTGCCGAAGCTGCTCGTCTCCACCATGACGTCGGGCGACGTCCGCCCCTACGTGGGGACGAAGGACATCGCGATGCTCTATCCGATCGCGGAGGTCGGGCTCAACACGGTGACGCGGCGGGTCCTCAACAACGCCGCCGCCGGGATCGTCGGGATGGCCGCAGCGCCCGCCCTGGAGGCGACCGGCGAGAAGCCGCTGATCGGCTGCATGATGTTCGGGGTCACGACGCCCTGCGTCCTCCGCGCCTCGAAGCACTTCGAGGACCGCGGCTACGACATGATGGTCAACCATGCCGTCGGCTCGGGCGGGCGCTCGATGGAGGAGCTCATCGCCGACGGCTACGTCGTCGGCGTCCTTGACATCACCACCCACGAGATCGGCGACGAGCTGCTCGGCGGTGTGCTGAGCGCGGGGCCCGACCGCCTCACCGCGGCCGGACGCGCGGGGGTGCCGCAGGTCGTCTCGGTCGGCGGCCTCGACATGATCAACTTCGGCGCGCGCGACACCGTTCCCGAGCGCCTCATCGCCGAGATCGACGTCCCGGGCCGGTCCGTGTACATCCACAACCCGACCGTCACCGCGATCGGCGTGACGCTCGACGAGGTGCGCACGATCGGCCGCGCCGTGGGCGAGAAGCTGAGCATCGCCACGGGTCCCACGGCGCTGTGCGTCCCGCTCCGCGGGTGGGGAGCCGTTGACCTCCGGGTCGCCGACAAGGCGCTCGGTTGGGCCGGCCCGGAGGCCGGACCCATGTGGGTCTCCGACCCGGATCGCCCCGAGTGGACGGCGCGGACCCGCCCGTTCCTCGACGGGCTGGCCGAGACGCTCGACACGACGAAGCCCAACGTCGACGTCCTGCTCGTCGACGTGCACATGAACGAGCCGGCGTTCGCGGACCTGATGGCCGAGCTCCTCGAGGAGATGCTCGGCGGCACCTGGCGGAAGGGAAGCCACCAGGACGGCCCGGAGATCGTCGCCTTCCCGCTCTGAGCTCGCCCGGAACGGCGGCCGGCGCGGGCCGACGCCGCGAGGGCCAAGGAGGACACGCGGTGGCCAAGCGATACACGCCCGCCGAGGTGCACGCCCGGCTGCGGGGGACGCTCGCGGAGGGCCGGCCGATCATCGTCGGCGGCGCCGGCGACGGCTTCACGGCCAAGCTCGAGGAGCGCGGCGGGATCGACATCATCGGCGTCTACAACTCGGGCAAGATGCGCCACTACGGCGGCGGCTCGCTTCTGGGCCTCATGCCCGTGGGCCGCAACCAGGACATGGTGGCCGAGTACGCCGGCGAGGTCTGCGCGCAGGTCAGGGAGACCCCCGTCATCGCCGGGTTCTGCGCACAGGACCCCCGGACCGTCTGGCCGCGGTGGTTCGAGGAGATGGCCTCCTACGGCATCAGCGGCTTCATGAGCTTCCCGACGGTCGGGCTCATCGATGCCGACTCGCACTACCGGCGCAACCTCGAGGAATCGGGCCTCGGCTTCGACAGGGAGGCGGCCGTCCTGCGCATCGCCAAGGACCTCGGGTACTTCACGATCGGTTACTGCTTCACGCCCGACGAGGCGCGCCAGGTCGCCGAGGCCGGCGTGGACATCGTCGCCTGCCACGCGGGCCTCACCTCGGGCGGGCTGATCGGCGCGGGGTCCACGCTCTCGCTCGACCAGGCGGTCGAGCGGACCACCGCCCTCATCGACGCCGCGAAGGCGGCCCGGCCGGAGCTCGACTTCCTGCCGATCACCCACGGCGGCCCGATGGAGGACCCCGTCTCCACGACATATGTGATGGAGCGGACGGAGGCGGTCGGCTACCTCGGGGCGTCGAGCATCGAGCGGACGCCCGTCGAGCCGGCGGTCGTGGGCATCGTCAGGGAGTTCAAGGCGATGCCGGTCCGCGTGCCGGCCTGGGTCAGGACCGCCTGACGGGAGGGAGACGACCGCAGGCCCGGTGGCCGGGATGCCCCCCTCGGCCACCGGGCCTGCCGCCGTGGTGTGTCAGAGCGGCGTGCCGATGCACGCGGCGAGGTCGTCCAGCGTGACCCAGGCGCCCGGGCGTGCCGCGCTCCGGTTCTCGATCACCGCGGTCGGGGGCCCTTCCGGGTCGCCGAACGAGGAGACCACCAGCACGGCCTCGTGGAAGTCCTCGGCCTCGGTGTACCCGTTCACGGTGACGAGGCACCGCAGGCCGGCGCCGTGGGCGGCTTCGAGGCCGTTGCGCGAGTCCTCGACGACGAGGATGTCGTCGGGCGGGAGCCCGAGCCGATCCCGCGCGAGCAGGTAGATGTCCGGCGCCGGCTTCTTCTGCGCGACGACGTCGCCGGCGAGGACGAGGTCCAGCCGGCCGGCGCGCTCGGCGCCGACCGCGTACTCGAGGATGGCGCGGACCGACGCCTCGGCCGAGGTCGATGCCACGGCGACCTTCCAGCCCGCGTCCTGGGCCGCTGCGATGATCCGCCGGATCCCCGGCCGCGGGGCGAGCCGTCCCTCCGCGACCATCGCGGTGTAGATCGCCGTCTTCCGCCGATGCCATGCGGCGATCGTCTCGGCCTGTCCCTCGGGATCGTCCGGCAGCCCGGCCGCGGCCGCGATCTCCGGGGTGATGACGCTCGCGATCCGCTCCTTCCCGCCGCCGATCCGGAGGCGGCGGCCGTACTCCTCCTCCGACCACTCGACCGGCAGGCCGACCTCGCGGAAGGTCCGGTTGAAGGCCGGCAGGTGGCCGTCGCGTTCGGTGTCGGCGAGAACGCCGTCGCAGTCGAAGATGAGCGCCCTCACCAGGCCTTGCCTTCGCTTCCGAACAGCCGGATGTGCGAGCGCGCCATCTCCATCACGGCAGCGCGCTGGGCGGTGAAGAGCTTCGGCGGGTCGAACTCGTCCGGGTGGCCCGCGACATGGTCGGACCCGGACCGGATGAACGCGATCTTCAGGGCGGTGCTGATGTTCACCTTCGCGCAGCCGCGCGCGATGAGGTCGCTGAACTGCGCCGGCGCCATCCCGGTGCCGCCGTGCAGCGCGACCGGCTTGCCCGTCGCCGCGACGATGTCGGTGACGCGCTGCGCGTCGAGCGTCGGGGCGGACCGGTACGTTCCGTGTGCGTTGCCGATGGCGGGCGCGAAGACGTCGACGTCGGTCGCCCGGACGAACGCGACGACGGTCTCGAGGCTCTGGACCTCGCGAGCCTCGTCTCCGGTCATCTCTTCGGTGCGCTTGAAGCCCTCGATCTCGCCCTCGACGTCGGCGCCATGACGCCGGGCCTCGGCGACGACCTCGATGCACTGACGCTGGTTCTCCTCGACGGACAACTTGCTCGCATCGAACAGGACGGAGTTCCAGCCGCGCTCGAGACAGGCGGTGATCACCGTCCGGTCCGGGCAGTGGTCGAGGTGGAGGGCCGCCGGCACCGTGAGGCGTGCGGTCATCGCCTCCCACATCGCGTACATCACGTCCACCCCGGTCATCAGCACGTGCTTCACGGATGTCTGCACGATGATCGGGGCGCGCAGCTCCTCGGCGGCGGCGAGGACGGCCTCCATGGTCAGGTCGTTGACGACGTTGATCGCGGCCACGCCGTATCGCTCGGCGAAGGCCCGCGCGAGGATCTCCCTCGTGGGCACGACAGGCACGTGCGTCCTCCTTCCTCAGGGACCGACCGATCGGTCGCCGCCGCCCGCGGGGCCAGTCGACGCGCCGGCGGCTGACGGGTCGCCCGCGTGCGCGCTGCCCAGGGCGGCTCGGGCGTTGTCCTCGTCGACCACGACGATGTCCACGACCCCCGCCCGCAGGACGCCCGCGATCGCCGCCGGCTTCTCCGGCTCGCTCGCGACGGCGATCACGAGCGGGATGCGACGCAGGTCGTCGAGGGACAACCCGATCAGGCGGTCCCGATACGGCGAGGGGACCGTCCGCCCCTCCCGGTCGACGTAGTTCCCGAGGACGTCGCCGACGGCCCCGACGGATCGGAGGCGGGCGATCTCCGCGGGCGGGATGCAGCCCGCGCGGACCATGGTGCACCCATCATCCACGCCGCCGATCCCGACGACCGCGATCTCCGCGACGGCGGCCACGGCGAGGGCGGCGGCGACCGCCTCCTGTGCGCGGAGCCGGTCGCGCAGCTCGGCGCTCTCCACGTACGCGGGTGCGAAGAGCGCGACGGCCCGGCCGCCGGTCGCCAGTGCGAGGGCACGGCCGATGTCGTCCGGGTTCGTGGGAGCGTCGGCACGCGGCGATCCGCCCATCGCGCTCACGAAGGTGCACGCGACCGGTCGATCAGGCCGGACGAACCGGGCCACCTCGCTCGTGTCGCGCCCATGTCCGACGGCCACGGTCATCCCCGCTACGAGACGGTCCTGCAGGCACATGGCGGCGGCCCGTGCGGCGTTCTCGCGGGACACGATCGGATCCGCGGCACCGTCCGTCACGATCGCGTCGACGAGGCTGAACCGCCCGCGCAGGGAGGTCTCGAGGTCCAGGTGCAAGCCGGGTGGCACGGCGATCCGGATGTCCACCATCCCCTCGGCACGCGCGCGTTGCAACAGGCGCTGGACCGTCGGGCGCGACACCCCGAGCCCGGCCGCGATCTGGGCCTGCGTCTGCCCCTCGTGGTAGTAGCGGTGCGCGACGCGGGCCAGCCTCTCAGCGTCCGCGAAGTCCTCGATGCCGTTCACGTCATCGTCCCGGCCGGCGTCGTCTGTGCCGACGTCGGCGGCGTCGAGCGAGCATACGCTCTCTCTCTGAGCATATGCTCATCGTACCGCGCAGGGCGCGGGCGCGCGGGCTCATCCGGTCGATCGCCCCGGCTGTCTCCGTGCGGCCCTGCGTCCCGGCGGCCGCGGGAGCGCCCGGCGGGCGCCGGATCGGTCCTACGCCGGCGCTGGTGCGGTCGCCGGCGGTCGGTCCGTGCCCCAGGTCACGGCGAGCGTCACGAGCAGGGCGATCGCGAGCGAGCCCGCGAGCGCGAGCACCCCGGTCGCGAGGCCGGCCGTCGTCCCGTCGATGCAGGCGCGGAACGCGTCGGCTGCCCACGTCACCGGCATGAGCGGCCGCAGGAACGCGAGCGGGCCGGGGAGCGCGTCCACGATGTACGGCGACGCGCAGGCGGCCGCCTGGACGCCCGCGAACAGGAGTCCGAGGAGCCAGCCGCGGTCGCCGACGGCGACGACGAGCGCCTGGATGATCGCCGCGAACGCCGCCGCGGCGAGCGCGGCGACGGCGATGAGCGCCGGCAGCCGCGCGACGTCCATCCCGACGCCCAGGTGCAGGCCCGCGATCATGAGCGCCGCACCGACGGCCCCGAGGACCGCGGCCGCGGCGAACGCCCCGACCGGTCCCGCCCACCAGCGGCGGCCACGGCCGCGCCGCCCGGCGGGGAGCACGAGGAACGCGACGAGCGCGCCGAGCCACAGGGCGAGCGACATGACGTACGGCGCGATCCCGGCGGCCGTGCCGTCGCCCGCGTCCGTCCCGGTCCCGGACGCCCGGACGACGACCGGATCGGCCGCGCGCTCCGCGACGGCCGCGCGCGCCGCGTCCGTCGAGGGTGCGCCCGCGGTCGCCGCCCCGACGAGGCCGTCGGCGACGCGCGCAGCGTCCGCCGAGGCGGCGCTGCCGTCGTCGGCGAGCAGCCCGGACCGCGACTCGACGACCCGCGCCCCACCGACGAGCCGGTCCATCGCGTCGGTCAGCTGGCCGAACTCAGACGCGGCCGTCGCGGTGCCATCGGCGAGCGTGGCCGCCCCGGACGCGGTCCCTTCCGCCCCCGACGCGACCTTGCTCGAGCCCGCCGCGAGGTCCGAGACCCCGCTCGCGAGCTGGGCGGCACCGCCGGCGAGCTCGGATGCGCCCGAGGCGGCGCCGGCGATCCCCGAGGCGAGCGGGGCCATCCCGTCAGCGAGCTGCTGCGTCCCGGTGGCGAGCTGGGCCGCGCCGTCCGCGACGCCTGTCGTCCCGGTGGCGAGCTGCGACGCGCCGTCGGAGGACTGTGCGATGGCGGAGACGAGCTGCGGCATCCCCGCGGCGAGCTTCGCCGTGCCCTGGGCGAGCTGGGACGCGCCGGAGGCCAGGGCGGTGAGCGCGTCCGCGAGCGCCTTCGAGCCGTCCGCCGCCTTCGCGATGCCGGCCTCCAGCTGCGGCATCCCCGCGGCGAGCCTCGCGGTGCCGTCGGCGAGCTGCGACGCACCGGCCGCGAGGGCCGTGAGCGCGTCCGCGAGCGCCTTCGACCCACCGGCGGCCTGCGCGATCCCGGCCTCGAGCGCGGGGGCGCCGGCGGCGAAGGCCGCCGTGCCCGTCGCGAGGTCGTTCGCGCCCGTGCTCACGCCGGCCGCTCCCGCCGCCACCTGCGCCGCGCCGTCCGCGACGCCGTGCGCGCCCGTCGCGAGGTCGCTCGCGCCCGTCGTCACCGCCGACCCCTGCGCGGCGATCGCGGCGAGCTGGGCACAGACGACCGGCCCGCCGCCCTGGGCGAGGCACGAAGCGGACAGCCCCGAGATCGCGGTCGTGTAGCCCGTGACCGATGCGGCGTACGTGTCGGCGCCCGTCGCGAGCGCCGTCGCGCCGGCTGCCGTCTGCGCGGCGCCGTCGGCGACGCCGGCAGCCCCGGTCGCGAGCGCCGCCGCGCCGGATGCCACCGCCCCTGCCTGCGCGCCGAGCCCGGTCGTCTGCGCCTGCATCGTCGCGAGGCCGGCCGCGAGCTCCGTCGCGCCCGCGGCCGCCTGCGTCGTCCCGCCCGAGAGCTGGGCCGCGCCCGCCGCGAGCCCCGCGGTCTGCG
>JALOOH010000007.1 GCA_025454515.1 Chloroflexota bacterium
CAGGCCTCGCCGGTGACCCGGGCGTAGGCGGCCGCGACGCCCACGATGATCGACCCGAACAGGATCTGCCGGATCGCCTCCGGGTAGCCCAGCGACGACAGCAGCGACGAGATGACCGCCAGGATCAGCGCCCCCACGATCGCGCCGCCGTACCCGCCGCGCCCGCCCATGATCGAGGTGCCGCCGATGACCGCCGCCGCCACGGACGGGAGCACCGAGGTGTCCGCGAGGGTGACGCTCGCAGTGTTCGTGAGCCCGGACAGGATGAACCCGGCGACCGCGGCGATGACGGCGGAGAGCATGTACAGGACGACGAGGACCTTCCACGACCGCGCCCCCGCCAGCCGCGACGCGACGGGGTTGTCGCCGATCGCGTACAGGAGCCGCCCGTAGCCCGTCCGGCGGAGCATCAGGATGATCACGGCGGCGATCGGGACGAAGACCAGCAGCGCGTTCGGGATCACCTCGAGGGTCATCCCCGAGCCGAGCCAGCGGAGCTGCTGCGGGACGCCGGCGCCGGTCTGGACCATCATGATCTGCCAGACGTTGGCGAACCCCAGCACGATCAGGCTCATGCCCAGGGTCATGATCAGTGGGTGGACCCGGAAGACGCCGACCCCGATGCCGGTCGCAGCGCCGGCGATCGCCGCGACGATGAGGGCGATGACGATCGCGAGCACGAGGCCCTGCGGGCCGACGAGGGTCGCCACGAGGAAGCCGGACATCGAGGCGACGGCGCCCACGGACAGGTCGATGCCGCCGGTGAGGAAGGTGATCGTCTGGCAGGCGGCCAGCAGGGCGAGCGGGATGGCCGTGCGGATCGTCACGCCGAACCAGTTCGGCGACATGATGTCCGGCTTCACGACGGCCATGAGGAGGACGAGCACGGCCAGGAGGCCGGTGAGCGGGATCAGCGGCCGGTCGCGGAACAGCGCGCGCCACGCCGCGGCGCTCGTGAGCCCGCGCGCACCCCGGGCGGCGGGCGTGGTCGCCGTGCCGCTCACGCGCGTGCCCTCCGGATCTGCACGAGGCTGCCGATCATCACGACCCCGATGAGGATGATCCCCTGCACGACGACCGCGAGGTTCGTGTTCACGTTGAGGAAGGTCATGTCCGTCCGGATCAGCTGGAGGATCACGACCGCCACCAGCGGCCCGAAGACGCCGCCCCGCCCGCCGGCGAGCGCCACCCCGCCGAGCACGACCGCCGCGACGCTCATGAGCGTGTAGGGGCCCGGCACGGGCGTGCCGATCCCGGTGCTGGCCGTGAGCGAGAGCCCGCCGAACGCCGCGAAGAGCCCGCACAGCATGTACGCGCCGACCCTGGTCCGACCGACGGAGACGCCGCTCCTGAACGCGGCGAGCCGGTTGCTGCCGATGGCGAAGATGGAGAGCCCGAGCCGTGAACGGCGGACGGGGATCCAGACGACCGCCACGACGACGACGAGGACGATCGCGGCCTTGGGGATCCATTCGTTGAAGAGCGATCCCGTGACCAGCTCCTTGAGCCACGTGGCAGAGCCCCCGCCGGGCGTCTTGAGCACGAGCAGCGCGCACCCGGCCCAGACGAAGGACATCGCGAGCGTGACCACGATGTCCGGGACGCGGGTGAGCACGACGAGGGTGCCGTTGACGAAGCCGAGGAGGAGGCCGAGGAGGATGACGCCGATCACGACGGCGACGCCGAACTCCTCGGACTGACCCTTCATCAGCGCGGCGGCGATCACGCTGGTGAGGGCCATCATCGAGCCGATCGAGAGGTCGATGCCACCGCCGATGACGACGACGGCCTGGGCGACCGTCGCGAGCGCGAGCGGGAGGACGGAGATCGCGAGCCCCTGGATGCCCGTGTGCCCGTAGCTCGGCTGGATCAGCTTGGTGAAGACGAGGAGGGCCGCGAGGAAGCCGATGAGGCCGATCGTCCACGCGTTCCTGCGAAGCCACCCGGCGGCCGCTCCGGCGGAGCGCGCGCGCGTGGCGCCGACGGGAGCGGTCGCGGCGGTCATCGACCCGTCTCCGATCCGGCAGGGGCGGGTGCGCCCTCCGCGACGGGCTCCGCGGCCTCGACGGCCTCCCCGGCCTCGGCCGCCACCGCCTCGGCGGCGATCTCCTCCGGCATGGCGGCATCCGACCGCAGGTTGTACGCGGCCCGCAGGAGCGTCGGCTCGTCCGCGTCGGCCGCCGGGACCTCGGCGACCACGTTGCCGCCGAAGATCACGATCGCGCGGTCGCAGACGAGCTGGACCTCCTTGAGCTCGGACGTGTAGAGCAGCACCGCGGCCCCCGCCTCGGCGAGGTCGCGGAGCAGCACGTAGATCTGGTTCTTCGTCCTGATGTCGATGCCGCGCGTGGGGTCGAAGCAGAGCATCGTCCGCACGCCGCCCGCGACCCAGCGGGCGATCGTCACCTTCTGCTGGTTGCCGCCCGACAGGCGTCGCACCTCGCCCTGCGCCCGCGTGTCGATCTGGAGCGTGGCGATCGCGCCGTCGACCTTCTGCTTCTCCTTCCCCATCGGGAGGAGCCCCCAGTCGCGCATCCGCGTGGTGAACGGCAGCGCGATGTTCTCGCGCACGGAGCGCTGCATCAGGAGCGCCTCGGCACGGTCCGCCGGGATGTACACGAGCCCGGCCCGGATCGCGTCGGCTGGATGGTGGAACGAGACGGACGCGCCGTCGACGAGCAGCTCGCCGGCGGCCGGGCGGTCCGATCCGGAGAGGATCTCGAACAGCTCGTCCTGGCCCTGCCCCTCGAGCGCGACGACGCCGAGCACCTCGCCCGGGTAGAGGTCGAAGGAGACGTCGTGCAGCTTGCGGCGGGCCGTGAGGCCGCGCGCGGCGAGCCGTGGCCGGGCATCCGCTGGACGGCCCGCCGCGGCCGTGCGCTCCGCGACCGCGGGGAGCTCCGTGGCCGCCTGGCCGAGCATGAGCTCGACGATGCGCTCCTCGGAGCCGTCGGTGACGTCCACGACGCCGACCGTCTCGCCTTCGCGGAGGACGGTGGCGCGGTCACAGACAGCGGCGATCTCGATCATCCGGTGGGAGATGAAGATGACGGAGCGATCGCCGCCTCGCTGGCGGCCGACCACCTCGAGCACACGCTCGGTGAGGTTGGCGGGCAGCGCGGCGGTCATCTCGTCGAGCATGAGGACGTCCGGCTCGATCGCGAGCGCGCGGGCGAGGTCGATGATGCGCAGCGACGCGAGCGGCACGCGACGCGCCATCGTGGCGAGGTCGAGCTCGTCCAGGCCGAGCTCGCGGACCCAGTGACGGAACGGCTCGAGCGGCGTCTGCGTGAGCCTGAGGTTCGACCGGAGATCCAGGTCGGGGATGAGCGCCGGCTCCTGGTAGACGGAGACGAGACCGCCGCGTCGTGCCTCGGCAGGCGAGTGGACGACGCGCTCGCGGCCGCGCACCGCGATGCGGCCGGTGTCCGGGTGGACGGCTCCCGTCAGGATCTTGACGAGCGTGCTCTTGCCCGCGCCGTTCGCGCCCATGAGCGCGTGGACCTCGCCCGGGCGGACGGCGAGGGACGCCGCCTTCAGCGCCACGACGGCGCCGTACGTCTTCGTGACGTCCGTCGCCTCGAGCAGGAGCCCGTTCGTCGTGGCGGTCATCGGTCCCCGGTGGATGCGTTGGATGGTTCGCGGGGGATGCCGGCGTGCCGGCATCCCCCGCCGACGGTGATCCCGGTGAGCCTACTCGCCCGGGCCCTTGCAGGCGACCGCCTGCTCGGGGGTGTACGTCGTGAAGCCCTTGATCTGGAGCCCGAGCGGCCAGAGCGGGTCGAGGCCGTCGACCTGCCAGGACTGCAGGAGCGCCTTGCCGTCCGCGGAGACGTTGTCCGCGAGGACCGGTACGAGGAGGACGGTGTTCGGCTGCGCCGCGGACGGATCAGTCTCGACCGCCTCCTTGTTGAGGAGCTTGAGGGCGAGGCCGACGCCCGCGCCGCCGACGGCCGCGGTGTTGGTCACCGCCGCGCCCTGGAGGCCCGGGTAGTTGGTCTCGTCGAGGAGCTGGGCGACGAACGCGCCGAGGTCGGCCCCGACGATCGGGACGTACGGCTTGTTCGCGGCCTTGATCGCGTCGACCACCTGGGAGTCCATGCCGGACGTCCAGATGCCCTGGGTGTTGTCGTACTGGCCGCTGGAGATCCAGTCGGTGATGAGCTGCGTGGTGGTCGCCGGATCCCAGCCGGTGTGCACGCCGTCCGCGTTCGGCAGGACGGTGATCTCCGGGTACTCGGCGAGCGCCTTCTTGAAGCCGATGTCGCGGTCGGAGTCGGCCGGGTGGCCGGCGAAGCCGCGCATGTAGTAGACGTTGCCCTTGCCGCCGAGCTGCTCGAACAGCCACTTGGCGCCGAGGTACGCGTACTGGACCTGGTTGTTGTACAGGTTGTAGCTGCTCGGGTCGGTCACGTAGGCATCGACCGAGATGGTCTTGATGCCCGCGGCGTTGGCCTCTGCGAGAGCCGGGTTCAGGGCCGCCGGATCGTTCGGGTTGAAGACGATCGCGTCCACGCCCTTGGCGATCAGGTCGCGGATGTCCTGGAGCTGGCCGGCCGCGTCCGTGTTGCGGTGGATCGTGGTGAGCTCGGAGACCTGGCCCGAGGCGAGCGCCTCGGCCTTGGCGGTGCAGACCTGCTCCTCGCGGAAGCCGTTGCCGACGCCGCCGCCGTTCGAGTACCCGATCTTCCACATCTTGGCCTCGGCGCTCGCCGAGGGGGCCTCGGTCGCCGGGGCGGCGGTGGCCGGAGCCTCGGTCGCCGGGGCGGCGGTGGCCGGAGCCTCGGTCGCCGGGGCGGTCGTCGCCCCGCTGCTGCTGCAGGCAGCGACCACGAGCGCGACCGCCGTGATGGCGATGAGCGCCCGCGCCTTGCCGATGTGCTTCATGCACGAACCTCCTCTGTCGGCACGCCCGCCGCCCCGTCCGGGGCACGCGTCGTGCCGTGTCCGTCGAGAGGCCCCGTGGCCTCCCGTCTCCTCACTCGCCCGCCGACCTGTCGATCGCGCGGGCGAGCCGCCGTGCGTGCTCCCGATATGCGTCATCGAAGAGCCGCTGCGACTTCTCTGTCCCCACCGCGCTCGCCCGCGTGAGCACCGGGGGCATGGCCCCGCGCTCCACGAGCAGCTCGGCTGTCCTGGTCTTGATCGCGTTGACGATCGCGACCGCACCGATCGTGGACCCCGGCCCGACCGGCGTCTCCAGCCCGTCGATCGCGACCATCGCGTCCGCATGCGGGCTGCACACGTCGAGGACGAGGTCCGCCTCCTCCAGCAGCCTCCGCCCGGCAGCGGGCTCGGGTTCCGCAGAGAGGGACTGTGCCACAGATGTGACCGCGATGACGCGCAGGCCGCGCGCCTTCGCCCCCCTGGCCATCTCGACCGGGACGGCCGTGAGGCCACTGGCCGAGAAGACCATCATCACGTCGGTCGGGCCGAACCGGAAGTTCGAGAGGATGACCTCGGCGAGGCCGGGGATCCGCTCGATGAACATGGCCTGCTGCTGCCCGTTCGCGCCCACGACCTGGGTGTGGAAGGTCATGGACAGCTCGACGATCGGATTGAACCCCGGGTACGACCCGTAGCGCGGGAACATCTCCTCGACGGGGATGCGCGAGTGCCCGGTCCCGAAGAGGTGGACGAGCCCGCCCGAGCCGATCGCCTCGGCGCACCATCGGCTCGCCGTCTCGATCCCCTCGGCCTGCGTCTCCGCCACGCGTGCGAGCACACCCGCCGCCTCGCGGAGCCAGGTCGTCGCGGCCGTGGAGCGCTCCGTCACGCGCCGCCCGCCAGGAGGGCCTCGTCGAGGACCACCGGCTCCCACCGGCCGCTGCGCATCGACGCGTACGCCGCGTCGAGGATCGCGTTCACCACGTAGCCGTCGGCCAGGGTCTCGCCCGGCGCCCGGCCGTCGCGGAACGCCTCGACGATGTCCGCCATCATCAGGTCGTGGCCGTGGATGCGGACCTCGTCCGGCTGCGGGAAGACCCAGCCGGTCTCGACGTCGGCCTTCTCGACCAGGTACCCGGCGGGTCGCTCGATGAAGGCCCGCATGGAGCCGGCGCCCAGGTCCTCGATGATCCGGCCGGCGTCGCCGTAGACCTCGAAGCGCCCTTCCAGGCCGCCCTTGGACGACCAGGAGACGTCGCAGGTGGCGGCGCGGCCGTCGGCGAAGCGGACCACCATGATCGCGTTGTCCTCGCCGGTCG
Source organism: Chloroflexota bacterium (assembly GCA_025454515.1). Classification (GTDB taxonomy): domain Bacteria; phylum Chloroflexota; class Limnocylindria; order Limnocylindrales; family CSP1-4; genus CAIYQJ01. The sequence goes on from JALOOH010000007.1 coordinate 6,207, forward strand.
TCCGGTCGCCGTGGACGAGCGTGTCGCCCCACGCGAGGACCTCCCGCGGCGCGAGGTCCTTGCCGAAGAGGAACCGGCCGACCTCGATGCCGTGGGAGGCCATGTCCAGGAGGGCCCCGCCGCCCGCGAGCTCGGCGTTCCAGAAGTGCGCCGCGTGCGGGCCGCTGTGGCCCTCGCGGGCCCGGAACGTGGTGACCCGGCCGATCGCCCCCGACGCGACCATGTCCCGGACGCGGAGGATGTCCGGGTTCCAGACGATGTTCTCCAGGTAGGCCCCGAAGGTGCCTGCCCCGGCGACCGCGCGGAGCATGTCCGCCGCCTCGTCCGCGTTCCGGCCGAGCGGCTTGGTGCACGCGACCCCCTTGCCCGCCGCGGCGGCTGCCAGGACCGCCTCGCGATGCAGATGGTTGGGCAGCGAGACGATGACCAGGTCAACGTCCGGGTCCCCACACGCCTCTTCGATGGTCGCGACGGGGCGGCTGCCGAAGCGCTCGGCGAAGGCCGCGCGCCGGGCCGGGTCCGCGTCCGCGTTGACCGTGAGCCGGGCGTCGCGGACGTACCGGAGCCCGAGCGCATGGAACTCGCCGATGAATCCGGAGCCGAGCATCGCGATGCCGACGGTGCCCATCAGTAGCCGCTCCCCTCCCCGGCCGCAGCGGCCGGCTCCGCAGCCCCCGCGAGCCCGGCCTTCCGGGCACGGAAGTCGAGGATGATCGACTCCGTGGCAGTGGCGCCGATCCGCGTGACGCCCAGCTCCATGACATCGAGCAGGGCGTCGAGCGTCCGCACGCCCCCAGCGGCCTTCACCCCGATGTGCGGCGGCGTGTTCGCCCGCATGAGCCGCAGGTCGTCGTGCGTCGCGCCGGACGGCGCGAACCCCGTGCTCGTCTTGACGAAGTCGGCGCCAGCCGCGACGGAGAGATGGCAGGCCCGGACCTTCTCGTCGTCGGTGAGATAGGCGTTCTCGAAGATGACCTTGACGATCGCGCCCGCCTGGTGCGCCACGTCGACGATGGCGCGGATGTCCGCCTCCACGTCCGCGTCCCGCCCGGACTTCAGCGCCCCGATCGGGATCACCATGTCCAGCTCGGTCGCCCCGTCGGCGAGCGCCCGCTCGGCCTCGTGGACCTTGATCTCGGTCGCGTGATTGCCGTGCGGGAAGCCGATCGTCGTGCCCACCGCCACGTCCGTGCCGGCAAGGATCGCCCGAGCCCGGCGCACGTCCGCGGGGCGGACGCAGACCGAGGCGACGTCGTACGTCGCGGCCAGCCTGCAGCCGTCGGCCACGAAGTCGTCGTCCAGCTCGGGGCGGAGCAGCGAGTGGTCGATCGTCTTCGCGATGTCCCGTTCGGTCAGGTTCTCGATGGAGAGCGTCATGTGTCCCTATCCCTGGTCGCCGCTCAGCGAACGGCGGTCATCAGCGGCGACTCATCGATGGCAGTACGGCCGAAGGATGTCGCGGGCGATGAGGAAGCCCTGCTTGACCTTCTCGTCGGTCCCCTCGAACCGCCGGTCCTCGTGCTCGATGATGCAGTCGCCCTCGTAGCCCTGTCGATACAGCTCGCTGAAGACGACCGACCAGTCCACCTGTCCGAGGCCGGGGATCCGCGGGATCTGCCAGCCCATGCCCATCGAGAAGACGCCGCGCTCGTACAGGCCGTCGACGTCGATCATCAGGTCCTTCGCCTGGTAGTGGAGGACGTGCGGCCCGAACTCCTTGAGGAAGCGTCGCATGTCGATCATCTGGAGGACGAGATGGCTCGGGTCGAAGTTCAGCCCGATCGTCCCGCCCCACTGCTCGAGGATGCGGCGCCACATCCGCGGGGTCGTCGCGATGTTGTGCCCGCCGGGCCACTCGTCGTAGCTGAAGATCATCGGGCAGTTCTCGAGCGTGATCCTCCGGCCGTGGTCGTCGGCGAACCGGACGATGTCCGGCCAGACGCGCAGGGCCTCCTCCCAGTTCTGGTCCTGGTTCTTCGCGGCGTCGCCGCCCATGAACGTGTTGACGAGCGGGACACCCATCTTCTCGGCCGCGACGATCACGTGGCGCAGGTGCCCGATGACCATCTCGCGGTGGGCCGGATCCGGGTGGAGCGGGTTCGGGTAGTAGCCGAGCCCGGAGATCGAGAGGCCCTTCGCGGCGATCTCGCCCACGATCTCCGTCGCCTGCGACGCGGACAGGTCCGCGACGTCGATGTGGCTGGTCCCCGCGTAGCGGCGGACGGGGCCCGCGCCCTGCGGCCAGCACGCGATCTCCAGGACCTCGAAGCCGTTCCCCGCGGCCCAGTCGGCGACCTCCATGAGCGGCGTGGCCGGGAACGGTGCGGTGAGGAAGCCGAGCTTCATCGCTGTTCGCCCTCCGGGCTGTGACGGACGTGGTGTACGGCGTTCATGCAGGCCGGGCCACCGGGACCCACCGCCCGGTGCGCGAGCTCTCGAGGACGGCGTCGCCCACGAGCATCTCCTCGTGGCCGTCCGCGAAGGTGGCGTACCGCGGCGAGGGCGAGGGGCCGCCCGCGAGCACGTCGTCGTAGATGGCCGAGAAGACGGCGCCGAACGTGTCCGCGAAGCCCTCGACGTGGCCGCCGGGCAGCCGCGCGGCGGCGACGCCGGCCGGGTTCATGAGGGCCGGGTTGCGCAGGAGGACCTCGTTGGGCCGGTCGCGGTGGCCGATCCAGAGCCGGTCGGGGTCCTCGGAGTCCCACGCCACGGCGGACTCGGCCCCGTCGACCTGGTAGGCGAGGCCGTTCTTCCGGCCCGGGCTGAGCTGGGAGATCGACACGCTCCCGCGCGCCCCGCCCGCGTAGCGCAGGAGGATCGTCGCCACGTCCTCGGTGTGGATCTCGACCGGGACCGTCTCGGCGGCCCGCTCGGTGCTGAAGGTGAGCACCTCGCCGATGGGCTTCCGCCGGACGGGGATGAAGGTCGCGAGGTCCGCCATGACCGACTCGACACGGAGCCCGGTGACGAAGCTCGTGAGGTCGAGCCAGTGGGAGCCGATGTCGCCCACGGCCCGGAGCACCCCGCCCTGGTCCTTCTCGAGGCGCCAGTTCCAGTCCGTGTCGTAGAGGAGCCAGTCCTGGAAGTAGCGACCCGTCACGAGCCGCACGCTCCCCAGGCCGCCGTCCCGCACGAGGCTCGCGGCGTGCTGGTTGATCGGGTAGAAGCGGATGTTGAAGTTCACCGCGTTCACGAGGCCGGAGGCGGCGGCGAGCGCGACGAGCTCGGCGGACTCGGCCGAGGTCATCGCGAGCGGCTTCTCGCAGACGACGTGGCGGCCGGCCGCGAGGATCTCCGTCACCTGGGGGTGGTGCAGCTCGTTCGGCGACGTCACGTGGACGACCCGCACGTCCGGGTCGGCGAGCACGTCCCCCATCGTGGCGTAGGCGCGCGGGAGGCCGAGCGCCTCAGCCCGCGCCGCGCCGAGCTCCGGCGACGATTCGAGCAGGCCGGTGACGCGGATGCCGATTCGGCGCAGCGCCTCGACGTGGACCGTGCCGATGAAGCCGCTGCCGATGACCGCGGTGCCGATCTCGCTGCGTCGCCCCATCGCAGGCATCCTCCGTCGGGCCGCGGAGCGGCCGTCGCGTGCTCCATCGATTATCGAGGATTGCGACATGCTACCGCGGAAGGAGCGCCGCCGCCTCCGCATCCGCGAAGACCGTGAGCCGGGGGTGTCGCCGCAGATAGGAGGCCGGTCGGTCAGGACCTTCGGGCTCCACGAGGACGCGGCGGAGGATCGCCGCCTTCCGCTCGCCGGTGACGAGGAGCCACGCCTCATCCGCCTCGAGGAGCCGCGCCAGGCCGATGGTGATGCCCGCCGTGGGGACGCGCGTCGCGCCGTAGCGGGCCGTCGCGGCGTCCCTGCTCGACACGGCGAGACGCACGAGGCGGGTCGGGTCATCGGGGCCCGATCCCGGCTCGTTGAACCCGACGTGCCCGTTGGGCCCCAGGCCGAGCAGGGCGAGGCCGATCCCGCGGGCGGCGTCGTCGTGCCGTCGCGCCGCGGCATCCGGGTCGGGGCCGTCCACGTCGATCGTGACGAAGGCGGCCGGCGGCGTCCGCAGCCGGGCGACGAGCTCGGTCCGCAGCCGCCGGTCGCAGCGGGCGGGGTCGTCCGGGGGGAGGCCGACCCACTCGTCGAGCTGGACGATCGTGACCCCTCCGAGCGCCAGGCGATCCTCCCGCTCGGCGCGGACGACCTCCTCGTAGAGCGGCGACGGCGTGTCGCCCGTCGGCAGGACGATCCGGAGGTCCGGCCGGCCCGACAGGCGCTCGGCCAGCTCCGCGGCGACCGCGGTCGCCCAGTCCGCGGCCGGGAGGACGACGAGGCGGGGGGTCGAGCCGGTCACGCCCCCGTGACGATCCGGTCCGTGAAGTCGCCGGTCGCCGGGTCCTTGAGGATCAGCTTCTCGCGCCCGTCGGGGAGCAGCTCGCGCTTGATGACGACCTGGCCCTCGTACGTCTCCGGGACCGACGCGATCCGCGGCGTCACGCCCCCGCGCCACTCCATCGTCACCGGCTCCCACCGGCCGCTGCGCGCCGAGCGGTAGCACGCGTCCATGACCGAGTTCACGACGTACCCGTCGTAGAAGGTCTCGCGCGGCGTGGCCCCGCCGTCCAGGGCGTCGAACATGTCCGTGAACATGTCCACGTACCCGAGCTCGGCGACCTCGTCGCCCACCGGGAAGAGCCAGCCGGCGGCGGTCTCGGCCTTCTCCGCGACATAGCCGCCGCTCCCGCCGGCGGTGAACATCTCGAAGCCGGTGCGGAGGAAGTGGTCCAGCCAGATCGTCCCGTGCGTCCCGGCCACCTCGTCGCGAAGGTCCATCCCGCCGCGGAACGTCCAGGAGACCTCGAACTGGCCGACCGCCCCGGACTCGAAGCGGATGAGGGCGATCGCGTTGTCCTCGTCGGCGATCGGGTGCACGAGGGTGTCCGTGTGGCAGAGGACCTCGACGGGCCGGTTCCCCTTCCCGACGAAGTTGCGGATGATCTCGATGCAGTGGCAGCCGAGGTCGATGATCGCCCCGCCGCCGGTCAGGCGGCCGTCCCAGAACCACGCGCTGTGCGGCCCCGGGTGCGTCTCGCGCGAGCGGACCCACGTCACGTCGCCGAGGGCACCCTCGTCCACGGATCGGATCGCCTTGAGCGTCTTCGGCGTGTAGCAGAGGTCCTCGAGGTACCCGGCGAAGACGCCGGCCCTCTCCACGGCCTCGAGCATCCGGCGCGCCTCGTCCGCGGTGCGCCCGAGAGGCTTCGTGCAGAGCACCGACTTGCCCGCGGCCGCCACGGCCTTCACGGCGTCCTCGTGGAGGTGGTTCGGCAGGGCGACGACCACGACGTCGGTCTCCGGATGACGGATCGCGGCCTCCATGTCCGTCGTGGACTCGGGGATCCCCCAGCGCGCGCGGAAGGCCTCTCCCCTGCCCTCGCTGCGCGAGTAGGCGACGCGGACGCGGTCGCGGCCGCGCTGACCGTGGAGGGTCATCGTGTAGAAGTCGCCGATGAGCCCGGTGCCGAGCATCGTGATCGCGTGGGTCTTCATGTCCGCTCCCTCCGGCCGCCTGTGGTGAGGCATTCTAGGTGCGCCGGGAGGCGGGCGAGGCCGGTCCCGCCCCGACGTGTCGGCGGCCGATCGATGGGGTGGTCACGGGCGATGACGAGCGCGATGCTGTCCGAGATCCGCGAGATCCCGGCGGTCGTGGCCGGGCTCCTCCACGACGGCGCCGCCGAGACGGAACGCGTGGCGGCCGCGGTGCGCGCCGCCGGGCCGCGCGTCGTCGTGATCGCCGCGCGGGGCACCAGCGACCACGCGGGCGTCTACGCCCGGTACCTGTTCGAGTCGCACCTCCGCCTGCCGGTCGTCCTCGCCGCCAGTTCGCTCACGACGGTCTACGGCCGCTCGATGGACTGGCGCGACAGCCTGGTCGTCGGCATCTCGCAGTCCGGCGAGGCGCCCGACGTGGCGGCCGTCGTGTCGGCGGCACGCCGTGCCGGAGCGCTCACGGTCGCGATCACCAACGAGCCCGGCTCGTCGCTCGCGGGCGCGGCGGAGCACACGCTGGCCTGCCGCGCCGGCGTCGAGCGCGCCGTCGCGGCCACCAAGACGTACGTGGCGGAGCTCGCGGCGGTCGCCGCGCTGGTGGCGGAGCTCACCCGCGGGCGACCCGCGTCCGCCGGCCCGGACGACCTCTCCCGCGCGCTGCCGGCCGTGCCGGACGCGCTCGATGCGGTCCTCGGCGCCGCCGAGGCGTGGATCGGGCGCGCCGACGGCCTCGTCGAGGCACTCGCCGCGTCCGACCGCGCCCTCGTGGTCTCCCGCGGGTACGACTACGCGACCGCGCTCGAGATCGCGCTCAAGCTCAAGGAGACCAGCCGGATCTTCGCGGAGGGGTACTCCTCCGCCGACCTCCTCCACGGCCCGGTCGCGCTCGCCGAGCCGGCCATCCCGATGCTCGTGTTCCGGCCCGACGGCCCGATGGGGGCCGCGCTCGACGGCTCGGTGGAGCGGGCCCGTGCGCTCGGCGCGCGTCCGTGGATCGTCGGTGGGCGCGAGGTGGCGGCGATGGCCGACGGCGTCCGGACCGTCTCGCTGCCGCTCGACGTCTCGGAGCCGCTCACGCCCCTCGCGTTCGCGATCCCGGGTCAGCTCATCGCCGAGTCGGTCGCGCGGCGGCGGGGCATGGACCCGGACGCGCCCGCGGGGCTGACCAAGGTCACGCGGACGCTCTGACGCCGGGGAGGGCCTGCGGGCGGCCGCCGGGTCGCACTGGGTCGCGGGCAGGGACAGGAGCCCGCCGGGGCAGGGTCGGGGCCGCGGCGGGTATCATCCCGGCTGGACGATGCGACCGCGTGAGCGGTGGCGCGAGACTCCTGACGGTGCCCCCGGACAAGGCGGCACCCGGGTTCCGTGCCGAGGTTCCGGGCCGAGGACCCGCGGAGCTACACCTTCCCGTCCCGTGAGGAGCACCCACCGCATGAGGATCGTCGGATCCGCCCACCATCGACGTCCGCGCCCTTCCGGCGCCGGGCATCCGGGCGGGACGGGGTGGCGGCTCGTGGTCCTGGCGCTCGCGGCAACGCTGGTCGGCGGCTGCACCTTCGCGAGCGCGGGACCCGGCGCGCCCGGCGCACAGGTGGATAGCGCGGCGACATCGACCTTGTCGGTCCCGGCCGCGGCCGTCCCTGCGGCGGTCGTCCCGGCCGCCTCGCCGACGCCACCCGGGACTCTCGCGCCCTCACCCGCGACATCCGACTCGTCGGACACGGCGGCCCCGTCCGCGCCCTCCGGCTCGCCGGGCTCGGCAGCGTCGCCCGGGCCGGCCGCATCACCACAGGTGGAGCCGGGGCCGGCGTGGACGACGCGGTCGCTCGCCCTGCTCACGCGGGCGGGCGACGAGCGCAGCGTCACCGCCCACGTCGGGAGGGCGTTCCCGCTCGAGCTCACCTCCAGGCAGCGGGCGGTGGGCGCCGACGTCTGGGTCGAGGCTCGCTGGGAGACCCCGGGCCGGAGCGGCACCGCCTGGCTCCCGCTCGACGCGATCGTGCGGACGGATCCGCAGCGCACCGCGGCGGCGTCGCTGGACGCGCTGGACGCCGACCTGTACCGCTACCTCCGCCGCTTCGGGACGCGCGTCGGGATCGAGGTCTGGGACCGCACGCGGGGGACGATCTACACGCACCACGCCGGGCGCCAGTACCTCGTGGCGAGCTCGATCAAGGTGGCGGTGCTCTGCGCCGTCCTCGCGCGCGTCGAGAAGGAGCACCGCGAGCCCACGGCGCAGGAACGGGCGCTCCTCAGCGCGATGATCACGCGCTCCGACAACGACGCCGCGGCGCACTTCTACGTCTACCTCGGTGACGCCCCCGCGCTCACCGCGTACATGAAGCGCATCGGCGTGACCGGCTTCACCGCCTCGCCCGGGTGGCGCGGCCTGGGCTGGAGCACGATCACGCCGGCCGCGCAGGTGCGCCTGTTCGACCTGCTGCGGCAGGGGAAGCTCCTCAACGCGAAGCACACGAAGTACGCGCTCGGCCTGCTGCGGCACGTCATCCCCGAGCACCGGACCGGCGTGGGCACGACCGCCCCGAAGGGCGCCGACGTCGCGATGAAGATCGGCTGGGTCACCGGGCCCGATGACATGTGGGTGATGAACTCGTCGGGGATCGTCACGCACGACGGCGTCACGTACGTCGTCGCCGTGTACACGGACCGCAACGCGACGGTCGAGGAGGGCATGGAGATCGTCGAGCACGCCTGCGGCGCGATCGCGGACGCCCTGCTCGGGGCGGACTGAGCGCGGGCTCCCGCGCCCGGGTGACGGGCGTCGCTCACCAGGGGAGCAGCCGCCCCGACCCTTCGTACACGCGGTCGAGCACGACCCGTCCGGACTTCGCGTCGAGCAGGTTCGGCTGGCTCGCGTCGAGGATGACCGTCGGGTGCATCCGGGCCTGGACGAGCGACGCCCCGTCGAAGGTGAGCTCGAGCACGAGCCCCTCCATCGTCTCTTCCGACCACGTCTGGTCGAAGACGAAGTTGCCCAGCGCGTACCAGATCGGCCTGCCCTTGTAGACCTCCATCGCCGCGGCCCAGTGCGCGTGGTTCCCGATGACGAGGTCCGCGCCCGCGTCGATCATCCGGTGCGCCCAGGTCCGCTGGCTCGGAGCCGGCGTCGCCCGGTACTCGACGCCCCAGTGCGGGTAGACGATGACGACGTCCGCTCCGGCGCGTCGCGCCGCCCGGATGTCCGCGGCCGGGTCATGGACGGAGAGGTGCGCCGAGCCCGGTGTCCGCGTGCCGGCCGCGTACCCGGCGGCGATCGCGTCGTACCCGAGGACCGCCACCCGCACCCCCGCCACCGAGAAGACCTCGGGCGCCCGCGCAGCCTTCGCCGTGGCCCCGGCTCCGACGTGGTCCATGCCGATCCGGTCGAGGGCCGCGACCGTCTCGACGATGCCCTTCTTCCCCGCATCGCCGATGTGGTTGTTCGCGAGAGAGACGATGTCGATGCCGGCGTTCGCGAGCCCGTCGAGCAGGTCCTGACGGAAGCTGAAGCTGGTCCCCTCGGCGTGGAAGGTGGCGCGCCGGGGCGCGGGCCCCTCCAGGTTCACGATCGATCGGTCCGCGCCTTCGAGCAGGTCCCTGACCGCGCCGGCGTCGCCCGTCCGCACGGTCTTCGGGAGCGCCCAGCCGAACGACGAGCAGCATGTCCGGCCCGTGATGCGGGCGCGACCCCCGGCGAACGGGAAGTCCGGCCCGCGGCCGCGGTCGACGAGCTGGAGGTAGACGCCGCGGTCCAGCATCACGTCACCGGCCGCGACGAACGTCCAGAGATCGGCCGGGTCGAAGGCCGGCGCCCCCTCGTCCTTCGGGAGGTCCGCCATGAGCGGCCACGTTCCCAGGTCCCGGACGCGGCCCACGCCGAAGAGCGACCGCTTGCCCCACCCGAGGGCCCGGACGCCGGGACCCACCTCCGAGGCCCGCAGGATCCCAAGGCGGCCCCGGTGCGCGGCGAGGTCCTTCGCGAGCGCCTGCGGGCTCGATGCGAGGACGAGGTCCGCCCCCGCCGGCACCTCGAGATCCAGGGCCGCGAGGATGCCGGTCGCGTCCGACGCGACCATCTCGAGGGCCTCGTAGCCGCCGGTGCCGGCAAGGGCGGCCTCCAAGTCGTCGCGGTCCACGGCCACGGTCGTGCTCCGGAAGTCGCGGACCGGGACGATCGGGACGAGCGACGGCGTCCCGGCGGACTCGACGGTCGCCGGGGAGGCGGTGGCGGCGAGCTTCGCGGCAGCGGATGCCGGGGCAGCGGACGGCGCGGCCGGCGTCGCCGTGGCGCCGGGTCCGCTCCCGGTCGGGGAGCAGGCGGCGACGATCGTCGCAGCGAGCGCGATGGCCGCCAGCGGGGACAGGCGAGGTGCGCGGCGCCTCCCGTCGGGTCGATGCATGCGCGGATGGTGGCACAGGACGCCCGAGGGAGCGAGCGGGATCCGCCGCACGGGTGCTGCCAACGCCCGCCGGGATGCCCGGCCCGGGCGCCCCGGCCCCCGCGCGGGGCGCCGATCCGCCCGTTCGCGACGCCAAGCGGCCCATCCCCGTGGAGGCGTGGGTGGTGCACGCTTGGGGCGCGCATCACCCGCAGTCCCTGCGTGCACACGCCCCCGGAGGCCTCCATGTCCGCCCCCCGCCCCGCGCCGTCCTCCCCTGCCGGCGACGCCCCGCGCCGCCCCCTCGACGCGATCTTCCAGCCCCGCTCCGTGGCCGTCATCGGCGCGACCGAGAAGCACGGGTCGGTCGGGCGGACGATCCTGTGGAACCTGCTCTCGTCGCCCTTCGGCGGCACCGTCTTCCCGGTGAACCCGACGCGCCCCGCCATCCTCGGGGTGAAGGCCTATCCGTCCGTCGCGGCCATCGGGGAGTCGGTGGACCTCGCCGTGATCGTCACGCCGCCGACCACGGTCCCCGGGCTCGTCGAGGAGTGCGGCGTGGCCGGCATCCGCGGCGTCGTCATCATCAGCGCCGGGTTCAAGGAGGTGGGCGCCGCCGGCGTGGAGCTCGAGCGCCGGATCCTCGAGACCGCGCGCCGTCACGGGATCCGGATCGTCGGCCCCAACTGCCTCGGGGTGATGAACCCGGTCGGCCGCTTCAACGCCACGTTCGCTACAGGGATCGCCCGCCCCGGGCGCGTCGGGTTCGTCTCGCAGTCCGGCGCCCTGCTCACCGCGATCCTCGACTGGGCCGCGCAGGAGGACGTGGGGTTCAGCGCGATCGTCTCGCTCGGCTCGATGCTCGACGTGGGCTGGGGCGACGTCATCGACCACCTCGGAGACGACCCGAACACCGACAGCATCGTCATCTACATGGAGACGATCGGCGACGCGCGGGCCTTCCTCTCCGCCGCGCGGGAGGTCGCGCTCCACAAGCCGATCATCGTCATCAAGCCGGGCCGGACCGCCCAGGCGGCCAAGGCCGCGGCCTCCCACACCGGGTCGCTCACGGGCGCCGACGACGTCCTCGACGCCGCCTTCCGGCGCGCGGGCGTCCTGCGGGTGGACTCGATCAGCGAGCTCTTCGAGGTCTCCGAGATCCTCGCCAAGCAGCCCCGGCCGAAGGGCCGCCGCCTGACCGTGGTCACCAACGCGGGCGGGCCGGGGGTCATCGCCACGGACGCGCTCATCGGGGGCGGCGGCGAGCTGGCGGAGATCTCGCCGGAGACGATGGAGGCGCTCGACGCGATCCTCCCGCCGGTGTGGAGCCACAACGACCCGGTGGACATCATCGGCGACGCGCCCCCGGAGCTCTACGCGAAGACGCTCGACATCGTCGCGGCCGACCCCGGCACCGACGGGGTCCTGGTGATCCTGACCCCCCAGGCGATGACCGACCCCACGGCGACCGCGAGGCAGCTCGTCCGCTTCGCGCGGATCGAGGGCAAGCCCATCTTCGCCTCGTGGATGGGCGGCGTGGAGGTGGCGGAGGGCGCGGCCATCCTGCGACAGGCCGGCATCCCCACGTTCGCCTACCCGGACACCGCCTGCGTCCTGTTCAACCACCTGTGGAGGTACGACGCGAACCTCCGTGCGCTCTACGAGACGCCACGGCTCCCGGTGGCGCCGGAGCGCGGCGAGTCCCGCGAGGAGGTGGACCGCATCGTGGCCGAGGTGTCGGCGGAGGACCGGACGCTGCTCACCGAGTACGAGAGCAAGAAGGTCCTCGCGGCGTACGGCATCCCGATCACCGACACCGAGATCGCCCGGACGCCCGACGAGGCGGTGGCAGCCGCCGCCGCCATCGGCTACCCGGTCGTGCTCAAGCTGCTGAGCCGGACGATCACCCACAAGACCGACGTCGGCGGCGTGGCGCTCAACCTCCGCGACGAGAAGGCCGTGCGGGACGCCTGGGAGAAGATCCGCGTCTCTGTGGCGCAGAAGGCCGGGCCCGAGCACTTCGAGGGCGTGACCGTCCAGCCGATGATCGACTGGAACGGCTACGAGCTGATCGTGGGGAGCAGCCCGGACCCGCAGTTCGGGCCGGTGCTCCTCTTCGGCATGGGCGGCCAGCTGGTCGAGGTCTTCCGCGACCGCGCGCTCGCGCTGCCGCCGCTCAACATGAACCTCGCTCTCCGCCTCATCGACGAGACCCGGATCTCGATCGCGCTGCGCGGCGTCCGCGGCAGGCGGCCGGTGGACCGCGAGGTCCTCGCCGCCCTCCTCGTCCGGTTCAGCGAGCTCGTGGCCGAGCAGCCGCGGATCGCCGAGGTGGACATCAATCCGCTGCTCGCCTCGCCGGAGCGGGTCATCGCGCTCGACGCCCGCGTCGTGCTGCACCCCGCCTCGGTCCCCGACGCCGCGCTGCCGCGGCTCGCGATCCGCCCGTACCCGCACCGCTACGAGCGCACCGCGACCACGCACGACGGCGTCATGCTCCACATCCGCCCCATCCGGCCGGAGGACGAGCCGGCGATGGCGCGCTTCCATGCCGCCCTCTCGAGCGCGACGGTCGTCTCGCGGTACGGCACGGAGCGGCCGCTCGCCGAGAGGACCGCGCACGAGCGCCTCGCGCGGATCTGCTTCGTCGACTACGACCGCGAGTTCGCGATCGTCGCGGAGGGGGCCGGCGCCGACGAGGTGGCCGAGATCGCGGGGGTCGCCCGCGTCTCGCGGGTCCACCAGAGCGACGACCGCATGCTGACGATGGTCGTCGCGGACGCGTGGCAGCGGCGCGGGGTCGGCGTGCAGCTGGTCCGGTCGGCGATCGACGTCGCGCGGGGCGAGGGCGTGGCACACCTCGTCGCCGAGCTGGCACCGGACAACCGCGGGATGCGCGAGCTCCTCGCCGACGCGGGTTTCGCGCTCGAGGAGCGCGGGGGCGTGCTCGTGGCCACGCTGCCCGTGGCGGTGCCGCCGGTGGCGTGACCGCGCGTGCACGCGCACGCGGTCGCGGCGACCCCCGGGCTGCGGCATGATGCCGCCGTGGGTGGTCGCGAGGGAGCCGGGGCGTGACGGGGTCCGGGGCGGACGTCGTCGTCATCGGGGGCGGCATCGTGGGGACGTCGGCAGCGGCGTTCCTCGCGTCCGCCGGCGCCCGCACGGTGCTCGTGGAGCGCGAGGGGCTGGCGTCGGGCGCGTCCGGCGCGAACTCGGGCGTGGTGCAGCACCCGCTCGACCCGGTCCTCGCGGACCTCTACCGGTCCACTCTCGCGCTGTACGGGGATCTGGCCGCTGCGGACGCGGGCTTCCGGATCGGGTCCGAGCCGGCCGGGATGCTCTACGTCTCCCGCGACGACGGGCCGGTCCGGCGGCTCGGTGCCCAGATCGGCGCCCTGTTCCCCGACCTCGACGTGGGGCTGCTCGAAGGCCGCCCCCTCGCCCTGCTGGAGCCGACCCTCGCGCCCGGCCTCCATGCGTGCCGGGTGGGGATCGGATACCCGGTGGCGCCGGCCGGGTCCACGTACGCGTACGCGACGATCGCGGAGCGAGCGGGTGCGGCGATCCGGCTCGGGCGCTCCGCGACGGTCGACCTGCGCGGCGACAGGGCCGTCGGGGTCGTCGTCGACGGCGAGCCGGTCGCGGCGGACGCGGTCCTCGTCGCCGCCGGCCCGTGGACGCCGGAGGCCCTGGACCCGTCGGGGCGCTGGCGACCCATCCGCGCCCGCTGGGGCGTCGTCGTCGAGGTGGACCTCCCCGCGGGTCCGCGGCACGTCCTCGAGGAGGCGGAGATCGGCGAGGCGATCGGCACCGCCGCCGGCGACCGGCCGCCGGCCTTCGAGCCGGACGAGGCGGTCGAGGACTTCAGCCTCGTCCCGCTCGGCGCCGCCGCCTCGGTCGGCTCGACGTTCCTGGCCCGCGAGCCCGATCCGGCCGCCTGGGTGGAGCCGCTCCTCGTGCGGGCGAGCGGGTTCGTCCCGGGCGTCGTCGATGCTCCGATCCGCGGCACGCGGTCGTGCGCCCGCCCGCAGAGCCTCGACGGCCGGCCGCTCGTCGGGGCCGTCCCCGGGCGGCGCGGCCTCTTCGTCTGCGCGGGGCACGGGTCGTGGGGGATCTCCACCGGGCCCGGGGCGGCCCGGCTGGTGGCGGACGTGATCCGGGGGCGTGACGTGGCCGTGCCCGCCGCCCTGGACCCCGGACGCTTCGGCGGACCCGCGTGAGCGGCACGGACCCGCGGCCGCGGGGTGGCGACGCGCGCGACGCCCACGCGGCGGCGGGCACGCAGGACACCGGCCGCGCGGCGCCCGACCTTGCGGCCGTCCGCGGGGTCATCGAGACGGCGCGCGCCGCCGGCAGGGTGCGGCTCACCGAGCCGGAGGGGATGGCGATCCTCCGCGCGATCGGCATCGCCGTCCCGCGGTGGCGCACGGTCCGCGGCGCGGACGAGGTGGACGAGGCCCTCCTCGCCGGCTTCCCGGGCGACCTCGTGGTCGTGAAGGTCGTCTCCGCCGCCATCGCGCACAAGACGGAGGTGGGAGGCGTCGCGGTCGTGGCACGGACGCACGCAGCCGTGGCAGCAGCGATCGACGCCATGCGCGGCCGACTCGGCGGGGCCCCCGAGGGCTTCCTGGTCGTGGAGCACGTCGCCCATCCGGCGGACGCCGGCGGCGAGCTCCTCCTCTCGCTGCGCTGGACCGACGACTTCGGGCCCGTCGTGAGCGTCGGGGCCGGCGGCACCGCGACCGAGGCGCTCGCGGCCGACCTGCGGCCGGAGCGGGCGTTGGCCGTCATCTCGCCGGCGGTCATGCCGCCCGGAGCGGTCCGCACGGCGGTCGCCGGCACGACGGCCGGGCGCCTCGCGACGACGCCCCAGCGCAGTCAGCCGCCGCGGATCGCGCCCGCGCGGGTCGAGGAGGCCGTCGAGCGCCTCCTCGCGCTCGCCCGGCTCGTCCCCGACGACCTCCTCGAGGTGGAGGTGAACCCCGCCGCCGTGACCGCCGGGGGCCTCGTCGCCCTCGACGTCCTCGCGACCCTCGGCGACGGGCCGCGGCTCCCCCGGCCGCCGCGCCCGGCCGCCGCGCTGCGGCGCCTGTACGAGCCCGCGACGATCGCCATCGTCGGCGTGTCGAGCGGCACGAACCCGGGGCGCGTCATCCTCGGCAACATCCTCCGCGAGGGATTCCCGCCGGACCGCGTCGTCGTCATCAAGCCCGGCGTCGACCGGATCGATGGCGTCCGCTGCGTGCCCGGCCTCGAGGCACTCCCGGCGAAGGCCGACCTCCTCGTCGTCGCGCTGTCGGCCGACCGGACCCCCGGCTTCGTCGCCGAGGTCGTCGAGCGCGACCTCGCCGCATCGATGATCGTCATCCCGGCGGGCTTCGACGAGAAGAGCGGCGGCGATGCGCTCGGCACGCGGATGCGGGACGCGCTCGCGGCCTCGCGGACGCGACCGGACGGGGGGCCCGTGGTGAACGGGGGCAACTGCCTGGGGATCCGCTCCCGGCCGGGCCGGTACGACACGCTCTTCATCCCCCGGTGGAAGCTGCCCCCGGGCGATCGCCCCGCGCCGATCGCGCTGCTCACCGGGAGCGGCGCGTTCGCCATCACGCGGCTGTCGCGCCTCGGCCACCTCGATCCGCGGTACGTGGTCACGATCGGCAACCAGCTGGACCTGACGGTGGCCGACCACCTGGAGCACCTCGCCGGCGACGACGCCGTGCGCGTCTTCGGCGTGTACCTGGAGGGCTTCGCGCGGCTCGACGGCATCCGCTTCGCGCAGGTCGCGGCGCGGATCGTCCGCGACGGGCGCCAGGTGATCCTCTACCGGGCCGGGCGGACGGCCGCGGGGGTCAGCGCGTCGGCGAGCCACACGGCGTCGATCGCCGGGGACGCGGTCGTCGCGCGCGAGATCGCCCGGGCGGCCGGCGTCACGGTCGCGGACACCCCCGGTGAGTTCGACGACCTGCTGCGCGCCTTCGCCCTCCTCGACGGCCGGCCCGCTCGCGGGCGCCGGCTGGGAGCCGTGAGCAACGCGGGCTCGGAGTGCGTGACGATCGCGGACCACGCCGGGTCCCTGGAGGTGGCCGCGTTCAGCCCGGAGACCGAGGCGCGGCTGGCAGCGATCCTCGGCCCTGCCGGGGTCGCGTCGGTCGTGGACGTCCACGACCCGCTGGACCTGACGCCGATCGCGGACGCAGCGGTCACCGAGGAGGTGGTGCGGGCCGTCCTCGACGCCGACGAGGTCGACGTCGGGATCGTCGGCCACGTGCCCCTGACGGACACGGTCGAGACGCTGCCGCCGGGACCTGGGCACCCGGAGGACCTCGACCGCCCCGGCGCCATCGCGGAGCGCCTCGCGCGGGTCTGGCGCGGCTCCACGAAGCCGTGGGTCGCCGTCGTGGATGCAGGCCCGCTGTACGCGCCGTTCGTCGCCCGACTCGAGGCCGCGGGGATCCCCGTGCTCGGCACCGCCGACGCGGCGACCCGGGTCCTCGCCGCGTGGTGCGACGCGACGCTGCCGGCGGAGTGGCGTCGCTGATCCCGGCGGTCAGGCGACCCAGACGGCCCTGCCGCGCCCCAGGGTCCGCACGCCCTCGGCGAAGACCGCCGGCAGGAACGCGACGACCGCGACGACGGCCCATTCGGCGGCGTCCAGCGGGGCCGCGCGGAACGCGTCCGCGAGGACCGGCACGTACGGGATGAGGGCCTGGATCGCGACGGCGCCGAGGCAGGCGGCGAGGAGGAACCCGTTGCGCCCGAGCCTGTGGATCGGCTCGCGGATGCTGCGGTTCCAGTACGCGCGGACGCACTGCCCCACGACGAGGATCGTGTAGGCGAGCCAGGCGCCCTCGGCGAGGGAGCCGCCGTGGAGGAGCATGACGACCAGGGCGGCGACCGCGGTGAAGCTGCCCGCCCCGACGATGCCCGCGAGGAGCCGATCCGTCAGGAGCGGCCGCGTCGCGGACCGCGGGGGTCGGGTCATGATCCCCGGCTCCGGCGGCTCGCGCTCGAAGGCGATCGACGTCGAGAGGTCGATGAAGAGCTCCATCCACAGGATCTGGAGCGGGATCAGCACGGGCGCCTCGGCGACGGCGAGGGTCGAGATGAAGATGAACCCGAGGAACGCCACGTGCGTCGACAGGAGGAAGACGAGGCCCTTCTGCACGTTGTCCACGATGCGGCGGCCCTCGGCGAGGCCGTACATGAGCGTCGCGAAGCTGTCGTCGCCGAGCACGAGGTCCGAGGCCTCGCGGGCGACCGCCGTCCCCGACCCCATCGAGACGGCCACGTCCGCGCCGTGCAGCGCAGGCGCGTCGTTCACCCCGTCGCCCGTGACGGCCACGATCCGGTGCGCGGCCCGTGCGGCGGCCACGAGGCGCCGCTTCTGCTCCGGCGTCGAGCGCGCGACCACCTGCAGGCCGGGCAGCTCGCGCCCGAGCGTCGCGTCGTCCCAGCTGGCGATGTCCTCGCCCGTGACGGTCCGCTCGGCGGCGAGGCCGGCCTCCGACGCGATGCGCGCCGCCGTCCCCGGGTGGTCGCCGGTGACGACCACCACCTGGATCCCGGCGGCGCGCGCCGTCGACATGGCGTCCACGATGCCGGGCCGGATGGGGTCTGCGAAGCCGATGAGCGCCCGCATCGCCCACGGCCCGCCATCCACGCGCCGCGCGAGGGCGACCAGGCGCTCGCCGGCGGCCGCGGACGCCTCGACCGGGACCGTCCATCGCGCGACGTCGACGGCGCCCGCTCCGTCGGCGCCGGCCCCCGCGACGTGGCGGAGCACGACCTCGGGCGCCCCGAGCGCGAGGCCCTCGACGTACCCGTCGCGGCGCGCGTCCGTGCGCGTCACCGGGTGCTCGTGGGTCGCGGGCACGGCGTCGATCAGCGCAGCCGGGTCCAGCGCCGCGACGCCGCCGGCGTCGATCACGGCGGCGCGGAGGGCCCGGGTGAACGACGTCGGCGAGACCTCCTCACCCGGCCAGGCGTCCTCCTCGGCACGGAGCGCCTCCTCGAGGAGGCGCAGCCGGGTCGCCGGATCCGTCACCGGGCCGTCGACGGCGCGCACCGTCGAGACCGCGAGGCGGTTCTGGGTGATCGTGCCCGTCTTGTCGGTGACGATCAGGTCCACCGCGCCGAGCGTCTCCTCCGCGTTGAGGCGGCGCACGAGGACGCCGCGGCGCAGCAGGCGGTACGCCCCGAGGCCCAGGATGACCGCGAGGAGCACGGGCGGCTCCTCGGGGATCGCGGCGATGGCCGCGGACACGCCGGCGAGGATGTTCTCGCCGAGCGGGTGCCCGCGGACGAACCCGATCCCCGCCGTGAACGCGATGAGGACGAGGGCGACGACGAGCAGGATCCGCACCAGCCGGTCCAGCTCGCGCTGCAGCGGTGAGCGCCGCCGCTCCGCGGACGCGAGGCTCCCCGCGATCCGGCCGAACTCCGTGTCCGAGCCGATCGCGACGACGACGCCCTCCCCCCGCCCGCCGACGATGCTCGTGCCCGCGTAGGCGACGGCGTGCCGGGCCGTGATCGGCGCCTCGGGCGGGTCGGGGTCGGCACGACCCTCCTCCGGGATCGATTCGCCGGTGAGCACGCTCCGGTCGAGGAGGAGGCGCTCGACCCGGTCGAGCCGGAGGTCCGCGGGGACGACGTCGCCGATCTGGAGCAGCACCACGTCGCCGGGGACGAGCGAGACGGCCGGGACGATGCCCGCGACGCCGTCGCGTCGCACGCGGGCGACCGGGGCGGACGCCTCCCGGAGCGCCTCGAGCGCGCGCTCGCCGCGGTACTCGGTGGCGACGTCCGCCCCGACGATCGGGAGCAGGGCGACGAGGACGAGGAGCCCGTCGCGCGTCTCGCCCACGAGGATCGCGAGCACCCCCGCGGCGATGAGCATGAGGATGAACGGCTCCGTGAGTGCCTCGAGCACCATCCGCTTGACCGGCTCGCGGCGCGCCGCCTCGAGAGCGTTCGGGCCGCAGTCCGCCGCCCGGTGGAGGGCCTCCGTCGCCGTGAGGCCGTGCGCCGGGTCCACGCCGAGGTCCGCGGCGACCTCGGCGGCAGCGCGCGCGTGGGGTGGCTCGAGCGCAGGCACGACCCCCCACCTACCCCTTGACCACGCCGAGCGGCCGCAGCCGCGCGAGGGGGCGGACGAGATCTGCCGATGCGCCCATGACGGCGTCGATGTCGCGGTACGCGAATGCGGCCTCCTCGGCCGCGGTCCGCGGCTCGCCGGAGAGCAGCTCCACGCCGAGCGCCTCCATCTCGGCGAAGACCTCCGCGCTCGACTTCCGGCGCATCGCCTCGTGGCGGCCGATGAGCCGGCCGGCGCCGTGCTGGCACGACGCGAAGCCCGCCGGCTCCCCGAGCCCGACGGCGACGTACGACGCGGTGCCCATGGAGCCCGGGATGAAGACCATCGCCCCGGCCGACGCGCGGACGGCGCCCTTGCGATGGACGATCCCCGCGATGCCGCCGTGCGTCTCCTCGGCGGCGTAGTTGTGATGCACGTCCCCGACCCGCTCGAACGCACACCGGGGAGCGTGGCCGCGGAAGGCGTCCTCCACGCGATCCATCATGGTCCGCCGGTTGAGGGCCGCCCACGACATCGCCCACGACATCGCCGCCCAGTACGCGCCGGCGTCCGGGTCCTCGTCGAACCGGAGGTACGCGAGGTCGCGGTTCGGTAGCGTCCGCCCGCGCGCGGAGCACGCCGCCCGGGCCCGGCGGACGAACTCGTCGCACACCTGCTTGCCGAGGTTGCGGGACCCGGAGTGGAGCATGAAGCAGACGCGGCCGTCGTCGTCGCGCTGCGCCTCGAGGAAATGGTTGCCGCCCCCCAGCGTCCCGAGCGATGCCGCGGCGCGGTCGAGCCAGGCGGCCCTGATCCGGGGGGGCGGCGGCGCGCCCACGGCGTCGACCATCCGGTCCACGGTCATCGGCGGTCGCCGGTGGACAGCGAAGCCGGTGGGGACGGCCCGCTCGATGGACCGAAGGATCGCGTGGAGGGCGGAAGGTGACAGGGACTCGCGCCACGCCAGGTCGGTGCGGGCGAACGAGACCCCGCAGCCGATGTCCACGCCGACGGCGTACGGGACGACGGCGCCTTCCGCGAGCAGGACGCCGCCGATCGGCATCCCGAATCCGGGGTGGGCGTCGGGCATGAGGGCGACATGGTCGCGGGCGACGTCGAGGTTCGCCAGGTCGATCGCCTGGGCGACCGCCTCGCCTTCCACGTCCGCGGCCCAGCTCCACACGGGCAGCCGCCCGCCCACGATGACGCGCATCCGGGGCACTCTCCCGGAGCCATCATGCGCCATCATCGCGGGAGCAGGGATCGGCGGGCTCGAAGGGAGGCGTCACGATGGACGAGCGGCTCGAGAGGATCGGGCGCCTGGCCAGGGTCGCGAGGGGCCTGGAGCGGGAGGGCGCGTACAACGGCGCGAAGCTCGTCCGCGCCGCGCTCGACAGCGAGCTCATCCGGTACGCCGAGGCGGAGGCGCCGTCCGGAGGGGGCCGGGCCGCCGAGGCGGCGGATGCCCTCGTCGCGGACATCGGCGCGGACCTGCCCGCAGGCCTCGCTCCGCTCATCGCCGCGACCGCGGCGCCGGTGCGGGCCGGCCGGACGATCCCGCTGGCGGACGCCCCCCGCTGTCACGTGTGCCGGACGTGCGGAGCCGTGTTCATCGGCGACGAGGTCCCCGTCGACACGTGACCGACGCGATCGCCGGACGTTCCGACGACGCACTGGCGCTCCCGCCCGCGGCCGGCGAATGGTCGGCGCGCCAGACGCTCGAGCACCTGCTCTTCGCGGAGCAGCTCTTCGGGACCCGGGTCGAGCGCCTCCTCGCCGAGGACGAGCCGAACCTCGCGGCGGCGGCCGTCTGGAGCGAGACGCCCGCGTCGGACGAGGGATCCGCCCACACGGGCGAGCCGGCCTCCGCGATCGCGGCCCGCATCCGCGGACTGCGCGGCGGGACCGTGGCCGTCCTCGACGGGCTGCCCGAGGCCGCGTGGGGCCGTGGGGGCTCACATCCGGAATGGGGCCGCGTGACGGTCCTCTCGCAGGCGGCGTACTTCGCGCGCCACGAGGCGTCCCACCTGCCGCAGCTCGCGGCCGCCGCGGCCGGACGGCTGCCGGGGCGCCGGGCCTAGGGGCGGGTGCCGCCGCCTCAGCGGCGGGAGCGCGCGGCGTTCTCGGCGAGCCGCGCTTCCACGACCCGCGCGACGATCGCGGACGGGACGGGCTCGTCGTACGCGAACCGGAGCGTGCCCTTCCCGTTCCAGTACGGCGCGAGCACCTCCGACTCCATGAGCCCCGCCGCGCCGCCCATCGGGAAGAGGCTCCAGTGGTCGGTGAACGCCGCGTACGACACGAGCGCCCGCCCGTGCGCGGTGAACGCGGGCATCTGGTAGCTGATCGTCTCCGTCGCGTCCGGCGCCGCGGCGCGGATCGTCGCGCGGACCTCCTCGAGGACCTCCCTCTGCGGGCCCGTCAGGGTCGCCATGTACGCGTCCGTGCTCGCGGGGGTGGGCATCGTCGGTCGACCTCCTGTGAGCGGCTGAGCGCCGACTGTACCGCGGCGCGCGACCGCCCGGGATGCGGAAGGGGGCGGGCCGACGGCCCGCCCCCTTCCGCATGTGCCCCCCTGGCGACTACGGGCGCAGCGTCCCGGCGAAGACCTGCCACGCCAGGATCGTCTTGGCGACGAGGCTGAGGAGCATGTACACGCGCTCCCCGTACAGGTAGTCGGCCCAGCGCCCCGTCTTCCGGTACTGCAGGATCATGTTGAAGGCGAAGATGTTGAAGCTGATGAAGAGCGAGACGAAGATCACGTAGACGAAGGTCGGGGCCGGCGTGGCGCCCGGCTCGGTCGCCGACGTCCACAGGGCGATCGTGATGACGATCCACGGCACGATCCCGGCGATGCACCCGAAGACGTAGTGGAGCCACTGGACCTTGGTCCGGCCCTCGTTCGCGGCTTCCATGCTCCACCCGAACAGGTTCATGGCCGCGTTGATGCCGAAGATCGCGAGGAGCGTGCCGATCTCCTGGATGCCGGACAGCTCCGCGATGATGACGATCATCACGCTCGAGGACAGCGCGTACTCGATCCAGCGGGCCGGGTTCTGGCCGCGGGCGAGGCTGGCCTCGTACCAGCGCC
Organism: Chloroflexota bacterium; assembly: GCA_025454515.1. Taxonomy (GTDB): domain Bacteria; phylum Chloroflexota; class Limnocylindria; order Limnocylindrales; family CSP1-4; genus CAIYQJ01. Next base: position 28,298 of record JALOOH010000007.1, read on the forward strand.
GCGCCGGGAAGGCGACCGTGACGTGCGCAGCGGCGCTGAGGAAGAAGAAGAGCGCGACCATCGGCCCGATGGGCAGGTCGAAGAGCGCGCGGGTCGCCGGCACGAGGGTCTGGGTCGCCTCGTCGAAGGTGAGATAGGAGCTCACGACCGGGGCGGTGACCATCGGATCCTTCGCGAACGAGATCGCGAGGATGATCGCCCCCTGGATCGCGTGGATGAGCGCGAGCCACATGTTCCACCGGTGCAGGCTGCGGGCCTGCGACCCGGCGATCGGGGTCGGGACCGCCTCGAAGGGGGCAGCGGCTGCGGTCATGGGCGTGGTGCCTCCGGTCGTGCGTGTGGTCGGCGGGCGCGTCGCCGGGTCGGCCGGCGGCACGGGGCGCGCCCTACCGCGCCCTCTGTCTTCCCTTCGGACCCGGGGCCCCGGCGGATGGGGGCGGTCACGATCCGAAGACATCGATCGTACCGCGGCGCCGGGCCCGGGGACGGGGGTTTCCGGGGGCTTCCGCTCAGCCCGGCCGCAGGGCATCCAGGACGCGGGCGAACCGGGCGAGCCCCTCGCGCGTGAGCGCCGGCAGGGGGCTCGGGTCGTCATCCGGCGCCGGGTAGAGGGTGACGTGCGCGATGCCTGCGCCGTGGATCGCGTCGAGCGTCGCCGCGAGCTCGTCCGCGGACCCGTGCAGCCACCCCGGTCGCGGCGCCGCCGAGCCGTCGGACCGCAGGGCGAGGCGTGCCCAACCCGTCACGGGGAGGGTCGCGGGGTCGCGGCCCGCCGCCCCGCACGCCTCGGCGACGCGCGCGACGACCGCGGCCGCGTCGTCCGGTCCTGCCAGCGGGACGTTCATGTTCACGGCATCGGCGAAGCGGACGGCGATGCCGAGGGTCCGATCGCCCTTGGCCGCCACCCAGACCGGCGGACCGCCGGGCCGTGGCCCGGCCGGCACGATCTCGGCCTCCTCCATCCGGACGAACGCGCCGCCGTAGCTCAGCCGTCCGGCGCGGAGCAGCCCCGTGATGGCCTCCACTGCCTCGGCGTGCCGGCTCACGTGGTGCGCGCCGTCGTAGCCGAAGACCGCCCAGGACGCGTCGGTGGCGGGGACGCCGCTTCCGAGGCCGAGCACCACCCTGCCGGCGCTCACCTCGTCGAGCGTGGTCGCCATCCGCGCCAGGAGCCCCGGGTTGCGGAAGCCGGTGCAGGCGACGAACGGCCCCACCTCGACCCTCGACGTGGCCTCCGCGGCGGCGGTCACCACCGTCCAGCACTCCCAGAAGCCGATGGTGCCCCTGTCGGCGACCCGCCGCTGGAGATGGTCGGGTGCCCAGAGCGTGTCGACCCCCAGGGCCTCGGCCTCGCGCGCCAGCGCACGCATCTCGGCCCACGTGGCGTTGCGGCCGCCCGCGACCGGCCACGTCGGGAGGTTGAGCCCGATGCGCAGGGGGTCGCTCATGGGCCGCAGCCTATCCCAGCCCACGGCGGCATGTCGGTCCGGCTGCGCCCACGGACCCTCCGGCCCATGCAGGGCGAGCGCTGTGGCACGGGTGACGGGGTCGCGGAAGGGCGACAATGGGACCCTCGGACGTGTCGGGCCTGCCAGGTGCGTCCGCGACGTGCCGACCTCACATGCGTCCCGCCTGCCCGGTCGAGCCGGAGGCGAGGGCGCACGCGACCCCACAGGAGGCGCTGGACCGCTACATGGACAAGAACTGGGTATGCCTTGACGGCAACGAGGCCGCCGCGCGCGTCGCGTACGCCGCGAGCGAGGTGATCTCGATCTTCCCGATCACCCCGGCCTCGCCGATGGCGGAGTTCTCCGACGACTGGGCCGCGTCCGGAAAGCCCAACCTCTGGGGCGTCGTGCCGGACGTCGTGGAGATGCAGTCGGAGGGCGGCGCGGCCGGCGCGATGCACGGCGCGCTGCAGAAGGGGGCGCTCGCGACGACGTTCACGGCGTCGCAGGGCCTCCTCCTGATGATCCCGAACATGTTCAAGATCGCGGGCGAGCTGACGCCCGCGGTCATCCACGTCGCGGCGCGCACCCTGGCCACGCACGCCCTTTCGATCTTCGGCGACCACAGCGACGTGATGCACGCGCGGGCCACCGGGTGGGCACTCCTCTCGGCCGGGTCCGTCCAGGAGGCGCACGACTTCGCGCTCGTCGCGCACGCGGCCACGCTGCGGGCCCGCATCCCGTTCCTGCACTTCTTCGACGGCTTCCGGACCTCCCACGAGGTGAACAAGATCGCCGTCCTCTCGGACGACGACCTGCGCGCGCTCATCCGCGACGCGGACGTCCGGGCGCTCCGGGCCCGCGCGCTCACCCCGGATTCGCCGGTCGTGCGCGGGACGGCGCAGAACCCGGACGCGTTCTTCCAGGCGCGGGAAGCATGCAACCCGTTCCACCTCGCGGTCCCCGGGATCGTCGAGGAGGTCATGGGAGAGCTGGCGGACCGGACGGGCCGCCGCTACGGCCTCGTGGACTACCACGGCGCGCCCGACGCCGACCGCGTCGTCGTCGTCATG
>JALOOH010000093.1 GCA_025454515.1 Chloroflexota bacterium
CGCGAGGCCGCTCGCCTCGTCGAGCCCCGTCAGCCCCGCCATGCGCCCCATGTCCACCGACAGGTACGGCGCGTCTCCGTCGGGTGCGTCGAGATGGCCCAGGACGCTCGTGCCGCCGCCGTACGGGACGACCCTCCCGCCGACGCCGGCCGCCCACCGCAGGAGGTCGCGGACGTCGGCCGCGCTCGCCGGCCGTGCCACACCGTCCGGGACGCGACCGACGCGGCCCCTCCGGAGCGCGACCCAGTCCGGGAGGCTCTGGCCGCGCGCGTGCCGCAGCCGGTCCTCGGGGTCCGACGACACGAGGGGATGGGGCGGCAGCGCCGATGCTCCCCTGCCCGCGACGTCGGCGACGACCTCGGCGAGCGTCGCGTCCGTGGGCGGCGCGGATGCCCCGACGACGCGCGCGAGGAACGCATCCGCACCCTCGGGAAGCGGGAATGCCCCGGCCTCGTCCCCCCAGCCGTTCCACCGTCGCACGGTCACCTCCCCGGCGGCCCACCGGCCCGGCCGGCGCCCATCGACCAGCGCATCATGCTCCGCCGGCGCCGGCTTCGCGGTGCCGCGCCGGCGCGCGGCCCGCCTCCGTCGCGCGGCCTCCCGCGAGCGTCACGACCCGGTCCACGCGGTCTGCGACGGTCCGCCGGTGCGAGATCACCAGGGTCGTGCGGCCGGCCATGAACCGCGTGATCGACTCGAGCAGGCGTCGCTCCGTCGCGACGTCCAGGTTGGCGGTCGCCTCGTCGAGGACGAGGATCGGCGCGTCCTTGAGGACCGCCCGCGCGATCGCCAGGCGCTGGCGTTCGCCGCCGGAGAGCCGGATCCCGTCCTCCCCGATCCGCGTCTCGTACCCCTCGGGCAGCGCGACGATCGTCTCGTGGAGCTGGGCCACCCGGCAGGCCTCCTCCATCTCCTCGTCCGTCGCCTCGGCGTCCGCGACCGCGAGGTTGTCGCGGACCGTCGCGTTGAACAGGTGCACCCGCTGCGAGACGACGCCGAGCATCGCCCGGACGTCGTCCGCACGGTACGCGCGGATGTCGCGCCCGCCGATCATGACCGTCCCCTCCCGGTATTCCCGGAAGCGCAGGAGCAGGTCCACGAGCGTCGATTTGCCGGCGCCGCTCGGCCCGACGAGGGCGAGGCTGCCGCCGGCCGGGATCGAGAGGTCGAGCCCGTCGAGGACCCACGGCTCCGCCGCCCCGTAGCGGAAGCGGAGGCCGCTGATGTCCAGACCGTGCGTCGCGGGGGGCGGCGCCGGGTCCGGCGGGTCGACGACCTCGGGCTCGGCGTCCACGAGCTCGAAGAGGCGCGTCGCCGCCCGGCTCGTCGTGTCGAGGAGCTGCGCCGACTGCGACAGGGGCATCACCGCCTCGAAGCTCGCCATCGCCGCGAGCGGGATCGTCGCGAGGACGACGCCGTCGAGCGCGCCCCCGGTGACGAGCGGGATCGCGAGGGCGAGCACCGTCACGCCTGCGAGGCCCGTGCAGAGCGCGACGAGGGCGGCGTTGAGGCCCCGGGCCTCCGCGAGGCGTTCGGCGGCACGGTCGAGGTCCCGGCCCGCGGCCAGCGTCCGGGTGCGGTGGCGGTCCCCCGCGCCGAGGACCAGCAGGTCGGCGACCCCGCGCACCTGGTCCACGAGGAGGGCGTTCGCGTCCGCGCGCGCGGCGACGACGGCGCCGGCCGGGCCGCGGGTCAGCCGCCGCGAGACGAGCGGCAGGACGACGCCCGTGACGACGAGGAACGCCGCGAGCGCGACCCCGAGCACAGGGTCGAAGGCGCCGAGGAGGAGAGACGCGGCGAGGGTGACCACCGCCGCGACGACCGGCGGCACGAGCACGCGGACGTAGAGGTCCTCCAGGGTGTCCACGTCGGCGACGATGCGCGCGAGCAGGTCGCCGCTGTGGATGGTGGACAGGCGGGCCGGCGCGAGGGGCTCGATCGCGGCGTAGAACCACGCCCGCATGCCGGCGAGGATCCGGAGCGTCGCCCGGTGGGTCGCGTACCGCTCGAGGTAGCGCAGCACCGCGCGGGAGATCGCCAGCACGCGGACGGCCGTGATCGCGAGCGCGACCGCGGCGACGTTCGTGACGATCGCAGCCTTCGAGATGAGGTAGGCCGAGACGGCCATGAGGCCCACGTTCGACGCGATCGCCGCGGCCCCGAGGAGCGCGCCGATGAGGATCCACCAGCGATAGCGCGCCATGAGGCCGAGCTCGCGGCGGAACGTGCTCACGACGCGGCCTCCGCCTCGATCGCGACGAGCCGGCGGTAGGGTCCGTCGTGCGCGAGGAGCACGCCGGGCGGGCCCGCCTCCACGGCCCGGCCGCCGGCAAGGACGACCACGATGTCGGCGCCGGCCGCGAGCCGGAGCCGGTGGGAGATCACGAGCACGGTCCGCCGCCGGACGAGGCGCTGGACGGCCCGTGCGATCGCCGCCTCGCTCGCGGGATCGAGGTGGGACGTCGCCTCGTCGAGGATGACGAGCGGCGCGTCGCGCAGGAAGGCCCGCGCGATCGCGATCCGCTGCTGCTGTCCGCCGGAGAGGCGCGCGCCGTCCTCGCCGAGCGGCGTGTCGTAGCCCAGGGGCAGGGCGCGGATGAACCCGTCGGCGCCGGCCTCGCGCGCAGCGGCCTCCACGTCCGCGTCCGCCGCGTCCGGGCGTGCGAGCCGGATGTTGTCCGCGACGGTGCCGGCGAACAGGTGCGGCGACTGCGGGACCCACGCGACCGCGTGGCGCCAGGCGTCCACGTCGATGGACGCGAGCGGGGTGCCGTCCACCGTGACGTCGCCGAGGTCGGCGTCGAGGAAGCGGAGGAGGAGGCTCGCGACGGTCGACTTCCCGGCGCCGGTCTCCCCGACGAGCGCGACGGTGCGGCCGGCGGGCACGTCGAGGTCGAGCCCGCGCAGCGCGGGGCGCAGCCCGCCCTCGTACGCGACGTGGACGCCCGAAAGCCGGACCGCCGGCGGCGACGTGGGCGCGGGCGACGATCCGGGAGCGGCGGCCCCGATCGGGCCGGCGGCAGGGGCCCCGGTCGGGCCGGCGGCAGCCGGCCCGACCGCGGCCGGGCCGGCGGCGGTCGGGGCCTCGAGGATCGCGAGCATCCGCGTGGCCGCTGCGTCGCCCGCCGCCCCGGCGTGGAACCGGATCGCCAGCTGGCGCAGCGGCAGGAAGAACTCGGGCGTCACGACGAGGACCGCCAGCGCCCGCTCGAACGCCATCTCCCCCGCCATCAGGCGGAGGCTCACCTCGACGGCGACGAGCGCCGTGGCCACCGCTCCGCCCCACTCGAGGACGAGGGCGGTCTGGAAGGCGGTCCGCAGGACCTCCATCGTCGTGTCGCCGTAGGTCCGGCCGATCGCGCCCACGTTCTCCACCTGCTCCGCGCTGCGGCCGAACATCTTCAGCGTCGCGATCCCCCGGAGCATGTCGGCGAAGAACGCGCTCATCCATCGCAGCTCGAGGAACCGCCGCTCCGTGAGCGCCTTCGCCCGCCCGCCGATGAGCGCGAGCAGCAGGACGAGGACGGGGCCCGTGACGACGAGGACGAGGGCCGAGAGCGGGTCCACCACGGCGACCACCGCGAGGACGAGGGCGGGCACGAGGATCGCGAGGGCACGCGCCGGCTGGAAGGACGCGACCCACGCGTCGATCGCGTCGAGGCCGGCCGTGAGGACGCTGACGAGCTCGCCGGTCCGCTCGCCGCTCGCGAACGCCGGCCCCAGCCGCTGCAGGCGGTCGGTGAGCGCGTCGCGCAGCGTCCCCCGCAGCGAGCTCGACGCACGCTGTCCGAGGACCTCCGCGGCCCAGACGCAGGCGGCGCGCGTGGCGGCGAGGAGCGCGAGCGCCGCGAGGAGCGGCGCGACCGCGGCGAGGTCGGCGCCGCCGAGGAAGACCCGCGCCACGGTGGTCGCGAGCAGGAACGCCGAAGCGACGACGAGGGCCGAGGCGGCGAACCCGCACGCGATCGCCGCGCGCAGGCGGCCGCGCGCGCCGGGATCGAGGGTCAGCAGCCGCGCGGCCGCCGACGGGGGGCGCCGCGGGATCGCGGTCATGCGCGCGGAGAGCGCGCGACGGCGGGCGCGAGGCCCGCCGTCGCCGGATGGGACGCCATGCGGCCGGGGACGTCAGTACCCGGTCGGCTCGACCACGGTCTTGCCGCGGAAGAAGTAGTAGACGCCGGCCGTGTAGAGGAGCGCGAACGGCATCCCGATGAGGGCGATGACGAGCATCACCGTCAGGGTGTTGTCCTCGGACGCCCCGTTGTAGATCGTCAGGTTGTTCGCCGCGTCGATCGTGGAGACGAGGAGGTTCGGGAAGATCCCGGCCGCCCCGGAGACGAGCAGGAGGAGGATCATCGCGGACGACGCGACGAACGCCCAGAACTGGTGCCCGGTCCTCAGCAGGCCGTACGCCGCGAGGATCGCCGCGAGGGCCGCCGCCGGGAAGACCACGAGCCACGGCTGCTCGATGTAGCGGTCGGTGATCGTCGGGTGGATGACCACGAGCGCCAGGATGAGCAGCGTGTTGAGCACGAAGAAGATCGCCATGAGTCGCGGCAGCCAGGCCTTGATCCGCGCCTGGAGAGCCTCGTCGGTCTTCATCGAGAGATAGATCGACCCGTGCATCGCGAACATCGCGACGGTCGTGATGCCGATCAGCAGGGGGATGAGGCCCAGCAGGTCGAAGAGCGACATGCGGATGTACCCGTCCGCGCCGAGCGGGACGCCGACGAGGACGTTCCCGAACGCGACCCCGAGCAGCAGGGCGAGCCCGGCCGAGGAGAGGGCGAAGACGACGTCCCAGCCGGTGCGCCAACGCCCCGACGGCCGCTTGCTCCGGAACTCGATGGCGACCGTCCGGAGGATCAGCACCAGCAGCACGGCCATCATCGCGAGGTAGAAGCCGGAGAAGAGCGAGGCGTACACGAGCGGGAACGCCGCGAAGAGGACGCCGCCGCCGAGGATGAGCCAGACCTCGTTGCCGTCCCAGACCGGCCCGATGCTGTTGAGCAGGACCCGGCGTTCCTGGTCGGTGTGGGCGAACGGCAGGTGCAGGATCCCGACGCCCATGTCGAAGCCGTCGAGGATCAGGTAGCCCCCGATGATGACGACGAAGAGGACGAACCAGATGTCGCTGAGCGTGAGTGTCATCGTGGGCCCCTCACCCGGCACGCGGCTGGCGGCGGAAGATGTCGCGGAACGTGTCGGGCAGTGACGAGACCCTCTGCGTCTCGACCGCCTCGAGCGGCTCCGGGCCTGCCTGGATCTTCGCGTTCAGGAGGTAGAGGAAGAGCACGAAGAGGATCGCGTAGAGGACGATGAACATGACCAGGGACAGGAGGACGTCCGTCCCGGCGAGGACGGGTGAGCCCGCCTTCGCGGTCTCCAGCACGTTGTACACGATCCACGGCTGGCGGCCGATCTCGGCCGTCCACCAGCCGGCGGTGATCGCCGCCGTCGCGAGGAAGACCGTCACGACGAGGATCCACAGCATCCAGCGCGTCTCGTACAGCCGTCTCTTCCAGAAGAAGAGCGCGGCCGCGAGGACCGCGATCGGGATGAAGAGGAACCCCATCCCCACCATCGCGTGGTAGGCCTGGAACACGAGGTTCACCGGCGGGATGGGCTCGGGCGCGAACGACTGCAGCCCCTCGACGGTGGCGTTCGGGTCCCAGTAGGCGAGGATCGAGAGGAGACAGGGGATCGCGATCCCCTGCGTCGTCTCGGCGGCCTGGTCCACCCACCCGACGACGTACGCCGGGGCGCATGACTGCGTCTCCCAGAGGCCCTCCATCGCGGCGAGCTTGATCGGCTGGTTCTCGACGACCGCGCGCGCCTGCTCGGAGCCCGAGAGGGTGACGTTGAGGACGGCGAAGACGACGAAGAACGGGAGTGCCACGACCATCATCGACTTCGCGAGGTCGACGTGGCGCTTCCGGAGCAGGTACCAGGCGCCCACGCTCAGGAGCAGGGCGGACCCGACGGTCCACGACGCGACCCAGACGTGGAGCAGGCGCGGGATGAACGTCGGCGTGAAGACCGTCTGCCAGAAGTCCGTCATGACCGCGCGGACCGGCAGCGGGTCGGTCGCGATCTCGTACCCGGCCGGCGACTGCATCCACGAGTTGGCCATGACGATCCACAGCGCGCTGAAGTGGGCGCCGAAGACGACGAGGAACGTGGCGAGGAGCCACATCCGCGGCCCCAGGCGGTTCCCGCCGAAGATCATGAGGCCGAGGAAGCCGCCCTCGAGGAAGAACGCGAAGACGCCCTCGGCGGCGAGCAGGCTCCCGAAGACGTTGCCCACGAAGCGCGAGTACTCGGCCCAGTTCGTCCCGAACTCGAACTCCTGGACGACCCCGGTGGCGACGCCGACCGCGAAGATGAGCGCGTAGACCTTGACCCAGAAGAAGGACAGGCGCCGCCACTTGGGGTCCTTGGTCCGCAGGTAGATGAGCCCGATGACGACGAGCATGAGACCCAGCCCCATCGACAGGGGTGGGTAGATGAAGTGGAAGCTGGCCGTCAGCGCGAACTGCGCACGCGACAGCAGATCGACGTCCAAGCTGACCCTCCGGCCACGGCCACGCGGCATACCTCGACCCGCCTACGGTGGTCGGTGGGCCGGGGGTGTGTCACGGGCCGGAAGGGAGCGCAGCCATGCGCCGACCGGCCCGTCGGGGCGGGCGGCTGCGCCGATCAGCCCGGAGCCGCCGTCCCCGAGCTGCCCGGCGCGTGAAGGTCGGCGCCGGCCGCGCACATCGGGCACGTCGCCGGCCCGGCCTCGTACGTCGGCAGGTCGAGCACCCACAGCGCGAGGAGCGGGTGCACCGCGCCCGTCAGCGGCGACGCGAGGCTCGCCGTCCCGCCCGACCGGTCCACGAGGACCGCGCACCCCACGATCGCGGCCCCGGACGACTCCACGGGCGGGATCATCGCGAGGAGCGAGCCTCCCGTCGTGAGGATGTCGTCCACGAGGAGGACCCGCTCCCCCGGCGCGAGCGCGAACCCCCGCCGGAACTCGCGCCGCGGCGGACCGTCCAGGTCGCGGACCTCCTCCGCGAAGATGCTCCGCACGCCGAGCTGGCGTGCGGTCTCGAAGGCGAGCACGACGCCGCCCGTCGTTGGTCCCGCGACGACGTCCACCATCGGACGACCATCGCGGTCGCGGAACCGCGCCGCCCACATCCCGCACAGCTCGCTCGTGATCGCCGGGTGCTGCAGGACGAGGAACTTCTCCAGGTAGCGGTCGCCGTGGCGGCCGCTCTTGAGGAGGAAGTGGCCCTCCCGAAGTGCCCCGCTCTCGCGGAAGAGCTCCTCGGTCCGGCGCGCGATCGCGACCCGGGCCGCCGCGTCGGCGCCCTTCCGCAGCGTGGTCACGGGCGGTACTCGGCGCCGTTCGCGGAGGGCGGGGCCGGGCGGCGCGGCAGCGCCGTCCCCACGAGCGGCGCGTGCGACGTGAGCCCGCGTGCGCGGCAGACATCCCGCAGCTCGTCCGCCAGCCGCACCGGGAGGGTCGGGTCCGCGAACACGGCGGTCCCGACCTGGACGGCCGCCGCCCCGGCCGCGAGGTAGTCGAGCACGTCGTCGAGGCTCGTGACACCCCCGATCGCCACGATCGGGATGTCCACCACCTGCGCGACCTCGTACACGATCCGCAGCGCCACCGGTTTGATCGCCGGGCCCGACAGGCCGCCGTACACATTGCCGAGGAGCGGCCCCGTGCGATCGGGACGGAGCGCCATCCCGGACAGCGTGTTCACGGCGGACAGCGCGTCCGCCCCCGCGTCGGCGATCGCCCGCGCGATCGGCCGGATGTCGGGGACGTTGGGGCTGAGCTTCACCATCAGCGGGAGGTCGGTGGCGGCCCGCACGGCCCGGGTGACGGCGGCGGCCGCGTCCCGGTCGATCGCGAACTGGAGGCCGCCCTTGCCCACGTTCGGGCAGCTGATGTTCAGCTCGATCCCGGCGACGCCGGCGACGCCGTCGAGGCGCCGGACGACGCCCACGTAGTCGTCGATCGACTCGCCGGCCACGTTCACGATGACCGGCACGCGCCATCCGGCCCAGATCCCCGCGTACCGCTCGATCACCGCCTCCACGCCGGGGTTCTGCAGGCCGATCGAGTTCAGCATCCCGCCGGGCGTCTCCGTCACCCGCGGCGGCGGGTTCCCGGCGCGCGGCCGGACGGTGGTGCCCTTGCAGCAGATCGCGCCGAGGCGCTCGACGTCCACGACCTCGCCGTACTCGACGCCGTAGCCGAACGTCCCGGATGCGACGAGGATGGGGTTCTCCAGGACGAGGCCCCGGCCGAGATCCACGGAGAGGTCCACCGCGGGCGCGCC
>JALOOH010000094.1 GCA_025454515.1 Chloroflexota bacterium
ACGCCGCCCCCCGCACACGCCCCGGCGCGGTACAGTCGGTAGGGCGGCTTCGCCCCCTCCGGACGGCCCGAACGGCCCGCGACCCGGCCGGCGGAGGGCGGCTAGGCTGGCGCATCCGGTCATCCGGGACGCCGTCATCGCGTGAAGGGAGCACGACATGACAGACACCGCGGCCGTGGCCGAGACCGCCACGCTGCGCGTCGGGGAGGCCGAGCTCGAGCTGCCGCTCGAGCGCGCATCCGTGGGCCACCCCGTCTTCAACGTCGGGGCGCTGCTCGCCAAGGGAGGCCTGACCACACTCGACTATGGGTTCGCCAACACCGCCGCGACACGGAGCTCGATCACGTACATCGACGGCGACAACGGGATCCTCCGCTACCGCGGCTACCCCATCGAGCAGCTGGCCGAGCGCTCGACCTTCCTCGAGACGGCGTACCTGCTGGTGTACGGGGAGCTCCCGACCGCGGAGCAGCTCGCCGCATGGGAGTCCGCGATCACGCACCACACGCTGATCGACGAGGACTTCCGCCGCTTCTTCGAGGGGTTCCCGCGCAAGGCGCACCCGATGGGCGTGCTGGGCTCCGCCGTCATGGCCCTCTCCACGTTCTACCCGGACTCGATCGACCCGTTCGATCCGGACGACGTGGAGATCAGCACGATCCGCGTGCTCGCCAAGCTGCCGACGATCGCCGCGGCGGCGTACAAGCACTCGCTCGGCCAGCCGTTCGTGTATCCGGACAACGCGCTCGACTACGAGAGCAACTTCCTCCGGATGATGTTCGCGGTCCCCACCGAGACCTACCACGTGGACGCGGAGGTGGCGGCTGCCATGCGCGTCCTCCTCATCCTCCACGCGGACCACGAGCAGAACTGCTCCACGTCCACGGTCCGATTCGTGGGCTCGAGCCACGCGAACATCTACGCGTCGGTCGCGGCCGGCGTCTCCGCCCTCTGGGGCCCGCTCCACGGCGGCGCCAACCAGGAGGTCCTGGAGATGCTCCGCGCGATCCAGGCCGACGGCGGCGACGTGGGCAAGGCGGTCGCGCGCGCGAAGGACAAGGACGACCCGTTCCGCCTCATGGGGTTCGGGCACCGCGTGTACAAGAACTACGACCCGCGGGCCAGGATCATCAAGCGCGCGGCGGACACCATCCTCAACAAGGCCGGAGGGCACGACCCGCTCCTCGACATCGCCATGCAGCTCGAGGAAGCTGCGCTCACCGACGACTACTTCATCAGCCGCAAGCTCTACCCCAACGTCGACTTCTACAGCGGCCTCATCTACCACGCGCTCGGGTTCCCGGTCGAGATGTTCACCGTCCTCTTCGCGATCGGACGGGCGCCCGGCTGGGTCTCCCACTGGCGGGAGATGATCCGCGACAAGGACACGAAGATCGGGCGGCCGCGGCAGCTCTACACGGGCGTCGTCGAGCGCGAGTACGTGCCGATCGCTGACCGGTAGTACGGGCGGAGGCTACGGGGCCGGCATCCCGGTCGGACGCTGCCGGGCGAACGCGCCCACGATCGGCTCCGAGACACCGAGATCGTCGAGGCCCGACCCGTCCGGCCGGATCGTCGCGAGCGTGATCGCGCCGGCACCGCGATGGACGAGGCTGAAGTGGATCGCCGATCCGTCGGGCGACCAGGCCGGCCAGAGGGCCGCTCCGTCCACGCTCTCGAGGTCCGTGAGGCGCGTGAGCCCGCTGCCGTCGGGGCGGATGACGTAGAGCTCGGACGCCGGATGACGCGGGTCGAAGGGCTCGATGGCGCCCGCCGAGAAGACGATGAGGTCCTCGGTCGGGTGCCACGCCGCGGTGCCGACGTACATCTCCGGGTCGACGAGCCGGCGCACGGTCGGAGGTGACGACGTGAGATCGACGACCACGAGCGATGAGCCGCGGATCTCGGGCGCGGCCGCAGCGGTCCCCGCGGTGATGACGATCTCGGTCGCGACGAGGCGCCGACCATCGCCCGACCACCGCGGGAACGCGAGGACCCGCGGAAGCTCGCTCTCGAGCACGGTCCTCACCGCGCCGCTCGCGACGTCGATCGTCCGGAGGGTGGATCCTGCCAGGGAGTCGTCAGCGACGTCGAGGCGCCAGAAGGCGATGGACGCCCCATCCGGCGACCAGTCGGGACCTCCCACCTGCACGCAGGGCGGCGCGCAGTCCACGTAGCGCACCGCGCCGGTCCCGTCCCAGCCGGCCGCCCACAGGTCCCGCGTGCCGTCGGCGTCGACGCCGACGAAGGCGAAGCGCTCGCCGTCGCGAGACCAGCCGACCTCCCCGGTGACCTCCTCCGGGCCACCCGTGAGTGCGAGCTGCATCTCGTCGGTCCCCGGCCGCAGGCGCCAGACCTCGCGCTCGTCGTAGCGGAAGAAGAGGATCCACGGGACGGCCGCGTCGGGGGCCCGGGTCGCCGCCGGGGATCCCGTCGTCGCCGCCTCCGGCCGCGGCAGGCCGCAGTCGGGCGTGGTGCAGAGCTCGAGCCCGAGCGCCTCGAGCCCCTCGGCGAGCGGCGTGAACGCCATCTGCCCGCCGAAGCTCCGGCTGACGATCCCCGCAGGCTGCCCGTCGACGAACACCGGTCCGCCGGAGTCGCCGACGCGTGCCCGCGTGTCCGTGAGCACCATGCACGGGAAGTGGTCGCCGTCCCCGTCCGCGAGGTACGGCGCCACCTCGAGGACGCGGCCCTGCCGGTAGCCGAGCACGCCGGTCGCCTCCATCGGGTCCCCCGGGGCGATGTCGCCGCAGGCGAGCGGCCGCGCGGCGGCGACGCTGCGGATCCCCGCGCGGCCCATCCGCACCGTGTCGAGGTGCCCCCAGGGGATGCGCTCCGGCGCGAGGTCGACGTACGTCATGTCCGACGCGAGGCAGCGCTTCCCCTCCACCGGGCACGGATCGAGCGTGGCGAGCGGTCCCCACGTCCCGAGATGGCGGCCCTGCGCGTCGGCGACGGCGGCGCCCTCCGCGCTGCGGCAGTGGGCGACGGCCACGAGCACCACGCGGTCCCCGTGGCGCGCGTACAGGTTCCCGAAGCACGGGTACGCGAGCTTGTGGCCCGCCATGATCGGGTCGTCCGCGTAGCCCGACGCGAGGGGCGGGAGCCACCGCAGGACGACGATCGCGAGGAGGCAGACGAGCGCGGCCACCAGGGTCCACGTGATCGACCGCACGGCGGCGCGTCGCTCGTGCGCGGGGCCAGCTCGCGGGCCGCCCGGGCCGTCCGGGCCGCGCTCGTCTACACCGCGGGTATGGCTCCCGTCCGGGCCGTGCTCGTCCGCCGCCGGTCCGGCGGTGGGCTCCCCGGGCGCGCCGGGCTCCTCCACCGGGCTCAGTCCGCGGTCGCGGGCCGCGAGACCGCGAGGATGAGCGCCGGGAGGACCTCCCGCGCCATCGCGTCCGGATCGTCGCCGCCCGAGATGAGCGCCCGCCGGACGCTGCGCTCCACGACGCCCACGGCAGCGTCCGCGACCGTCCCGGCGTCCACGGTCAGCTCGCGGCCGAGCAGGGCGATGCCGCGCTCGATGAACGTGGAGATGCGGGCCCGGAACCGGGCGTCCGCGTCGAGGAACGCCCGGGACGCGGCCGGCTGGCGGATCGCATGGATCTCCAGCTCCGTCTGCACGAGCGAGAGGAGCCTGTCGCCGGGGACCGAGGCGAGGATGCGCTCGACCATCGCGCCGAGGAGCCCCGCGGCCTCGGGTCCGTCGAGTCCCCCCTGGCCGCCGGCCCATCCCGCCCCCGACGGCGCCGGCTCCCCGACCACGAGGTCCAGGTGCGCGTCGAGGTACGCGACGAGGCGCGCGTGCTCGCGCTCGATGAGCGCCTCGAGGACATCGTCCTTGTCCGCGAAGTTCGAGTAGAACGCGCCGCGGGTGAAGCCCGCCCGGTCGCAGATCTCCTCGACCGTCGCACCGAAGACGCCGCGCTCCGCGAAGACCTCGCGCGCCGCATCGAGCACCCGCTCACGCGTGGCGTCCCGCCGAGCGGAACGGACCGGCTCCCTCGCCTCGACGCTCACGGCCGATCCCCCGAATGGATACACGGTCGTACTGGATACATTGACGTATCCGATACGCATCCGTATCGTAGACGGTGCCCCAGCACGGCGCAACCCTCTACATGCACGCGGGCCGGGAGGAGGCGACACCCGGCCGACGGAGGCAGGCGATGTTCGAACGACTCGGTGTCCAGGTCTATCGGTTCCGCTACGTCGTCATCCTCGCCTGGGTCGTCCTCGCCGTGCTGTCCGTCCTGTTCGCGCCGTCGCTCGCCTCCAGCGGCGCCGCCGACCAGGCCTCCTTCCTCCCCGCGTACGCACCGTCGGTCAAGGCGGAGAGCGCCCTGGACCGGGCATTCCCGGGCTCGGCCGCCTCGAGCTCCGCCACGCTCGCGTTCTCCCGCGACGGGGGCCTGACGGAGGCCGACCACGCGTACGTGGAGCAGATCGCAGCCTGGACGAAGAGCGCGGACGCGCCGCCCGAGCTCCGCGCAGCGGTGAAGAGCGTGGACTCGGCCGCGTCGCGGCCCGAGCTCGAGTCGATGCTCCGGAGCGAGGACGGGGTCCTGGAGCTCCTCGTCGTGAACCTGACGATCGGCTCGGCGGGCGACGAGGCCGAGACCGTCGTCTCGCAGCTCCGCGACCACCTGGAGGCCACGGCCCCGAGCGGCCTGGCGGCGCACGTGACGGGCTCCGCCGGCATCACGACCGACTACATCGGGGCGATCGCCGAGGGCACGGACAGCACGACCCTCGTGACGATCGTCCTCGTCGTCCTCATCCTCCTCCTCATCTACCGGGCCCCGCTCGCGGCCCTCGTGCCGCTCGTGACGATCGGGGCCGCCTTCCTCGTCGGCCGCGGCGCCCTCGGGATGCTCGCCGCCGCCGGGTGGGAGGTCTCGTCGCTCCTGGACACGTTCATCGTCGTGCTCGTCTTCGGCGTGGGGACCGACTACGCGATCTTCCTCATCTCGCGGTACCGCGAGGAGGTGCGCCACGAGGACTGGCACGAGGCGGTCCGGGACACCGTCGGGCGGATCGGCGGCGTCATCAGCGCGAGCGCGGCGACGGTCATCGTGGGCCTCGCCGCGATGGCGTTCGCGGCCTTCGGGATGATCCGGACGACCGGGCCCGCGCTCGGCGTCGCGGTCTTCATCACGCTCCTCGCGGGCCTCACCCTGACCCCGGCCCTCCTGGGGATCTTCGGCCACTACCTCTTCTGGCCGCTCCACATGAAGGCGGCGGCGGACAGCGAGCCGGACGGGTTCTTCGCCCGCCTTGCGGCCGCCGTCTCGCGGCACCCGGGCATCGTCACCGTCGCCCTCTCCGTCGCCCTCTTCATCCCGATCCTCTACGTCCCGCAGGCGCAGACGAACTTCGACACGCTCGCCGAGCTTCCGGCCGCGTCCGACGCGCGGGCGGGGTACGACGTGGTCGCCGAGCACCTCGGCAAGGGGCGGATCACGCAGTCCACCGTCGTCGTGGACGGCGGCGGCTCCACGGACATGCTCGCGCCCGCGATGCTCGCGCGGCTGCGGGACACCGTGCTCGACGTGGAGGCGACCGGCGGCGTGGACACCGTCACGAGCCTCGTGACGCCGGAAGGCGACGGGACGGTGCCCGACGCGATGCGGCCGTCGGTCCAGCTGGGCACGATCGCCGACGAGCTGTCGGCGGACACGTCCGGGTCCGCCGTCGAGTCCGCCGCGTTGCTCGACACGGAGGTCACGGACGGGCTCGCCCAGGCGCTCGACTACGTGGGCGCCCTCGGCGCCGCCTTCCCGGACGTCGCGGCCCGGAGCGAGTACCGCGCCACGACGGCGGCGATCGCCGACGCGCAGGACGTCGTGGACCGCGCCCGCGAGCAGAGCCTCGTCGAGAACCAGCTGCGGACCCTCGCGTCCGCGATGACCTCCACGAGCGCCCTGGCGGGCTCGGATGGCGGCACGGACGCGTCGCTGCTCTCCGACTACCTCGCCGAGCTCGCGGCCGCGTACCCCGAGGTCCGGGGGCTCGCCTCCTGGACGGACGCCAGCGCCGCCGCGGCGAGCCTGGCGCAGGAGCCCGGCATCGACGCCGCGGTCGCGGCCTCCAACGCGCTGCAGGCCCTCGCCAGCCACTTCGACGAGCGCACGGACGCGACGCTCTTCCCCGACAGCCTCGCCGGCACAGAGGCGGCGAAGGAGGCGCGTCGCGAGGCAGAGGCGACGTTCGACGCGCTGCCCGTCGCGTTCCGCGCGCTGTCCGGCGTCTTCGACGGGCGGACCGACGACATCTTCATCCCCGTCGGGCTCGGCGGGGAGCGCGCGGCGGACCTGGAACGCGCGGTCGATGCGTTCATCTCGGCCGACCGGACCGCGACCCGCTTCTACGTCACGACGGCGGACGACCCCTACTCGATCTCGGCGTTCCAGACCGTGCGGACCGTGCGCGACGACGTCGCCGCCGCGGCCCCCGCGTTCGGCCAGGGCGCATCGGCGGACCTGTACGGCTCCACCGCGCAGCTCGCCGACGTGCAGGACGTCCTCTCGAGCGACTTCCTCCGGGTCGGCATCGTCACCGTCCTCGGGGTCCTCCTCGTCCTCATCCTGCTGCTCCGCGCCCTCGTCGCGCCGCTCTACCTCGTGGCGACGGTCCTCCTCTCGTACGGCAGCGCGCTCGGCCTCTCCGCGTTCCTCTTCCAGGAGGTCCTCGGGCACCCGGGGATCAGCTTCTACCTGCCCCTCATGGTGTTCGTCCTTCTGGTCGCGCTCGGCGCCGACTACAACATCTTCCTCATGAGCCGCGTGCGCGAGGAGAGCGAGACGCGGCCGATCCGCGAGGGGATCCGCGTCGCGTCCGGGCGGACGGGCGCCGTCATCACGTCGGCGGGGCTCATCCTCGCCGGGACGTTCGGGTCCATGGCCACCGCGTCGCTCGTCGTCCTCTTCCAGGTGGGCGTGGCGGTCGCGATCGGCGTCCTCATCGACACCTTCCTCGTCCGCTCGATCCTCGTCCCGGCCATCACGACGATCGTCGGCGACCGAGCGTGGTGGCCGTCCGGCATGCGCCTCGGCGAGCGCGGCCTCGTGCCGCTCGCCGGTGCCGCGGACGGGGTGCTCGCGGCGACCGCCGCCGCGGGTCGCCGCTCGCGCCGACGCCTCGCCGTCGCACTCGTCCTCGCCGCGCTCGTGCCCGTGACGTTCGCCGGCCTCGTCGTCTGGTCGCAGACCCAGCGTGGCGCGCCCACGACGCCGGCGGCGGTCGTCGTCCTCGACGAGGGCGCGACCGTCTCCCGTGCCGATGGGACCACCGCATCGCTCGCCCTCGGGGCGGACCTCGCGGCGCAGCTCGTCGCCGGCGACGTGACGGATGCGTTCCGGTGGGAGGCCGTCGGCGCGGCGGAGGCGGCGGACGGGCTCGCGTCCGGCTCGTACGGCGCGGTCCTGACGGTCCCGGCCGACTTCTCCCGGCGGGTCGCGGCGATCCGCGCCGACGCGACGGGTGCGCAGCCGGCGGCCAGCCTGGACCTCGCGCTCGCGTCTGGCCAGGGGACCGCCGCGACGGAGGTCGCCCGCGAGGTGCGGGCGGCGATCGCTGCGACCGCGGTGCGTGACGCCGCGGCGTCGTACGTCGAGGACGTGCTCCTCGCGGTCACCACGGCCGAACGCGCGCTGCAGGGCGGGTCCGCGGACG
Organism: Chloroflexota bacterium; assembly: GCA_025454515.1. Lineage (GTDB taxonomy): Bacteria > Chloroflexota > Limnocylindria > Limnocylindrales > CSP1-4 > CAIYQJ01. The sequence continues at coordinate 7,678 of JALOOH010000094.1, forward strand.
CGCGGGCGCTCGCCGACCGGACATCGGCGCTCGCCGACGATGCCTCGGGGATCCGGACGGTGAGCGGCGAGCTGGTCGTCGGGCTCGACGAGCTCGCGAGCGGCGCCACGACCGCAGTGGACGGGGTGACGGAGCTCGTCGACGGGACGAGCGCACTCGCCACCGGGACCGCTCTCGTCGCCGACGGGGCGACGGCCGTGGCCGCGGGGGCGAAGGACGCATCCACCGGCGCGGCGGAGCTGTCCTCGGGGGCGACGTCGCTGTCGGACGGCCTCCGGACGCTCGACGCGTCAACGAGCGGGCTGCCGGCACAGACGACGCAGCTCGCGTCGGGCGCGAGCGACCTCGCGGCGGGCGCGTCGCAGGCGGCCACGGGCGCGAGCGACCTGGCGACGGGTCTCGGGACGATCGCGACGAAGACGTCCGGCCTTCCGGATCAGACGCAGCAGCTGGCCGACGGTGCGGCGCAGCTCTCGACCGGGACGACGAAGGCGGCGGCCGGGGCGACGGAGCTCGCTGCAGGCCTCGCCACGATGCGGACCGAGACGACCGGTCTCGGCACGCAGACCGCGGGGCTCGCGGCGGGCGCGGCCCAGCTCTCGGGCGGGACGACGCAGGCGGCCGCGGGCGCGACGGAGCTCGCGGCCGGCCTCGCGACGA
>JALOOH010000292.1 GCA_025454515.1 Chloroflexota bacterium
TCGAGCTTCCTCGCGGCGGCGTCGTTCCAGGAGACGACGCGCGTCCTCACCGAGGCGGCGATCAACGGGATGAAGGACGACCTCATCGGCCTCAAGGAGAACGTGATCATCGGCAAGCTCATCCCCGCGGGCTCCGGCGCGCCGGAGAACGTGGCCGCCCGCGCCGAGCGGCGGCGCCGCGAGGCGCGCGAGGCGCTCGCGGGCGGGGAGCTGCCGGAGGGCTTCGGGGGCGAGGAGTTCAACCCGTTCATCGACGAGGAGGGGGCCATCGCGGGCGTCGACGAGGAGACCGGCGAGCTTCTCGCCGTGCTCGCCGCGCCGGTGGATGCACCCGAGTCGGTGGCGACCGACGGCGTCGTGGACCTTCTCTCGTCCCTCGGGGTCCTCGAGCGGACCTCGGGCCCGGACGACGAGCCCAACCCGTTCCTCGTGGCCGACCCGGAGAAGGAGGACGACCAGGCCGACCTCCTGCGGCGGCGCCTCGCCGAGGATCTCGCGACGGAGGCGTTCGCGGCGGCCGTCGCGGCCGAGATCGAAGACGACGAGACCCCGGACGCGCCGCCGTCCGGGGAGCCGGGCTCGGTCCCCGCGGAGCCGGCGGCCGAGGCCTTCGCCCCGGACGTTCCGGCGCCGGCGAAGCCCAGGCGGTCGAAGAAGGCCGCGGCCGACTGACAGCGCTCCCCGCAGGGCGGGGACGGGGCCGGCGGCTTTGACACCCCCCGGGCCCCGCTGCTACACTCCGCGTTCGCGGCCTCGGCCGGGCGCCCTCGCGCGCCCGCGGCGGGCCGGCCGCCCGGGACGGGCGGCGACGGTGCCGGACCTTCGCGAGAAAGCACCAGCGACAGAACGGGACGGAGGCCGCGATCGCGGCCGTCGGGCCCGACGCCCCACGGGGCCACAGGACAGGAAAGGAACAGCGTCTCCGTGCCGACGATCAGCCAGCTCGTGCGCCATGGGCGCAAGCCGAGGATCAGCAAGGTCAAGGCTCCCGCCATGCGCAAGAACTGGAACAGCCTCCGCCAGCGGCAGGTGCCCATCCCGGGCGCCCCGCAGAAGCGCGGCGTCTGCCTGCAGGTCCGCACGATGACGCCGAAGAAGCCGAACTCGGCGCTCCGCAAGATCGCCCGCGTGCGGCTCACGAACCAGATGGAGGTCACGGCCTACATCCCCGGGATCGGGCACAACCTCCAGGAGCACTCGGTCGTGCTCGTCCGCGGCGGCCGGGTGAAGGACCTCCCGTCGGTCAAGTACCACATCATCCGCGGGACGCTCGACGCCGCCGGCGTCAAGGACCGCAAGCAGGGTCGGAGCAAGTACGGCGCCAAGGCGACCGCTGTCCCGGCCGGACAGAAGAAGTAGCCCGATGCCGCGTCGTCAGTCGATCCCGCGCAAGGTCAAGTACGAGACCGTCCCGGCGAACCGCACCACCGAGCGGATCGTCGCGAAGCTCATGGTGGACGGGAAGCGCCATCTGGCGGAGCGCCTGCTCCGCCAGGCGCTCGCCCGCGCCGAGGCCCAGGCCAAGCGCCCGGGACTGGAGGTCCTCGAGGCGGCCCTGCGCAACGCCACGCCGATCATCGAGGTGAAGCCCCGCCGGGTCGGCGGCGCCACCTACCAGGTCCCCGTGGAGATCCGTGGCGACCGCCGCATGTCGCTGGGCGTCCGCTGGCTGGTCCAGTCGGCGCGCAAGCGGAACGGCAAGAGCATGAGCGAGAAGCTCGCGGCCGAGTTCGTCGACGCCATGAACGGCCTCGGCGCTGCCGTGAAGCGCCGCGAGGACACCAAGTGGTAGGCCGAGAGCCAGGAGTCATCGAACCGTGACACGCCAGGTCCCGCTCGCGCGGACCCGCAACATCGGGATCATCGCGCACATCGACGCGGGCAAGACCACCGTGACGGAGCGGATCCTCTTCTACACGAAGAAGATCTACAAGCTCGGCGAGGTCCACGAGGGCGCGGCGACGATGGACTGGATGCCCCAGGAGCAGGAGCGGGGCATCACCATCACCGCCGCGGCCACGACCTGCTTCTGGGACGACCACCGCGTCAACATCATCGATACGCCCGGGCACGTGGACTTCACCGTCGAGGTCGAGCGGAGCCTCCGGGTCCTCGATGGAGCCGTGGTCGTCTTCGACGGCGTCGCCGGCGTCGAGCCGCAGTCGGAGACCGTGTGGCGGCAGGCGGACCGATACCAGGTCCCGCGGTTCTGCTTCGTCAACAAGCTGGACCGCACCGGCGCGGACTTCTGGCGGGTGGTGGACATGATCCGCGACCGCCTCGGCGCGAACGCCGTCCCCGTGCAGATCCCGATCGGGATCGAGGACCGCTTCCAGGGCGTCATCGACCTCGTCGCCATGAAGGCCATCTACTATCGCGACGACCTCGGCGCCCAGATCGACGTCACGGAGATCCCGGAGGACCTCCTGCCCGAGGCGAAGAAGCACCGCGAGGCGATGATCGAGGCCGTCGCCGAGGTCGATGACGAGCTCACGCACAAGTTCCTCGAGGGCGAGGAGCTCACCGAGGACGAGATCCGCCACGGCCTGCGCACGGGGACGCTGGCGTACAAGATCGTCCCGGTCCTCACGGGCTCGGCGCTGAAGAACAAGGGCATCCAGCCGATGCTCGACGCGGTCGTTGCATACCTCCCGAGCCCGCTCGACGTCCCCCCGGTGGAGGGCTTCAACCCCAGGACCCACCACGAGGAGCTCCGGCCGGTCTCCGACGAGGCGCCGTTCGCCGCCCTGGCGTTCAAGATCGCGGCGGACCCGTTCGTCGGGAAGCTGGCATTCTTCCGCGTGTACTCGGGCACTCTCAAGTCGGGCTCGTACGTCCTCAACACCACGAAGGGGACGAAGGAGCGGATCGGCCGCATCCTCCAGATGCACGCGAACCACCGCGAGGAGATGGACGAGGTCCGCGCCGGCGACATCGCCGCGGCCGTGGGCCTCAAGGTGACCTTCACGGGCGACTCGCTCACGGACCCGGACCACCCGGTCGTCCTCGAGTCGATGACGTTCCCCGAGCCGGTCATCGAGGTGGCGATCGAGCCCAAGACCAAGGCCGACCAGGACAAGCTCGCGATCGCGCTCCAGCGCCTCGCCGAGGAGGACCCCACGTTCCGCGTGCACACGGACGAGGAGTCCGGCCAGACGCGCATCGCCGGGATGGGCGAGCTGCATCTCGACGTCCTCGTCGACCGCATGACGCGGGAGTTCAGGGTCGCCGCCAACGTCGGCCGTCCGTCGGTGTCGTACCGGGAGACCATCCGCCACGCCGCGGAAGGGAACGGCCGCTTCGTCCGGCAGACCGGCGGCAAGGGCCAGTACGGCCACGCGGTCATCAAGCTCGAGCCGGCCGACAAGGGCACCGGCTACGAGTTCGTCGACAAGATCGTCGGCGGCACGATCCCCCGCGAGTACATCAAGAGCGTGGACGCCGGGATCAGGGAGACGCTCGAGACGGGCGTCTACGCGGGCTACCCGATGGTGGACGTCCGGGCGACGCTGTTCGACGGGTCCTTCCACGAGGTCGACTCGTCCGAGATGGCGTTCAAGATCGCGGGCTCGCTCGCGGTGAAGGACGCGGTGGCGAAGGCCGACCCGGCCATCCTCGAGCCGGTCATGCGCGTCGAGGTGACGATGCCCGAGGAGTTCATGGGCGACGTGATCGGCGACCTGAACAGCCGGCGGGGGCACATCGAGGGGATGGACTCCCGCGGCTCCACGCAGGTGGTCCGCGCGTTCATCCCGCTCGCACTCATGTTCGGGTACGCGACGGACCTGCGGTCGATGACCCAGGGGCGCGCGAGCTACTCCATGGAGCTGTCGCATTACGCCGAGGTCCCCGCGAGCGTCGCGGCGGAGCTCGTGGCCAAGTCGAAGGTCTGACGGGCCCACGCCCGACACTAGCCGATCAGGCAGGGAGCGGTTCGAAGATGGCGAAGCAGAAGTTCGAGCGGACGAAGCCGCACGTCAACGTCGGGACGATCGGGCACATCGACCACGGCAAGACGAGCCTCACCGCGGCGATCACGA
>JALOOH010000095.1 GCA_025454515.1 Chloroflexota bacterium
GGAGTCCGTCGCCGAGGGGATCGCGACGGTCGTCTGCATCACCGAGGGGATCCCGGCGCTCGACATGGTCCCGGTGGTCGAGGTCGTCCGCCAGAAGGGCGCCCGGCTCGTCGGGCCCAACTGCCCGGGCGTCACCTCCCCGGGGCGGGCAAAGGTGGGGATCATCCCCGGCTCCATCCACCGGGAGGGCACGGTCGGCGTGGTGTCGCGTTCGGGGACGCTCACCTACGAGGCGGTCCAGGCGATGACCGACGCGGGGATCGGGCAGTCCACGTGCATCGGCATCGGCGGCGACCCGATCATCGGCACGAACCACACGGACGTCCTGAAGCTGTTCGCCGCGGACCCGGAGACGAACGCGATCGTCCTCATCGGGGAGATCGGGGGGTCGGCCGAGGAGGAGGCCGCGGCGTGGGCCGCGGAGCACATGGCCGACGTGCCGAGGGTCGCGTTCATCGCCGGGCGGACCGCGCCCGAGGGGAAGCGGATGGGCCATGCCGGCGCGATCATCAGCGGCGGCAGCGGGACCGCGCAGGCGAAGGTCGCGGCCCTGGAGGCCGCCGGCTTCCTCGTCGCCGAGACCCCGACGGAGATCCCGACCCTCCTTCGGCGGGCTGGCGTCCGCTGACCCGGGACCTGCCTGGCCGTGGTCCGGGGCGGATGCTCGTCCGGGACCCCGGCGCCCGTTAACATCCGCGGCAGCGTCCTCCCGGACGCTCGCTGCGGAGGTGGATCGGCGTGACCGCGGGAGTCGTGCTCGCGATCGGCGTCGCCCTCGCGTTCGCGCTCACCAACGGCTTCCACGACGCCGCGAACGCGATCGCGACCCTCGTCGCGACACGGATCGCGCGTCCGGTCGCGGCCGTCGTCCTGGCCTCCGTCTTCAACCTCATCGGCCCGTTCCTCATCGGCGCGGCGGTCGCCAACACGACGGGCAAGATCGTGGACGTGACCGGGACGGAGGCGATCGCGGTCATCGGGGCCGGCCTGACGGGCGCGACCCTCTGGAATCTCGTCACGTGGAGTCGCGGCATCCCGTCGAGCTCCAGCCACGCGCTCGTCGGGGGCCTCGTCGGCGCCGCGCTGCTCGCGGCCGGGCCGTCGGCGGTCCAGTGGGGACCCGACGTGGACGGCCACCTCGGCGGCGTCCTCGGGATCCTCATCGTGCTCGCGCTCGCGCCGATCCTCGCGGCCGGCGCCGCCTTCGTCGTCGAGCGGCTCGCCCTTCGCCTCCTTCGGCGGGCCACCGTCCGCGCGTCAGTCCCGATCCGCACCGCCCAGTGGTTCACGTCGGCCTGGCTCGCGCTCAGCCACGGGTCGAACGACGCGCAGAAGACCGTCGGCGTCGTCGCCGCCGTCCTCGTCGCTGCCGGCCTCATCCCCGAGCTCGCGGCCGTGCCCGCCTGGGTCGTCCTCGCCTGCTCCATCGCGATCACGGTCGGCACCGCGTTCGGCGGCTGGGGGATCGTCCACACCATCGGCCGGCGGATCTTCCCGATCCGCGAGGTGGATGGGCTCGTGAGCCAGAGCACGTCGGCGAGCCTGATCCTCGCCGCGTCGGCCATCGGAGCGCCGGTGAGCACGACACAGGTGGTCTCCTCGTCGATCGTCGGCATCGGCGCCGGCCGGGGGCGGTATCGTCACGTCGGCTGGGAAGTCGTCCGGGAGATCCTCGTCGCCTGGGTCACCACGATCCCCGCGGCAGCGATCATCGGTGCGCTCGCGCTCCCGCTCTGGAGGTACATCGTGGGATGACGAGCCTGCGGCCCAAGCTCGGATGGTTCTTCCCCGAGACGCCGGACGTGCTCGGCATGCTCTGCCGGCAGGCCGCGATCACGGTGGACGCGATGGAGGCACTCACCGCGTGGGCGGCGGGCGACCCAGGGGCTGCCGAGCGCCTCTCCGACCGGGAGCACGACGCGGACGACGTCAAGCGCGAGCTTCGGCTCGCCCTGCGCGCCGCGTTCATCACGCCGATCGGCGCGGAGGACATCTACGTCCTCTCGCAGCGCCTGGACGACGTCCTCAACGGGGCGAAGAACGCGGTCCGTGAGGCCGAGGTCATCGCGATCGGCCCGGACGACGCGATCGCGGGGATGGCGGCGTTCCTCGCCGAGGGTGTCCGCCACCTCGCGGACGCGTTCGACATCATGGCCGCGACCGGGACGAAGAAGGGCGTGGATCCCACGGAGGCAGCGGATCGAGCGGTCAAGGCCCAGCGGAACCTCGAGCGCGTCTACCGGAATGCGATGGTGGCGCTGCTGGGCGTCGACGACCTTCGGGAGGTCATGGGCCGGCGCGAGCTGTACCGCCGCTTCTCGCGGATGAGCGAGAGCGTCCAGGAGGTCGCCGACCGCGTCTGGTACGCGGCCGTGAAGGAGGCCTGACGACCCCGGCCGCCCGGGCGTCGGGACGCGGCGAGGCGTCCGCTCTCTAACCGGCGATCGCGTCGGGGGCGACGAAGCCGTTCGGGTACAGGGTCGCCCACGCCGGCCCGCCTGGCGCCTCGATGAGCTCGACGAGGACGCCGTGACAGCTGCGCGGGTGCAGGAACGCCACGGGTCCCTCGGCGCCGGGCCGCGGCGCGGTGTCGATCTCCTCGACGCCCTCGATCGCGAGCCGCGTGAGCGCGGCCGAGATGTCGTCCACCTCGAAGCAGACGTGGTGGAACCCCTCCCCCCGCGAAGCGAGGAAGCGGGCGACGCCGGTCGTTTCGTCCGTCGGGGCCACGAGCTCGACCTTCACGCCGCCGACGGGCAGGAAGGCGATGACCACCCGGTCCGAGGGGATGGGCTGGACCGCACCGACCTCCAGGCCGAGCGCGTCGCGGTAGAAGCCGAGAGACGCCTCGATGTCGCGCACGACGACGGCGATGTGGTGGATCCGCCCGATGCGTCGGACGTGCCCGGGGACCGCCCGGATCGGCTCGGTCATCGGTCGCTCCTTCCCGGCCCGCGCGGGCCAGCCGGGCGCCGTCCCGGACGGGACGGCGCGCCGCGTCAGATCGTCACGTGCTCGCGGTACTCGCCCCAGACCGACCGCAGGCGGTCGCTGATCTCGCCGACCGTGGCGTACGCGTGGACGGCCTCGAGGATCGGCGGGACGAGGTTGTCGCTGCCGCGCGCCGCGTCCTCCACCCGCCGCAGGGCCGCCTCCCAGGCCGCGCGATCGCGTCCCGCCCGCACGCTGCGGACCCGCTCGACCTGCGCCCGCTCCCCCGCGGGATCGATGCGGAGCGTGGGTGCGCTCGCATGCTCCTCGTCGCGGTACTTGTTCACCCCGACGACGACCTTCTCGCCCCGCTCGATCTCCCGCTGCGTGAGGTACGCGGACTCCTGGATCCGCCGCTGCTGGAACCCGGCCTCGATCGCGGCGAGCGTCCCGCCCATCGCGTCGATCTCGTCGAGCAGCCGCCACGCCGCGGTCTCCACCTGGTCGGTGAGCGTCTCCACGAGGTAGCTCCCCGCGAGCGGGTCGGGCGTCTCGGTGACGCCGGCCTCGTACGCGATGACCTGCTGCGTGCGGAGCGCGAGGCGCGCGGCGGCCTCCGTCGGGAGCGCGAGCGCCTCGTCGCGCGAGTTCGTGTGGAGGCTCTGCGCCCCGCCGAGGACGGCCCCGAGGGCCTGCAGAGTGGTACGTACCACGTTGTTGTCGATCGAGGTCGCCGTGAGGCTCGAGCCGGCGGTCTGGACGTGGAACCGGCACGCCATAGAACGCATGTTCGATGCGCCGAAGCGCTCCCTGACGATGCGCGCCCACATCCGCCGGGCGGCACGGAACTTGGCGACCTCCTCGAAGAGCTCGCTCCAGGACGCGAAGAAGAACGAGAGCCGCCCGGCGAAGGCGTCGACGTCGAGCCCGCGGGAGACGGCCGCCTCCACGTACGCGATGGCGTCGGCCATCGTGAAGGCGAGCTCCTGCGCCGCCGTCGCCCCTGCCTCGCGCATGTGGTAGCCGCTGATGCTGATGGTGTTCCACCGTGGGAGCTCGGCGGTCGCGAACTCGAAGATGTCCGTCACGAGACGCATCGACGGGCGCGGCGGGTAGATGTACGTGCCGCGCGCGATGTACTCCTTCAGGATGTCGTTCTGCGTGGTCCCGGAGATCCTCCCCCGCTCCACCCCCTGCTTCTCCGCAGCCGCCACGTAGAGGGCGAGGAGGATCGCGGCAGTGGAGTTGATCGTCATCGAGGTGCTCACGTCGCCGAGCGGGATCCCCGCGAACAGCGCCTCCATGTCCGCGAGCGAGTCGATGGGGACCCCGACCCGGCCCACCTCGCCGAGCGACTCCGGGGCGTCCGAGTCGTATCCCATCTGGGTCGGCAGGTCGAAGGCCACCGACAGGCCGGTCTGCCCCTGCTCCAGGAGGTAGCGGAACCGGGCGTTCGTCTCCTCGGCGGTCCCGAAGCCCGCGTACTGGCGCATCGTCCAGAGGCGGCCGCGGTACATCGTCGGCTGGACGCCCCGGGTGTACGGGTACTCGCCGGGGCGGCCGAGGTCGCGGTCCTCGTCGAGGCCCGCGACGTCCGCCGGCGTGTAGAGGTCGCGGTACTCGATGCCGGAGGTCGAGACGAAGCGGGCACGACGCTCGGGCGACTCCGCGACCGCCTTCGCGCGGACGGTGGCGCGCCATCGCTCGCGCCCCGGGTCGGGCGCGGAGACGTCGTCGGGGCGGGTCACGCCCTGGACGCCATCCGGCGCCTGGCCGCGTCCCGATCTCGCCGGGCGGTCGCTCGGCTCCATGCGCGTCCTCCTGACTGGGCCCCGTCTGCCGCGGGACCGGATCGGATCACGTGATGACGACGAGAAGGTCCCCGACCTCGATGGTCTGGCCGACCTCGACGCCGACGCGCTCGATCGTACCCTCGCGCGGGGCCCGCAGCTCGTTCTGCATCTTCATCGCCTCGACGACGAGGAGCTGCTGGCCCGCCTCCACGGTGTCGCCCGCCTTCACCGAGACCGCGACGACGCGGCCCGGGATGATCGCGTGGACCTCGAGCGGGCCGCCGTGGGCCTGGGCCCCGGCCCCGCGCCGGGCGCGCTCGCGGAGCATCGCCCGCCGCTCGGGCTCCACCTCGACCTCGATGCGCCATCCGCGCACGACGACCTCGCGGACGATCGTGCCGCGGGCCCGGTCCGTGCGGGCCTCGCCCACGACCACCGGGAGCCGGACCGGCTCGCCGTGGTCTGCGAGCGTCAGCCGGGCACGGCCGGCGCCGAACCGCTCGAGCCGCGCCGGGAGCTGCGCCCCGTCCACGACGGGGTCGTCGGTCGGCAGGACGTCCCGGCCGACGAGCGCGGTCGCGGGGTCGGGCGCGGGCTCGATCGTCATCGACGGATCGCCCTCGAGGCGCGTCGATGCCGCGATCGTCGCGCGGACCGCCCGGGGATCGACCTCGCGCTCCTGCGCCTGGCCGGGCAGGGGCCCGGCGACGCGCTCGGACGCGCTCCTGGGCGGCGGGGTCGTCCCCGCGGCGATGGCCGGCTTCGCCCTCTGGCCGCTCATGACGGCCACCTGTCGATCGCCATCGCGCGACCCCCCCTTCGCCACGCGGCCGAGCCGCCGCCCGGCACCGGCGGCGCCCCTCCTCCGCCGGGGGCGGCAGGCGCCGCTCCCTCATCGATCGCTACCAGTCCGGCGGCAAGGAGCGCCGCGCGGGCCCACGGGAGCCGGGCCGCCGGGCCGTCCCAGTGGCCGTCCACCCACGTCGTCGCGAGGCCCGTCGCGCTCACGAAGTCCGGCTCGTCGAGCATCGCCCGGTGGAACGGGATCGTCGTCTGGATCCCGCCGACCTCGGCCTCGTCGAGCGCCCGCCGGAGCCGCTCGATCGCCCCGGCGCGGTCCTCCGCGTGGACGATGAGCTTGGCGATGAGCGGGTCGTACTCCGCGGGGACACGGTCACCGGCCTCCACCGCCGTGTCCACGCGGATGCCGGGTCCGCCCGGCATGACCCAGCGGGTGATCCGGCCGGGGGTCGGGGCGAAGACCCGGGCGGGGTCCTCCGCGGAGATGCGCAGCTCGATCGCGTGGCTGGTGGGACGTGACGCCCGCTGCGCCGCCGCGCGGACACGTTCGGACAGAGGGAGGCCGGCGGCAAGGCGGAACTGCTCCTGGACGATGTCCACGCCCGAGACCATCTCCGTGACCGGGTGCTCCACCTGGAGACGGGTGTTCACCTCGAGGAACCAGAAGCGCCCGTCACGGTCGTACAGAAACTCGCACGTCGCGGCGTTCCGGAGGCCGGCCGCCGCGCCGAGGCGCTCCGCCATCTGGTGGAGACGCCGGCGCTCCTGCTCGGTGAGGCCGGGAGCGGGTGCCTCCTCGATCAGCTTCTGGTGGCGCCGCTGGGTGGAGCAGTCCCGCTCGCCGAGCGCCACGACCGTGCCGTCGGCGTCGCCGAGCAGCTGGACCTCGATATGGCGGGCGGGCATGATCTCGCGCTCGAGGTAGACGGAGCCGTCCCCGAACGCGGACGCCGCCTCGCGCGATCCCGCGAGCAGGGCCGCAGGCAGCTCGTCGGGCGAGACCACCCGACGCATGCCGCGCCCGCCGCCGCCGGCCGCCGCCTTCACGAGCAGCGGGAACCCGACCTCGCGTGCCGCCTTCAGCACGCGGTCGACCTCGTCCGGGTCGTCCACGGGCGCCGGATCGAGCGTGCCGGGGACGCACGGCACCTTGACCGACGCCGCCGTCCGGCGGGCGGCCAGCTTGTCACCGAGGGCCGCGATCGCGGCGGGCGGCGGGCCGACCCACGCCAGGCCGGCGTCCTCGACGGCACGGGCGAACGCCTCGCGCTCGGACAGGAAGCCGTACCCGGGGTGCACCGCCTCGGCGCCCGTCGAGACGGCGGCCTCCACCACCGCGTCGATGCGGAGGTAGGACTCGCCTGGCGGAGGCGGTCCCAGGCGCACGGCGTGGTCGGCCACACGCACGTGGGCCGCGGACCGGTCCGCATCAGAGTAGACGGCGACGGCCTCCATCCCCATCTCGTGGCAGGCCCGGATGATGCGGACCGCGATCTCCCCACGGTTCGCGATGAGGACCCGACGGAACGGGCGATCGGACGTGGCGCTCACGGTCGCACTCCCCTGCCCTGCCCAGCGACGTCTTTGCACAAAGACACGGCCGGCCGGCCGGCCGCGGTCGGGTGCCGCCTCACAGCGGGATGTTCCCGTGCTTCTTGCGCGGGTTGACCTGCCGCTTGTCCTTGAGCATCTCGAGCGCCCTGATGAGCCGCGGCCGGGTCTCGGACGGCAGGATGACCTCGTCGATGTAGCCGAGCGACGCCGCGATGTACGGGTGGTCGAACTGCGCCTCGTACTCGGCCACGAGCTTCCGATGCTCGGCAGCCGGATCCACCGCCCTGGCGATCCGGTCCTTGAAGATGATGTTGACCGCGCCCGCCGCGCCCATCACCGCGATCTGCGCGGTCGGCCATGCGAAGTTCATGTCGCCGCGGACGTGCTTGGAGCTCATGACGTCGTACGCGCCGCCGTACGCCTTGCGGGTGATGACGGCGAGCTTGGGGACCGTCGCTTCGCAGTACGCGTACAGCAGCTTCGCCCCGTGCTTGATGATGCCGCCGTGCTCCTGGTTCACGCCCGGCATGAAGCCGGGGACATCGACGAACGTGACGAGCGGCACATTGAACGCGTCGCACGTGCGGACGAACCGCGCGCCCTTCACCGATGCCTCGATGTCCAGCGCCCCGGCGAGGACGGCGGGCTGCTGCGCGACGATCCCCACGCTGCGCCCGCCGAGGCGCGCGAACCCGATGATGATGTTCGCCGCCCACTCGGGCTGGATCTCGAAGAACTCGCGGTCGTCCACGACGGCCTTGATGACGTCATGCATGTCGTAGGGCTTCTGCGGGTCGTCCGGGATCACTGAATCGAGCGATGCGTCGCGTCGGTCGGCCGGATCGCGGGACTCGACGCGCGGCGGATCCTCCAGGTTGTTCTGCGGGAGGTACGACAGGAGGCGCCGCACATGATCGAGCGCGACCGACTCGTCGGGGGCGGCGAGGTGGGCGACGCCGCTCGTCGTCGTGTGGACGGTCGCGCCACCGAGCGAGTCGGAATCGATCTCCTCGTGGGTCACCGCCTTGATCACGTTGGGGCCGGTGACGAACATGTAGCTCGTCCCTTCCACCATGATCGTGAAGTCCGTGATCGCGGGCGAGTAGACCGCGCCCCCCGCGCACGGGCCCATGATCACGGAGATCTGCGGCACCACGCCGGACGCGAGCAC